>CALWBW010000083.1 GCA_944376195.1 uncultured Clostridia bacterium | reverse complement strand
CTGCGGAAGTAAAAACCTCCCCGACTGCGGAAATTTCCCGCAGTCGGGGAGGTTCTATCAGATCCGGTCATGCCTTTTAGCGGCCAACCCATTGACGGAAACAAAAAAGCATGATAAAATAATTGTGTAAACAGACAGTATATTGATTATATGATGTTCAATTATGTACAGAATCCACAAACCGTCGTTGTGATGCGCCAGGATGTTTTCCATAGGAAAGCTTTAGCTGCGCCCGTGTTGAAAGGAGAACTGACATATGAACAACAATCATGTTTTTTCAGTCGACCTTCTCTCGCTTGGCATCACACAGCTGTATTTAAACAGCCGGGTGATCGACTCCATACTGAGATGGTTTCAACCGGCAGATCTCGGTACTTATCCTCCGCTTCCCGTTTTTGATTTCGGCGATGGCTTACGTTTAACCGATGGACATACGCGCGCATACGTCGCATATCGAATGGGTGTAAAAGCTATACCTGTCGTGATAGATGGGAGCGTAACCGCCCCGGATACGCCAAACGGCGCACTTTTTGAGGCAAGAATTACATGGAGTAAACGACATCAACTCAAAAATGTCTCTGATCTTTCCGGCAGAGTCCTCTCAGACACCGCTTACCAGCGTTTGTGGAAACAACGCTGTGAGCGCGCTTATTGGCTGCTCACACAAGGAACCGGCACGGCATCTTTTTCCCCTGCCCGCGAAGCAGAAGGCTTTTTCTTGTATGGTTCCAATCAAAATTTGACGGAATATTATTACGAAGATGCGGCAGGCAGGCTTTATGTAGAACAAGAGGGAGCTCTGCTTCCGGAATAACAAAAGCCCGACTATGTCGGGCTTTTGTCGTTTTTATAAAAGAGCGGATTGTGATTACCGGGTCATCTCATCCATGTAAATGCCAACAGCCTTACCGTACTCCACTTTTACGCCGCAGCGGTTCAACGCACGTTCAATGACGCCAAGCGCCGTTACCTCGTCGTTGATATCAATATTGCCCATATGACCCAGTCGGAACATCCGTCCTGCATATGCAGCAAGTCCGCCGGCTACGATGATCCCCTCATCAAGCAATGCCGCACGGAATTCCGCGTCGTTTAATCCCTCCGGATACACCAGGTTGGAAAGCGTAACGGCACGATGCTCCGGAACTGCCAGGATACGGAATCCCAGCGCTTCCAGCGCCTTCTGCATAGCACGCGCATTTTTCACATGGCGGTCATAACGTGCGCGAAGGCCTTCTTCTTTGATCTGGCGCACCGATTCCTTTAATGCCCACACCAAGTTGATAGCAGGCGTGGCAAAATATTTGGAAGGATCGTCCATAATCGGAATCCATTTTTCAAAATCCACATAATATTCGGGAATCATGCCAAGTTCGGCACGGCGTGCAAGAACCTTTTGATTGGCCCACAGCAGGAAAAGTCCGGGGCACACGCCAAACGCCTTCTGAGACGCCGTAAACATCAGGTCAATATTCATTTCCGCCAAATTGGCATACTCGCCTGCCGTCGCCGCAACGCCATCCAAAATATAAATTGTTTCCGGGAACTCCTTCATCATTTCACCGATTTCCGCAATCGGCGCACACACGCCTGTGGCAGTATCCACATGGGATACGGTCATCGCCGCATATTTCTTGGAAGCAAGTTTCGCACGGATGACTTCTACCGGCACAATCTGACCCCACTCTGCGGAAAGTACATCCACATCCAGGCCCTTGTGCATACAGATGTCGGTAAAACGGTCGCCAAAATAGCCGTGGCTGACAACCAGAATGCTGTCGCCTCGTTTTGTAACGTTAGAAATCGCCATTTCCATGGCAAGCGTTCCAGTACCCGCGATGACAAACGTCTTGCCATCGCAACCGAAAAGCTGACCAAGATCATCAATGACGCTCTTATAATCCGCAACAAAACGCGGGTCGCCAAATGCCTGAATTTCTCTCCCCATTTCTTCCTGGATCGGACGGGAAACCGGCGTCGGGCCAGGAATCATTACCAAGGTTTTGTCTTTCATAGTGCACCTCTTACTCTTTTCATGTAGCGAAACATAAGACCTTTTTATTTTATCACTCCAAATTACTTCCGTCAATCCCAATCCAAAAAAGCACTTCCCTCTTTACAAACTTTTTTCTTTGTGGTATACTATCCACTGTTATGGGAAAACATCCCGTAAGATAGTTTTGTGCGCCCGTGGCTCAATGGATAGAGCATCGGATTCCGGTTCCGGCGGTTGGGGGTTCGAGTCCCTCCGGGCGCGCCAGTTCGCCGCAGGTATTTGCTTGCGGCGATTTTTTTGTGCGATAAATTTCGTCATTACTTCAAAGATTTTCAAACTGATATAGCGTTTTGTCCAAACCCGCCTGTTTTCCCCTCCTTCCGATTAGAAATATCCTGTTTCTGAAAAATCTGTTCGCATCTTTTTATTTTACATTTTACGCAAAATCTGCTATACTATTTCTAAAAAAGCCGTAATAAACGGCGGTTTGGAAGGGTTGGTTTTGTGAAAGTTCTCTTGC
>CALWBW010000082.1 GCA_944376195.1 uncultured Clostridia bacterium | reverse complement strand
GGACGGGAACGATCCCTGCCGGGAACATCTGATTGGCTATGTGCGGGGAGATTTTGGGAAAAGCGGCAATGAGTTTTATACGACGTGGTTCCCGGAGGATGACAGCAAAAAGACAGAGAGATTCCGGGAAACCCTCGATCAGGTCATCAATGCATTCCGCGAGGATCCCCACACGCCGGTTTTACGGAGCTTCCAGGACATGGCGGCCTATTGCAGAGAAAATCCGCAGAAACAGATACTTTACCGTTATAGCGAGTCAACAGATTATGCGGGGAAAGTAGAAACTTCGGATTTCAGATTTTATATCCGTCTCATCGTAAGGTGGAACGACTACAATTTCTACGTCTTTGCATACGAAGCGGCAGTGGATGAGGCGCTGGAATGCGCAGCGGAAAAGGAAGAGAAACCTGTAAAAGAAAAATTGGAAGGAGACGGTCAGGATGAGCAGAATTGAAACGGAAATTTGGGAACCCCACCCGGAGAAAAAGGGCATGGTACGATATGTAGGGCAGCGGAAGACAGCGGACGTCTTTCGGGATGTAGAGATGTTCTTAAAAGAAGAAAATCTGTGCCCGGAGGACTACCTGAAGCTATCGTTTGGCTTCGAGAGCCGGTACGAGGAATTTCCCAAGATGCTGGATATCCGGTGCTACGCACAATGGGGCGGCAATGAAGGGATTTATCTGCAGGCGGATCTGCTTATTCAAAATAAGTACAACGGCAGGCGGGAGCAGGTACCTTTCCTGACCGGAAAGACCCTGGAGGAAACCGCGGAAGCCTATGACCGGATGCAGTACATTGCGGGGCGGATCTATATGGCGTTCATGGGAGAGCATATGACCAGTTCCCGGTACATGCTGGTGTCCGACGGCAAAAAGACGGAAACCATCACCTATGACATGCTCACCAAAAAGCTGGAGAGGGAATGCCGGAATATGCTGCGGAAACGGCTACTTCATAGCGAGGAACCGCTTGCAAAAATCTCCGGAGAGCTTGGCCTTACGCTGCAGATACTGGACGTGCTTCAGGAGCCTTCAGTTTTTGAGAGTTTATCCGTGGATAAACAGAAAGAGCTTTACGAAACGGAAGATATCCTGCAGCGCCTGTACCATCTGGCGGAACACCTGCGTACAGCCAACCGGTATGAAATTGACGATCTCATCGCGTCGGCGGAAACCCTGTTGAAAGAACCCGGGGAGAAACCGGACCTTTCGCTGGAGCTGCCGGAAAACGCCTATTATGGCTTTACCTGTTTTTCCAGAATGGATTATCGGGATATACCGAGAGCCGATATCATAGATGAGATTGTCTTCGGTATCTATGTGCGGAATGACGGCTGTATCTCGGAGGCTACAATTGGATGGGAAGAGCTTGGTGGAAAACCGGTACTGTATGGAGATTGAAAGAATTATTTCTGACCAAGCGGAAACACCGACGGAAGATACGGAACTGCACCCATATGAAAAAGGTGATATACTGGTCTGGGATCCGCACGGTTCAGGACGTTATCTGGCGGCCTATCAGGTTATTGCAGTTACGGAAAAGACGGTTCAAATGCGGGAAATCGAGTTTGATTCCGATGGACAACCTGAAAAAGACAATTTTAAGCAAGGTGAAAAAACAATCCGCCGTAAACCGTATGTCAATTTTATCACCAATCAGTGGGAGATTCGTGGAGCCGACAATAAAGATTTGAAAAAACTTGCAAAGAAAGAGGATGATGAAAATGCGGAATCAGATATTTAATTATTCCATATCAGCTTCGTCTATTTCAAGCAGTCAGATCGCGCCTGAAAAAATCCAGGCGGCGTTGGAAAAGACTGGACTGCAGCATATTCTGGTGGAGTGCTTGCTGGACTTTGAAGCAACGGTAGAGACCTATCCGGATAAAGAGATAGCGGGATTTGCCAGACGCTGTGAAACATGGCTTCTGAATCGTGGCTCAGACGATACGACACAGAAATTAGCCGAGAGCTGCAGGGAGTGCGGAAGTGATAATCCCAAAAAGATTGCGAGAGCTATGTATGAGAAAGTTTGCGGTCATGGTATGACTTCTTTTGAGGCAGCCGAAGCGGTTTGTAACTGTATCGCCCAGAACGTAGACAACAAAAGTATATAGGTGTTGTAATTGCACAAAAAAGGTTAAGACAGATACTGCTCCATCATCAAATTTTTTTGATGGGGCACCTCCCTCATTTTATCTGCAAGAAAACAGGAAGTGATCCGCAAATGTAGCGAGATTGCTTCCTGTTTTCTTGCAGCTCTTTTTCGTTTTATATTCGAATTTCACAGGCAAGATCAAATATTGAAAGCCTACTTTTTGGGGGATCGCAATCTGAACAATCTTTTATTTTTAGAAGTTCCTGATTTCTCAAATTCGTAGCCCGGCAGCCGAATAGGATGATTATCAAGATTAAACTTTACGAGTTTGACGATTGACAAATTTTGCTGGTTATGATAAAATTTTTATACATATATTTAGCTAGTATTTAAACTTGTCTATGATGGTCATTTAGTAACAGCTTTTCGAGAAGTAGAAAAC
>CALWBW010000081.1 GCA_944376195.1 uncultured Clostridia bacterium | reverse complement strand
GTGCGGGGGCTATATCGCCCGCCAGCAGAAGGACCGCTCCTGACGTCCCGGTTCCCGCGGTTCTACTACGAAAACCGCCGCATCCGTATCCGACACCGTTTCATGTACCACGCCGACCATAAAATCGCCCAGCTTGTTCTTCGGTTTATGAAATCCCGGCGTGTCCATAAAAATGTACTGCACCCCCGCGCGGTTTACGATACCGCTGATCCGATTCCGCGTCGTCTGCGGTTTTTCGGATACAATGGCAATCTTCTCCCCGGTTAATGCATTCAAAAGAGTTGATTTCCCGACATTTGGGCGGCCAACTATGGAAAACATCGCGGTTTTTGTAATCTGCATGTTGTTTCTCCCTGTATTCATTTCCCCGGCGTTCGTTTCGGCTGCGCTCCGGGATCTCCTCAAACTATTCTGACGCAGGATCAAACCTTCGCCAATTTCTTTTTCTTCGGTTTTCCCAATGCCAGTAACATAATATCTTCTTCAAATCCGCGCATGAGCGCTTTTCTTGGTCCCTCATCCACGTGGTCATATCCAAGCAGATGCAAAATGGAATGCACCACCAAGTATCCGCACTCCCGCTCAAAACTGTGGTCAAATTCTATCGCCTGTGCACGGGCACGTTCGGCAGAGATCACCACATCTCCAAGTTCCACACACTTGGTATCCAGATCGTAATCCCACGGCTGCGGCATCTCGCCTTTCCCGTCCACCCAATCCAGGAGAGGAAAGGACAAAACATCCGTCGGCGAATCGATATTGCGGTGTTCACGGTTCAAATCCCGAATTCCGGCGTCATCCGTCACCGTTACATTCACTTTTGCGCGGAATGGGATCCGCTCATACCGCAGCGCCGCTTTGATGCAGCGCCGGATCAGCTTTGCCGTTTTACGGTCGGCGCCTGTGATTTCAATTTTATGAAAAGGCATATGCCACCTCAGCTATTCTTTGGAATGCGCCCCGTATACCGTTTTGCGGGTTCGCGTTTTCCCGCTTTCTTCTCGTATTCCTCGTACGCGCGAATAATACGCTGCACCAGTTCATGACGTACGACATCGCGCTCCGTCAGACGGCAGATTGCAATATCCTCCACATGGTCGAGAATTTTCAGCGCGGACTTCAGGCCGCTGGCCTTCCCCAGCGGCAGGTCGACCTGCGTCTCATCGCCATTTACAACCGCCTTGGACCCAAACCCGATACGCGTCAAAAACATTTTCATCTGCTCCGGCGTAGTGTTTTGCGCCTCATCCAGAATGATAAAAGATTCATCCAGCGTACGACCACGCATGTAGGCCAGCGGCGCCACTTCAATATTGCCGCGTTCTACACAATTCCGGTAAGTTTCCGGTCCCATCAAATCAAAAAGCGCATCGTAAAGCGGACGCAGATAGGGATCCACCTTCGATTGTAAGTCGCCGGGCAAAAATCCCAATCGTTCGCCGGCTTCCACCGCCGGACGCGTGATGATGATACGGTTCACTTGTTTTTCCCGGAAAGCCGTTACCGCCGCCGCCACGGCCAGATAGGTCTTCCCGGTACCGGCAGGACCCACGCAGATTGTAACGGTATTTTTCCGAATCGCATCCACCATCCGTTTTTGGCCCAAAGTCTTGGCTTTGACAGGCTTTCCGCGCGCTGTAACACAAATAACATCCCGTGAAAGCTCCGCGAGCCGTTCCGTATTGCCTTCTCGCGCAAGACTGATAACATACATGACTGTCTGGGAATTGATTGCTTCACCACGCGACGCAATCGACAGAAGCCCTTCCACTACTTTCGTTGCCAACAAAATCCGTTCCGGGTCTCCCACTACCTTAATTTCCGTATCCCGGTAAATGACGTGGACGCCAAGCTCCCGCTCGATAATCTTAATGTTTTCGTCAAATGAGCCGAACACATTAATCAAGTATTCCATTCGTTCTACATTAATTGTTTGTTCCATTCGTCCCTCTCATGTTATTCCCGGAGCACTGTTTCTCCGATTTTCTGCACACTTTCTCCCGTTGCACGGACATACAGCACACGATCCGTCACCCAGGCCCGAAGACCCAGTTCGGATACGACGCTTCCTTCTCCCTGCCGGTTGACCATTTCTTGTACCGTACCGGAAAGGATCGCCGCATGTTCCTGTTCATCCAAAGGAGCAGCATAGGTCTCATATTCATAGTAAGTCTCACGGATCAACGCAAACGGAAGCGTCGATCCATCCGACAATTTCACTTCGTAACGGTTACTTATTTTATCACATTTGTCAAACGGTTTTCCACCGTTTTTATAAAAATTAATTCGAAAATTTCCCAAAGCCAAAGCATATCTCACACTTTTTCTTCCCGTCCGTACTTTTTGATATCCGTCCAGCGGAATTGCGGCGGTTGCCTGGTGCCAGACTCTCGCGTAAATATCCGCTGTCGCGTGTGTCAGCATCGTCTTTTCATCCAAACGCAAATGTACAAGACCGGAAACCAGCAGATCCCCTTCCTGCACCATAGTCCCGACTTCAACCTGTTCTTCGCCCCGGTACACACGCAATATGGTAATGACGCCGGTTCGATCCGCCACAATATCTGCGGGCTGTGAAAGATCCGGTACTTCCGGTGTGTCGCCGCGTTCCCGTACATCAACCACGGCATGACATCCCCGAATTGTCACAGTAAACCAGGACAATTCCGGAATTTCAAGTAAAATCTTATTTCGCAAGCGCGAT
>CALWBW010000080.1 GCA_944376195.1 uncultured Clostridia bacterium | reverse complement strand
CTTTTTCCCTATTCACCTCTTCCTGAATTTCCGTTGCGCTTTCCGTCGCTTTTCGTCGCTACTTTCGCAATCGGTACAATATATATGTGCCGATTGTGAAACTTGGGAAATGCTTGAAAATCAAGGTGTCCCAGATTCACAAAGCACCTGATTTTCCTCCGGTTTTGCGGTATAATTGAAGTGAAGAGCAACAAGTGACCAGACCAAAACCGGAGGAAAAATCATGCAAAATAAATGTGAGCAGATGTCGTTGTTCGACATCTATAGATCGGTGGCCGCCAGCATGGAGGACGATAAGCCGAAGCTGTTCCGCCTGCTGGACGAGCATATTGATTGGGATACAATCGTCCCGGCCAGATTTTACATGGCGTTTTACCGGAATACCGGCAGGCCAAGAAAGTATCCTCTGGAGGCATTCTTGAAGTGTTTGGTGTTGCAAAAGATATTCGGCTATGTGAATGACAGCGTTTTACTGGTCACACTTCGGCACAGTCGGGAAATGCGGAAATTCTGCGGGTTTCAGAAAGTGCCTGACGCCGCGAAACTCACCAGATTTAAGCAAGACTTCCTGCCTTATATCATAGAGGTCTTTGAGCAGCTGGTGGAACTGACGGAGCCGATCTGCCGGGAAATGGACGCTGAACTTGGCGACAGCCTGATTTACGATACTACCGGGGTTGAAAGCTGTGTGGCGGAGAATAACCCGAAATATTTCTCATCGAAATTTCGCCAGGCAAAAAGTCTGGTTAAACTCAATCCGGCTACCGACCCATACCGGGCAGTCTACGGACTGCTTCCTGACTGCGCTACGGCAAATCCCGCAGTAAAGCTGCAATATATCAACGGTCATTTTTGTTACGCGCTGAAAGCAGGCATCCTGACCAACGGCCTTGGAATTGTGCGCCATATTGCCTTTTTTGATGATGATTTCAAAAAAGCTCACCCTGAAATCCAAATCGGTAAACGCACAAGCAATCCGGATGCAGACAAGGAACTCGCGGATTCCAAGACGCTTCTCCCGGTTCTTCGGGACTTTAACAACGCTCATCCCTCTCTGCATTACACAACCTTCCTGGGCGACGCCGCGTTCGACAGCTATAACACTTACCGCGCCCTGTTGGGAGGACACGGCTTTTCAAGGGCTGTCATTCCCATGAGCCGCCGCCATTCCGCCACCAGGCACGATCCCCTTCTGGATGACTCCGGTATCCCCCTTTGTCCCCACGATGGAGTTCGTCTAAAATTCCACAGCGTCTGCGGTGGAAAAAACCGATCCAAACGCTTTAAATTTGTCTGCCCAAAGACTTCTTATGTTATAACCTCGGTTCATGGCCGCTCCCTCCGGTGCAACTGTGAAAATCCTTGCACCACCTCTAAATATGGACGCTGTGTTTACATTTATCCGGATGCCGACAAACGCTTATATCCTGGCATCCTACGTGGCTCTCCGGAGTGGGATGCATGGTATGCCAGGCGTACGGCCATTGAGCGTTCTATTGGTTCCTTCAAATATGTCCTGGGTGTGGAACAGCGAAGAACCTTTAACGCCATAACCACAAAAGCCGATGTTTTTCTCGCTGGAATTGTTCAGCTTTTATCCGTTATCTTAGCAAACGCAATTCATGAACAGCGCCTGTTCCGACGTATTCGCCGCCTTATTGCTTAACTACCCCCTTTACTTTGATACTCCCTATCAGCCCTCATTCGTGTGGGTGTAATTGGTGTGCTCTTTTTCCCTATTCACCTCTTCCTGAATTTCCGTTGCGCTTTCCGTCGCTTTTCGTCGCTACTTTCGCAATCGGTACTTAAATGTTATATATTTCCATAGTCTCCAGCTGGATACCATCGAAATCACAGTGAACTTACGGCCGGAGCATCTCAAGCAAAAGCCGTACCGCCCGCTCCATCTCCTCCACGGATAAAAACTCCCCGGTGGAGTGAACCTTGTGCATGCCGGCTCCAATGTTTACCGCGTCGATCCCGTTGGAAAACAGCCACGACGCGTCAGACCCGCCGAATATCTGCGTCGTCCGGGGCTCCATCCCCAACCGGCGGCAGCAGTCCTTCAGTCCCGTCACCAGCGGAGTGTCTTCCGGAACGTGGAGCGCGCCATAGCCTTGATTTACCTCCAAAGTATATCTGGCCCCGGTCTGCCCGCAGACATCCCCCAGGAGCTGCTCCACCTCTTTTATCTTCGCCTGCAGTTTGTCCTCTTTAAAACTGCGGATCCCCACGTCAAAAGCGGCCCGGTCCGGAATAATATTCATTCTCCCGGGCGACATGAAATTCGCCGTATTCACCACGGTGTCTTCATCCACCCGGCCGCAGGGGATCCGCGCAACCACAGCCGCGGCTGTGTTCAGCGCGTGGACGCCAAGCTCCGGCTCGACGGCCGCGTGCGCGCTTTTCCCCAGAACCTCCACATGGAGTCCCGCAATAGAGGGGGCGCCGTTAATAATTTCTTCCACGCGCCCGCTGTCCAGAACCAGCGCCTGCCTGCTGCGCAGGCGGCTGTAATCGGCGTGGCGCGATCCCAGCAGCCCGATCTCCTCACAGATGGTAAACAGCACCTCCACAGGCCGGTGGGGCATCCCCTCCTCCTGCAATGTCTGGAGCGCCTCCAGGATGGCGGACACGCCGCACTTGTCGTCTGCGCCCAGGATGGTGTCCCCCCGGGATCGGATGACCGCGCCGCCCTCCTCGATAACCGGGGAGATCCCCTTTCCAGGCGAGACGGTATCCAGATGGGCGCACAGAAGCAGCG
>CALWBW010000079.1 GCA_944376195.1 uncultured Clostridia bacterium | reverse complement strand
ACTCATGCGGCCGGCGTGGTGATTACCGACCGGCCGGTGTATGAATATGTACCGCTGTCGCGAAGCGACGATACGATTGTCACGCAGTTCGGCATGGTAACGCTGGAGGAACTGGGCCTTTTGAAGATGGACTTTCTCGGACTGCGGAACGTCACGGTTGTGGACGACGCGCAGCGCCTGGTTCGGGAGCGGTTCCCCGACTTTGATATTCATAAGGTGCCGGACGATGATCCGGAAACCTATGAAATGCTTTCTCAGGGGAAAACTTCCGGGATTTTTCAGATTGAAAGCGCGGGTATGACCAACCTCATGATGCAGATGAAGCCGCAGTCCATCGAGGACATCACAGCCGCAGTTGCGCTCTATCGTCCGGGACCGATGGATTCTATCCCACGTTTTATTGAATGTCGAAACGATCCGTCCAAAATTACTTATAAAGACCCGCTGCTGGAAGATATTCTGTGTGTCACAAACGGCTGCATTGTGTATCAGGAACAGGTCATGTCGATTTGCCGGAAATTGGCGGGCTATTCTCTGGGCCGCGCGGACATTGTACGCCGCGCGATGAGTAAGAAGAAATATGACGTTCTGGAAAAAGAACATGCTGCGTTTGTGGAAGGCGCGATGGCACATGGCGTCAGTCAGGCGGCAGCAGAGTCTATTTTTGAAGAAATGCAGGAATTTGCACGCTATGCATTCCCAAAAGGGCACGCGGTGGCCTATGCGTTGATTTCCTATCAAACTGCCTATTTAAAATGCCATTATCCGCGTGAATATATGGCGGCGCTTCTGACTTCCGTGTTGGGCTTTACGGAAAAAATGGTGGGTTACATTACAGAATGCCGCGCGCTGGGGATTGCTGTGCTGCCTCCGGATGTAAATGAGTCCCGCGGAGATTTTACAGTTGCGGGGCAAAGTATCCGATTTGGATTGGTGGCAGTGAAGAATGTGGGACGCGCGTTTATTGAAAAACTGGTAGAAGAACGCGATCTGAATGGACGCTTTTTGAGTTTTAAAAATTTTTGTGAGCGAATGTTTGGCGTGGACTTGAACCGCCGCGCGTTGGAAAGCCTGATTTTGGCCGGAGCATTTGACAGCTTTGGCGTAAAGCGCGCGCAATTGATGGCTGTGTGTGATCGAGTCTTATCCGGAATCGCGCAAACGAACCGAACCAATCTTGCAGGACAGCTGGATATGTTTGGTATGCTGGAAGGCGAATCTGCCGCTGCTGCGGAAACAGCGCTTCCGGATATTCCGGAATTTGAACGCAGCCGTCTTCTTTCTATGGAAAAAGAGGTGACCGGGCTTTACATGAGCGGCCATCCGCTGGAGAGCCATACGGAGGAATTGCAGGCGATCGGCGCAGTACCGCTGGCCCGTCTGAGCGCGGAGGACGGTGGATATCACGACGGGGACGATGTGGTTGTCGCCGGTATTTTGGGACCGGTCCGGTTAAAAACAACCAAGTCCAATTCCATGATGGCGTATACGACGCTGGAAGATTTGACTGGCAGCGTGGAAATGATGATTTTTTCCAAAATGCTATCCAACGCATCCGCGATCATCCGGGAAGGAGAAATCGTAATGGTGCGTGCGCAAATCACTGCACGTGAAGAGGAAGCACCCAAGTTAAAGTGTGAAGATCTTGCGCTGTTATCAAAAGAGGGATTCGCGGGGATGCGGTCTGGGAACCGAAATGGGGATATGTACCATCGGGGAGCGTCTAACGGTACAGGCGAGGAAAAGCGTGTTCCGTCAAAGCTTTTCATTCGCATTACGGCTGAAAATGACGGAAAGTTGGTCCGGGCACAGTCTCTTGCAAATATTTTTATTGGTACGATTCCCGTGGTGCTTTACGATGACAGAACCAAAACAAAGTCCCGGCTTTCCCGCACGGTTTCAGATGACGCGTTGTTTCTTTCGGAAATGCGGCGTTTGATGGGAGAGGAAAATGTGGTTTTGAAACAATGAATTGTGAAAAAACCGTGGAAACAGGCGGGAAACTGTGATATACTACAGGGAAGAAGCGGACCGTCTGCAAGATGAACGTCAGATCGGTCCGGCTTGATGGAAGCTATTATCGGCGAAAAGGAGAACTTTTATGAAAGAAGAAGAAAAGATCATGGGGACGGGTAACGTCAAGATCTCCGAGGACGTCGTCGCATCGATTGTTACCATAGCGGCAAATGAGGTGGAAGGCGTGACGGTAACGTCCGCGTCGGCACTGGATTTTGCAGAGCGTTGGGGAAAAAAGGGCATGGGACGCGGTGTTCGCATCGTATTTGAAGAGGGCGTGGTTGATGTCGAACTGTGTGTCCAGATGGCATACGGGGTCAAAATCCCGCAGACCGCTTTAAAAGTGCAGCAGAAAATCAAAATGGCGGTCGAATCTATGACCGGACTTACGGTGCGCAATATTCGCGTCACGGTATCTGGCGTCAGTTTTGAGAAGGAGAAAAAGGGCGAATAAGCCCGCATAACCGGTATGAGCAGAAAAACTGCAAGAGAACTCGCGCTGCACATCATCTTTGAAATGGATTTTACAGGAGAGGATTGCGCGTCTTTGTTGTCAAAACGTTTGAATGCGGAGACGTTTTCGGAACTTTCAGGAGAAGACCGGCTGTATCAGACGTTTCCAGATGAACGGGATACGGCCTATATCCGCAGTGTGACGGCGGGTGTCGAACGTCACCTTGCGGAATTGGATACTTATATTGAACGTTACAGCGTGGGTTGGAAGTTCGGACGCATTTCCAGAATTGTGGCGTGTATCCTGCGTCTTTCGATGTATGAAAT
>CALWBW010000078.1 GCA_944376195.1 uncultured Clostridia bacterium | reverse complement strand
TGGTTATACGTTCCCCCTATATACTGTGACTATCGCTACGTTTTAGGTACTGTAGGCGAAAATCCTTTGATTTGTGTAGGCATCAACCCTTCCACGGCAACCCCCAATATGCTGGACCCCACCATGAAATCCGTAGAGAGAATTGCTGTTGCCAACGGCTTTGATAGTTTTATCATGTTTAATGTGTACGCTCAACGCGCTACACAGCCGGACGATTTGGATCCGAAATGTAACGCGATACTTCATCGAGAAAACATGAACGCTTTTCGGTGGGCCCTGTCTCAAACCAAGTCCGATTCGCCTTCCATTTGGGCCGCTTGGGGAACGCTTATTGAAAAGCGTCCCTATCTTTCCTCCTGTCTACGCGATATGCTTCTTTTGGGGCAAGAGTTCCATGCTTGTTGGAACAGCGCAGGTCCTCATTCTAAAAAAGGGCATCCGCATCATCCTTTGTATTTACGCGGAGATAGTAAACTTGTCCCTTTTGATGTTCAACAATACATAAAAAATTGCCTTCCGAAAGAATAAACCCATCACAGAATAAGCCCCCAACCTTTGTCGGCCATCGTCAAAGGTTGGGGGCTTTGCTTTTAGGTTTCATAAATGCGCCATCATAAAAAACACCGTTTCAAATTTCTTCGCCGGTTTCTTTATCGATAAACAATCCGCGGAACTCGCAGCCCATCGCGTCAGCAATTTCCTGCAGCTCTTTTTCACTAAAATTATCGCGCTTGAATTTTCCGCTGATATTCTGTGAGGTGCACCCTAGGCTGGCAGCAAGATCTTTTACCGACATTCCCTTTTTTATGAGAGCAATTTTAATTTTCTCTGTCATTGCCATCGATAACACCATCCTTTTCCTTTTTAACAGTATACCTTCAGAAGTACACAAAGTCAATCTTTCGGCTGAAAAAAGTAATTAAAAACTGAATAAAGTAGTTGACAAAAGAAACTTTTCGAGATATAATTAAACCATAGAGTTACGAAAACAACTCAGCAGTTACAAAAAGGAGATAGTACCATGAAAGTATTTATTCTTGACCGTTTGAATGTTCCCATTCATCTGAATCGCCTTCATACCGGCAACCCCGGCTTTGCCGTCAGATGGTTATGTTGCTCCTGTTTATTTTTCTTTTTGATAAAGGGCATTACGCCCGGAAAGGTGTGCTTTATGAAAATGTCTGCTTATATCTATTTTCAGTTCCCAATGAATTCGACCGACACGCTTGCATTGCATATGCGCCGTGATTGCGGTCATGACCCCAAGTATTGGACCAGAAAGTATCAAAAAAAGAAAATAGCGCAAACCCATGCGGCAACATGGATCTGCGCTCGGCAGGAAAATCATTTTTGCGTCACGATTTCCTGCCTCCATTGTACAACACACAATTTCAAAACACAAGTGGAGGACTACTCTTTATGAATCAATTGGAAACGGTCCTGTATCGGACCTATGTATATCGCCTCTATCCTACCGCCGAGCAGCAGGCTATGCTTGCCGAGCGGTTTGACTTTGAAGATAAAAATTACAATGCCATGGCACTCTGCATTAACGAGTTGTATGGGAAACGAGCCCACAAAAGCGATGCAGAAACGGCTATTCGCCAATATAGTATTTCCTGCCCCGGTATCGACTACCAAGGCTCCCTGGATCACACCCGAAAGGAACTGTACCAGGCAGTGCAAAAACTATGGCAGGGAAGTTTCAACAAGATTTATTTGCGCCCGGTCACACGGAATCAGCGCTGCTTCTATTTCAAAACAATGGCGGTCAGCGAATTCCATATTGTTGTTCCCACTATCGGGACAATCCTGCGCGATACTCATCGCCCGCTCCCGGCCGGTGCAAAAGCACTCAGCGGCCAAATCTTTTACAGCACCTATGAAGGGCGCTACTACGCGCATATACTTATCGTGTACACGGCAAAATTGCCGGCCCCTATCACGCCTGTACTCTATGACCGGGCCATCGGTCTGGATTACGCACAAGACGGTCTATACCGTGACTCTAATGGTCACAGTGCCGAATATCCCGGATTCGCGGCAAAATCCAAACCCAAACGGGAAGCCTTGCAGCAAGCCCTGTCCCGTGCACACGCCGGCAGCCGGCGCTGGCGTGCTCTGCGCGCCAAACTGGCCAAGTTGGACCGACATACTCAAAATCAGCGTCGTGATTGGCAGTACAAACAATCTAAGCGTCTCCTGCAGAATCACGACCTCATTGCTACCGAAAATCTGGATTTTGTGGGTATGAAGCGTCAAAATCCTCGCCTTACCCCCAAAATAGAAGATAATCAGTACCCCGCCTTTTTGCAAAAGCTGCAAAGTAAAGCTATCATGCAGGGAAAACGTGTCGTACGAGTCGACCGCTATTATCCGAGCTCGCAAATTTGCTCGGCATGCGGTGCACATCTTGGCAAACTTCCCTTGACATTCTCCGTTTTTCGTTGCCCACAATGTGGAACGCAAATGCAGCGGGATCTTAATGCCGCCAAAAACATTCTGCATGAGGGGCTTCGTCAGGCAAAATAAGAAATTCCATTCCTTGGGCACATGGGAACTTTTGCGCACAGGCAGGCCGTGCGAAATTGTGCCGGAATGAATTCTGCCTGCTCGCCCGGGCGTTCCGGGTAAAACGCGCATGCAGTGAGCCATGCGAACGAAACGCCGAATGGTTATACGCTCACGTTTCTATACAATTCGTATTATAAGCACAAAAAACAGCACGGCAGTAAGCGGAAGCTGGACCCTCCCGCTTACCTGCGCAGGTGATGCGACCACCTACACAACAGACTTGCTGCACCGTACCGAATTCAGTATAGCAGCGTTCTTATGATATGACAAGGCTGATGTGTTTGTTTCACAAATTGACCTGTGCCGTGTGTTTTCCGATAAAAGGAGTACACATTATACAAAAACGCCGCGCCCGGTCCCGCCGGGAGGGCGGCGGCGTGGTATCAAAATTGCACCAGGAACAACGCCCA
>CALWBW010000077.1 GCA_944376195.1 uncultured Clostridia bacterium | reverse complement strand
ACGTGCGGGTTCAAGTCCCGCCTCGCGCACCATGGCGAGTGTTCTTATAGCATTTGAAAAGCTGTAAGAACACTCGTCTTTTTTGTTTTCATCCGGCGATCTCTGCTGGGGCGTAGTTGACGAATACACTCTTCCGGGAATGGTTTCAAGGACTCATTCTGGATTCGGATACACCTCGATGTATTTCTTTATCAGTTCAGAACCAATCCCTTGTCTTTCGTTTCCCATGCGGTATGGTACTTTTGATTTTCTGCCTGTGATAGGTTTTTGTCAAGATCTAATTCTCCGACGCCAAAGATTCCTTGATTTTTGAACTCTATATTTGCCGCTCAATCCAAGAAAAAAACGCACACGGGCTTTTTACCGGCCGCGATGCGTTTCCCTTTTTCGGCGTACTTTAATTTGACATGCTTTTTCCGCAGCTGATTAAAAATCCAATGCAAGCAGAGACAAAATCCCGAAGCTGAGAACGAATCGCCGTCAGTTCCGTCGTGATATCCTGATAATTTTGCGTCCAAAGCAAGATGACCAGAGACGCCAACCCAATAATCGAAACCAGAACCACCTGTGTTTTTTTGCCCTTTCCGACCGCAGGCAGTGTCTCTGTCACAATGCCGGCTCCCGGTATTTTAGGCGGCGTATCTGCGGAAATATCAAATCCAATTTGTGCTTCCGCCCGTCCGGCAGGGGGCTGC
Source organism: uncultured Clostridia bacterium (assembly GCA_944376195.1). Lineage (GTDB taxonomy): Bacteria > Bacillota > Clostridia > Oscillospirales > QAMX01 > Allobutyricicoccus. The sequence goes on along the minus strand of CALWBW010000077.1, from coordinate 2,983 downwards.
ACGGTTGCCTTTCCCGGTTCTTCCAAGCTGCGGGAAGCCACTGCGCTTGAGCCCGTCGGCGCCGACGGATTTATCACACTGCCGCTGATAAAATATCCAAAAATCGAGGCGGCGGAAGTTCTGACAATGATGTCAATGGTACCGGTGTCCCGGAAAGCGAAAGCGCCGCTAAACAATTGAAACCCCATATAAAAAAACAGAATCCCCATATAAATCAGTAAAAACCGATCAACAACATTTAAATTACCGGCTGCTTTCCAAAACTTGCGCATATTTCGCACCTCCTGTCAATCCCCTATGTGCTACCTCCCAGTTTATGCACAAAGCGTCCCCGCAGTTCCTCAAAGGAAACCTTTCACGCGGCTACCCCTTTCCCCATATACTTGGTACCGAGGTGATTGCGTGAAAAAACTACTGTTCATCACATGGAGTGTTTCTTACGGCTACGGTACGGAGAAATCGCTGGCAGACGTCCTAAACCGTATGGACCAGACCAAATATGAGATCCACGTTCTGCCTCTTTTTAAGAATGCAAATAATTCTATTTTTCATCATCATATAAAAGTCCTGGATTCCCTGATTGACTACACCGCGGAGTCTTTTGACGAGCAGAAAGCTTTCGAAGCGTATTACGCGCTGCTGGCCAACCCCCTGCAATTCAACAAACGGATCCAGGAAAAATACGATTGCATCATTGCCTGTAATCACAATGCGCCCTCCTATTTTGCGTCCTATCTCAAGGGAGGTTCCAAAATTCTCTGGATCCGAGGCGATATGCGCGAACTGGATTACAGAGGGTTTGAAAAAGGCACGCAGCAATATAAACAGGTAAAACAGGAATATGACATGCAGGCAAACGTGCTGAAATGTTTTGACGCCATTGCCGTTATTTCAGACGTCGTCCAGAACACGCTGGCGGACCTCTTTGGAATCACGGAAAATGTCGTAAAAATTTCAAACTCCGTCGACAGTGAAAAAATCCTGCTGCTCAGCGAGGAAAAAGTTGATCTGCCGGATAAAACGCTCTTTACTACGCTTGGCCGCCTGGATTATAACAAAAATCAAATATTGCTGTTAAAAGCGGCGCGGGAAGTGAAAAAACAGCGTGATGATTTTGTCGTCTATTTATTGGGCGAAGGGGAAGACAGGCCGAAACTTCAAGCCTATATTGACGAAAATGGCTTAGAGGAAAACGTAAAAATCCTCGGGTTTATGGAAAACCCGTATCCCTATATCAAAAACAGCGCGGCCACCGTACTGACATCGCTCAGTGAAGGATTCAGTCTCGTCCTGGTAGAAAGCGTCCTATTGCATACGCCTGTCATTTCAACGGACGTGGGGGTGGCAAAAGAACTGATGGAGCATTATCACTGCGGCGATCTCATTGATTACGATGAAAAGGAGCTTGCCTCCGTTCTGCTCCGATATCTCAACAAATATGACGGATACCAGGCGTCTTTTTCCATCGGCAACGAGTACGACATCCGGACAGAGGTCGAGAAAACCGTCAATTTGATTGAAGAGGTCATACAACGTACAAATGCCGGTACAAAAATGAAAAAACTGCCGTATCCGGAAATCACCATTCATGACTACGAATTGGACTCCTACGAAGTCCGGAATGACTGCATGTATATCCTGCGCGTCATCAAAAACGACGTTCCCTATGAATATCTGATTCACCGCCGAAGGAATTCCGACCAACTCCTTGTTTTCAACAACGGGGCGATTGCGGATGGGAACGTTTCCGTGCCAGTATTTCAGCGCCACAGTTGGGCAAAAATTTTGAAAACATCTTCCGTCTTTTGCATGGATCCCACGTTTTATCTCAACAGATATCTGCAAATTGGTTGGGGAATCGGCAAAAACGAAGACTATTATTTAGAGAACAGCAGCCTGATCTTGAAAAAACTGATTGGAAAAATGGGAATCCGCTTAGAAGACACCGTGATCTACGGCACATCGGCCGGCGGTTACCTTTCTATCATAATGGGAATTTATTTAAAAGGAGCCAAAGTGGTGGCGGACAATGCGCAGCTTGACATCCGGAACTGGATTTTCAAAGATGCGCTGGATTCCGTCGTCACCTTCTCCTTTGACAATATCGGTGCGGCCCTATCCTTCAGAGAACGGTTCAGTGTGCTGGACGCCTTTGAAAAGCATCATTATGTCCCCAAAATTTATCTGCATGTAAATCTCTGTTCGAAAGCGGACAATTCCACACAGCTGGTTCCTTTCTTAAAGGCAGCGGAGGCCATGGCTTCCATCAGAGAATATCACGACATGGAGATTCTCCTCCATTATAATCCGGAAAAGGGGCATAACGGCATTGATATGGAGGAAGCCATTCAATTTTTATATAAAGTATTGGATGAAGCTCCTGTCACCGAACTGCACGAAGAAACGAACTGCGGAAAAATTTGAGCCGTGTTTTATCCCCGTCCCCATAAAATCTCCTGCTTGCGCTCTTTTTCGGAACATGGTATAATAAAAAATACCGTTGGAAAGAGGAATAACATTGTCAGCAAGTTGGGTATACTGAATTGACCATGGGGGCGTACCGGTTTCGACGGGGATGCCGATACATGGGCAGCGGGCAGCGGGGCGGGCCGCTTCAAAAACTGCAACTTATAAATTAAGTAACGATAATACTGAACTTGTTGCTGCGTAACTAACGCAGCCGTCCTGCCCGGGAGGACCACGGCCCGGGATGTGGGCGTGACTAAGTGGTGCACGTGAGCGCGCAAAGCTTTGAGCGCGCCATGCACAATGAAGCTACTGAAACCGTGAGCCTGACGAGCGGCGCACGGCAGAGGGAATGTGAATAGATCGTCTGCGCCCGGAGAAGCCCATGGGGACGTGTTTTCGGACAGGGGTTCAACTCCCCTCGCCTCCACCAAAGAAGCACCGCAATTTTGATACAATGCGTATCAAGGTTGCGGTTCTTTCTTTTTGCCAGAAAGCCCTGATTTCAAGGGGTTTC
>CALWBW010000076.1 GCA_944376195.1 uncultured Clostridia bacterium | reverse complement strand
GTAGACCATCAGCGCAAGAAAGAGCGTGACGGAAACGGTAAGGAGCGCAGTAACTAACCTCAATAAAAAAGTGTGCCGCCGTGAGCGGTTTGTTTTATCAGTCATAAAAATCCTTCACAAAATCCATAAAAAATGATGTAGATTCGCGCGAACATCTCGAATTATGATTCTATTATAGGGTGCAATTTTTAAAAAATCAAGAACATGCCGGATTCTTAAAAGGATTTTAAGCAAGGTGGATTTTGGAAATTGATGATTTCTTTTCCTGTTAAAGAGTTCTTATCGAATAAAAAAAGAAAAACTTCTTAAAAAATCGACGAGTGGCGTTCGAATACTTGTAAAAACCAGAAAAATCGCATATAATAATTTCAATAGCAGGACAAAATCGATAATTATGGAGCGTTAATATGAGAAAAATGCTTTGCGCTGTGATAGCGGCGTTGGTGTTGTTTGGTTCTGTGTTGCCTGTGATCAGAGCCGTGGAATCAGAGACTGTCAAGATTTATTACGACGGGCAGGAAGTTGATTTTACGTATGGAATTGTGCCGGTGGATGGTGTAGCGACTGTGGCATTGTCTGATGTGACGCGTACAATCGGCGCGCAATGCCTGTTTGACACATCCAGCAGACGGATTACGCTGCGCTTTGGGACGCGCTGCCTGCGTATGGCGGTCGGTTCCGCCCATGCGCACGAAGACGGCACGTCTTTTCCTTTGCAAGCAGAGGTATTTTGTGAAAACGGTACGATTTTTGTTCCCATAGAGGATGTTATGTCGGCACTGCGAATGGGGTATTATACAGATGCGGAAACCAGAACCGTGTATATAACACGAGGTGTGTGGGAAGATGAGATTCCGGAGGATGTCCGTGTTCCCATTTTAATGTATCACGCGGTCAGTGATGATACTTGGGGATCTGCGGAACTTTTTGTCAGCCCGGAAGAAATGGAAAAACAGCTGTCATATTTGCAGGAAAATGGTTATACAACCGTTACGTTTGAAGATCTCCCGCGCATTGATGAAATTGAAAAGCCTGTCATGCTGACGTTTGACGATGGTTATCGAGATAATTATACGGAATTGTTTCCGCTTTTGCAAAAATATGATGCGAAAGCTACGGTTTTCGTGATTACGAACGCCATTGGAAATGACCTTTATCTCACAGCGGATATGATCGCGGAAATGTCGCAGTCCGGACTGGTTTCCATTCAAAGTCATACCGACACGCATCCGGATCTGAGTACTTTGAACGAAGAGGACACGCGGCGTGAAATGGCGGATTCACAGCTGAAACTAATGCGTATTACCGGGAAACAACCGTTTGTTCTCTGTTATCCGACGGGGAAGTATTCCAACACTACGCTGAATGTTATTGGGGATTATTACACATACGGCCTGAAAATGAATGGCGGTGTGTATCATACGTCGGATGATCCGTACCGCATCAATCGTATTTATATTTCCCGATATACGGATCTTTCCACATTTGCGGCGAAAATTGACGTGAGCTGAATGCATGCTTTTGCATTTCTTCGAAAAAACGCACAGGGTAGAGGCGTGTGCCGATAAGACAGTAATTTGAGAAAATTACGAAATCGGCAACTGCGAAACAGGATTGGACAAAACAGGCGACATTCAACTTCGGTTGGATGTCGCCTGTTTTCGTGCGTTTAAGGGTCGAAAAACGCTTGTTTTCTGCTCTGTAAGACAAGGATAGTGAAACGGGTGAAGTAGTTGCCATTCTCGTGGTAAACCCCCACGAAACAGCAAATCACGCTATGATGAATATCGTTCCCTGATGAGCATGAATATTTGCGATTGCGTTAATTACACCACAAAACGGTAAAACCGATAGGTAGGTATTTCAATGTGGAGTATGTCCGGCAACGTAAAAAACATCAAATCGGCTTATGCTCACAGAAAAGTTACATTATTAGGATGATAACTTCTGCGAGTCCTATTGAAAACGCGGCTATCTTTGTGATATAATGTGTGTACACACAGGCGAGCGAGAGGTTTGCCGGAGGGAGAATTTATTGTCTTTTGTGTCCAATATGGACAGCGGTCAACAAGTTTATTCCTTCGGACAGACTGGAATGAATGGAGGCGAAATGTTGTGCAATGTGCAATAGATAAGATGGTTCGCGAAATCAGTAGTATTCTTTCAGATGTTAAGCCGTCGATTTATTTGTATGGCTCATCCGTCCTAGATGATTTCAAATTGGGATGGAGTGATATTGATATTCTCGTTCTGACGGATAGCCAAATGAGTGAGGGACAGGCACAATCGCTTGTGGGACTTCGGCAAGCGATGCTTGCAGATGAGCCGGGCAACCTCTATTACCGTTCCTTTGAAGGCGGTATGCTCACGTTAGATGCGTTCCTTTCAGGTGCGGCTGACCGGGTCGTATATTGGGGAACCAGCGGAGAAAGAGTTACCGACCGTTATGTGTTTGACAGCTTTTGCATGGCAGAGCTGGTCGAGAGCGGCGTTCTTTTGTATGGGGCGGATATTAGAAACATCTTGAATTATCCCGCTTTCAAAGAGCTGTATGCCGATGTGAAACACCACTATGAAACAATCAGACAATATGCACAGAGCACCGGACGGAGCTTCTACACATTTGGCTGGCTGCTGGATATTGTACGGTGCATTTATACCCTTCGCACCGGCAGGATCATCGCAAAGACCGCTGCCGCAGAATGGGCATTGGGAAATAATCTTTGCCCCGATGCAGACGCAATGCAATATGCGTTAAGAGTTCGCAGAAATCCGCTGAAATATAAGGAGGATAAACTGACCTTTGACTATGCAGAAACACTTGCAGTGCCGATACAGCGCTTTGCAGATGTGCTGGAACATGAACTAGCACAAGCAAAGGGGATTTCACATGGCTCAGTGGATTTTCTTTGACGTCGGCTCGACACTCGTTGATGAAGCAGCCGCCTACGATCATCGGGTACGAGATATGATTTCCGGCACCAGTATCACCTTTCAGGAATTTGACAATGCCCGTATTGCTTTCGCAAAGCAAGGTCTTGATGGCAATTCTGCCGCGATCAAGCATTTTGGATTAACGAAAACGCCGTGGCACCCGGAAAATGAAGTTCCCTACTCAGATGCACACGACACACTGGTTGCTCTCTGTGGTAAAGGGTATCAACTTGGGATTATCGCAAATCAGAGTTCTGGAACAGCCGAACGCCTAGAGCTTTGGGGCTTACGGAAATTCTTTGGCGTGATTGCTGCATCCGCAGAAATCGGATATGCCAAACCGAACAAGAAAATTTTTGAAAGAGCATTTGAAATCGCAGGGTGCTGTGCCGAGGAAAGCGTGATGGTCGGTGATCGGCTGGACAATGATATTATCCCTGCCAAAGCACTGGGTATGAAAACTGTTTGGATTAAGAACGGGCTTGCAAAATATCAAGGTGCAGAGTTCGGTAAAGGGATTGTGGATTATCAGATCAACAAGCTATCTGAGCTGCTTTGTATTTTATAGAACAAGCAAGTGAGGAAATTTTATGCCGGATAACAGAAATCGCAAGCGACCGATACAGGTCAAATTCTTTGTAGACGAAAAAGAGCTTGCTGCCATCAAGCAGCGAATGATGGAGTCTGGCACGGATAATCTTAGTGCCTATCTTCGCACCATGGCTATGGAGGGGACTTTCCCAACTGCCGATGGTGAGAAAATCTCTAAGCAGGGAAAACCGCAAAAGCCGTGACTGCCTTATTACGATTTTTACGAGGAACAGCGCCAACGGTGCGCAGCCAATTTCTCCGAAATTGTTGAAGGGTTTGGGATGCTGCCCAACAAGTTTTTGCACGAGTGGGTACCGCCGTGCATTGCTTGCCAGAATGGCAAGCTCCGGTGTGGGTACTCACCGGATTTGCTATGTAGAAGCGCCAGACAAGTCCAGCGGCAAACGCAGACAGAAGGTACATATCGAATATGACCTCGTAGGCTACATCCCCGTGGACGAGCTGCTAAAAGCGGAACAGGCATGACCGAAATCATGCCTGTTCCAAGAAATTTGATTTTACTGTCTTACCAGCAG
>CALWBW010000075.1 GCA_944376195.1 uncultured Clostridia bacterium | reverse complement strand
CGGCAGTCACTGGTCGGGAACTTCTGCCTGCGCCGGATTTGGCAGAACGTCTGGATGTTGCCGCCCGTCAAATCCGATATGCCGTAGCTGATAAGGGAGAACGGATTGCCATGTTGGAAGCACGGAAACATTTGGCTTGGTACCTAAAAGGATACCGTGGTATGGCAAGCTATAGAGCTCGTTTTTCCTCTGTGACCACGCTTGCGGAAATGAATGCAATCATGAAGGAAATTTTGGAGAGGAGGGAGGATTTTGCCTGAACAAATGGACGTTCGGCGTCTGAAAAAAGGGAACATTGCGGAATTTGAACGGTTGGTGAAAATCTGCGAAAAACGTGTATATAATCTCGCGCTTCGTTATACGAACAATGAGGCTGATGCGGCGGATATTGCGCAGGAGGTCTTCCTTCGCGTCTATCGTGCGCTGCCGGATTTTAAAGAGGAAAGTTCTGTTACGACATGGGTTTACCGGATCACCGTCAATACGGCGATTGATCTGACTCGCCGGAAAACCCGCCGCCGTGAAAGCAGTCTGACGGAGTATGGAGAAGACGACGAATCACCAGATCGGGAAATTGTGGACGAAACCTTTTCGCCTGAGCGGGAGTATGAAAAAACGGAGTTGCGCGAAACGATTGGAGACGAAATTGCAAAGCTCTCTGAGGATTATCGAAACATTTTGATTATGCGTGACATCAACGGGATGAGTTATAGTGAAATCGGAGAGATTTTGTCGTTAAATGAGGGTACCGTGAAATCTCGCCTGTTCCGTGCCCGGGATCGCCTGCGTGCAGCGCTGGAAAAACGGGGGAACTTTTTTTCCGATTCTGCGTCTAAAAAGACGAAAGGAGGGAACCGATAATGGATGGTTGTGAAAATATAGCGCCGGAATTGGTAGATTACTTAGACGGTGCTTTGAATGGAGAGCGGACCGCTGCGGTCTTGGAGCATCTTCACGGCTGCCCTGTGTGTTCCCGACGGCTCGAAGCGATGCGGCGTCTCATGACAGAAACGGCGGGTCTTTCGAAAGAGTTGCCGGACGGACTGCATGAAGCAATTATGGAACGTGTTACGCGGGAACAAAAGGGTGGAAGATGGATCCGTTTTGCTTCACGCCGTACGATTGCCGTAGTTGCGGCCGCTGCGCTTGTGTTGGTGTGCACGGCTTCTCTTTATGGTGTATCCCAAATGCGAAAAGGAGTCACGGCTGACTCCGCTACGCTGGAATTGTGGGCGCAGAATAATAACCAGATTGCCGGGCTCCAAGAAGAGGCATTGGAACGTTCTGCAAATTCCGAAAATGGTGAGTTGGAAGAAAGCGTAAGCGAATCGCCTTATGCATATACAGAAGAAATGGAAGAGGAAAAGGGGTTTACGGAAGACGTCGCACCTGCAGAATGCGATTTGGAGCAAACACAACAATTTGATACCACAGCAGAACAAACGGAGTCTGATTTGTTTTCCGGAATTACAGAGGATGCTTGTTATTCCGCTGTTTTTGTCATGGAGGCGGAGAAAGTTCCTGATTCTCTTGCTGAATATGAAAAATCTCTTTCTGCGTTTGCAATAACAGAGGAATCGCGTAATGGCCCTTTTTATATGGTTATTTCAACTGCAAAAATTGAACAACTTGTGGCAGAGTGCCGGTCTGAGGGAATAGAAGTTCAGCAGTACGATGCGGAAAATCCGGTGCCTGGAAAAGACATTGTGGATCCCTCCGCAGAAAATGCATTGGTTATTTTGCAGATTATGCCGTGAAATCTTTAGATTTAAGACATTAACCCAGGTGACTCCCCGAGAAATCGTCTTTCGTTCTTCACAGGTAAGCTTAATGACGGGATTGAAACTGCCGCAGGCAGGGAATACGGTGGCAAAGCGTTTAAGGGAACAGTCAAGATAAACACGAATGCAAAGCGCCGGCTGCATGTCCAGTGCAGGCTAAGCGTCTTACGGAGAAAGCATTTTTGTTTTCTCTCCGAAGACGCTTTTATATTTTTTGTTATCTTCCTGGATATCGCCTGCAAGAATCCGTACGACAAGTCCTGCATGCGTTTGAAACGTCATGAATTCTCGCCTGGATCACGCTGAGGGGCCGCAAGGGGACGGTTGCGCTGAATTCGGAGAGTTTTCAAATCTCTTGGTTTTCTTACGCTTTGAGATGTTCACATACTTTTTTCAATTGCCGTGAGATCCTCCAAACAGATGGACTTTTTGGAAAAAATGGCGATACTCAGCATGGATTATGTCAATCTGCTGAACGAAATTCAGATGTTTTTCATTAAAGTTATGGAAACAAAAGAAGAAGGTTTATGAAAATTTCAACATATTTACTCTTGTCTATGGATAAACTGTATTATATAATAACAGTATCATCAATGTAGGAGGAATATCCATGTCTGTTAAAGTTGCCATTAACGGTTTTGGTCGCATTGGCCGTCTTGCTTTCCGTCAGATGTTCGGCGCAGAGGGCTATGAAGTTGTTGCGATCAACGACCTGACCAGCCCGAAGATGCTTGCTCATCTTCTGAAGTATGACTCCGCACAGGGCAGATACGGCAAGGCCGTTGAGTCCACGGAGGATTCTATCATTGTTGAAGGCAAGGAAATCAAGATCTATGCGATCAAGGACGCTGCTGAGTGCCCGTGGGGCGAGCTTGGTGTCGATGTTGTTCTTGAGTGCACCGGTTTCTACACCTCCAAGGAAAAGGCTTCCGCCCACATCAAGGCTGGCGCCAAAAAGGTCGTCATTTCTGCTCCGGCAGGCAATGATCTTCCGACCATTGTTTATAATGTCAACCACAACACGCTGAAAGCTGACGATACCGTTATTTCTGCGGCTTCCTGCACCACCAACTGCCTCGCTCCGATGGCAAAGGCCCTGAATGATTATGCTCCGATTCAGAGCGGTATCATGAGCACGATCCATGCATATACCGGTGATCAGATGATCCTCGATGGTCCGCAGCGTAAGGGCGACCTGCGTCGTGCGCGTGCCGGCGCTGTGAACATTGTCCCGAACTCCACCGGCGCCGCTAAGGCAATCGGCCTTGTTATTCCGGAACTCAACGGTAAGCTCATCGGTTCCGCACAACGTGTACCGGTTCCCACTGGTTCCACCACGATCCTTGTTGCAGTTGTCAAGGGCAAAGACATCACGAAGGAAGGCATCAATGCTGCAATGAAGGCCGCTTCCAACGAGAGCTTTGGTTATACTGAGGAGCAGCTCGTTTCCAGCGATATCATTGGTATCACGAATGGTTCCCTGTTTGATGCAACGCAGACCATGGTCTCCAAGATCGACGACGATACCTATCAGGTTCAGGTCGTTTCCTGGTACGACAATGAGAATTCCTATACTTCTCAGATGGTCCGTACGATCAAATATTTCGCAGAACTCAAATAAGAGAATCTTTAAAAAGCCCGCCGATTTTTCGGCGGGCTTTTTTCAGGGCATTCTCTCGTAAAAAAGCACGTTGGAAAAAGATCTATGATTTCTTTTAGAAATTACAGTGCAATGCTTGACAAACGGTGAAACATGTGGTATTATAATCAAGCGCTTAAGCGGACGCGCGGGTGTGGCTCAATGGTAGAGCGCCAGCCTTCCAAGCTGGATGCGTGGGTTCGATTCCCATCACCCGCTCCATTTTGCGCGCAAGGAAGCTCATGCGCCTGTAGCTCAGCTGGATAGAGCAACTGCCTTCTAAGCAGTGGGCCAGGGGTTCGAGTCCCTTCAGGCGCGCCAATCCCTTTTAGAGTGTTTGATATGGTGGATGTAGTTCAGTTGGTTAGAGCGCCAGATTGTGGCTCTGGAGGTCGCCGGTTCGAGCCCGGTCATCCACCCCAAAGAGCCTTGGAGAGCGGGACCTCCGCTCCCCGAGGTTGTTATCCTCTAATGGGATGTAGCCAAGTCGGTAAAGGCACCAGACTTTGACTCTGGCATGCGTAGGTTCGAATCCTGCCATCCCAGCCAAACATAACTTTTCTCACCTAATGAGAAAAGTTTGCGAATAACCTAATTTGGGTTTATATATGACTTAGTAGCTCAGTCGGCAGAGCATCTGCCTTTTAAGCAGAGGGTCCGGGGTTCGAATCCCCGCTGAGTCACCATAAAATCAAAACGGTATAGATGCCACTGGCGAAAAGCCAGTGGCATCAACCGTTTCCGGGCTTTTTTCGCTCAGAAATTTACGAATGAATCCATAGATGCCAACCGCTGTTTCCCCCTAACTGGTAGGATTCGAACCCCCTCTTCTCGAAGGTTGGCAACACCAGA
>CALWBW010000074.1 GCA_944376195.1 uncultured Clostridia bacterium | reverse complement strand
AGTGGCTTTATCTTTTCCGACTAAATTTGGTTGCGAATGCCCGACACTTGAAGGTTAGTTTCGCCCGACTCGAATACCGGGTATGGAAAGGGCAGCTATAGAACGAATTTTATAGGCTAATAGGATGCTCTCTTTAAGCCAATCACCCGGGACTTTTTGAAATCCAAAAGTCCCGGGTGATTTTTTAAGTGTGATTTATATCAATAGATGGATATGGCTTACAAAAAACGGAGAAAGCTCTCATTTAAACTGATGAAAGGTATATCGGCCTTTGTTTTGCGTTGCTTTTCCATATTGGATTGCCTGTTTCGGACATTCATTGATACAGCGCAGGCATTGGTAACACAGGTCACTCCAAACCGGTTTACCTTCTTTGATAATGATGGTGGAAGCCGGACAATTCCTGGCACAGAGACCGCATCCATCGCAGGAGTTTTCTACAGAAAACGGTTTGGTGCTGCGGGCAAACCTGTTAAACCCAAAATTAACAAAACTAGATTTCAAAGTGGGAAATGTCCCCTCTTTCACGCGATATACACGTTTTTGCTGTAAAATTTCCTGCGACAGTCTTTGAATTTCCTGGCGGGCGGCATTTATTTTTTGTTGGACGGTTTGCGGATCGTCGACATCTGCACCAATAATATAATTATTGGGCATGACCAGACTGTAACTGCTGTCAAGTGGACAGAGAGCCGATAATTTTTTCATGGCATATCCCGCTTCCGATCCACAGGTACAAACGGCAAAAGTAAACGCTTTGGTTTTTCCTAAAGTTTTGGCAAAGGAGCATACCAATTCTGGTGCCCCCCAAGCGTAAATGGGAAATACAAGTCCGATTTGCCGTTCGTTTTGGTAGTCGGATATCTGATCCGGTTTGGTGATATCGCGAGCTTCATCGCCTGTAAGTTCCGCTATTTGTTCGGCAGCCCACTGAGAGTTCCCGGTTCCGGAAAAATAAAAAATCATGCTGTCAATACCTCCTGCTGTGTTATGCGTATAGGGATTCTTGTAATTCATTGACAAACCGGCATAGATGAAATCCATCGCACACGGCGTGATGGACCTGTACGGCTAACGGAAGGAGAATTTTTCCGCCTTCTTCATAAAATTTTCCCATGGTAAAAATGGGAGGTAAGTAACGATAACCTTTTTGCAGGTTTAAATTGAATCCCTCAAAGCTGGCCCAAGGAATCATAGACACCGGAAAGGTATTCTCAGGCTCGTCTGGCTTTGCTGTTATGCCGTGCTGATTCCCATATGTGGATAAATCTTTTTGATACGCTCGGCAAAATCCCTCGTAATCAGGAATATAGGGAGTCCATAAATTAGAAAAAGTTTCGGTGTCCTTGTGAAAAATGGTATAACAAGGATGTACTAAATCATAAAAACCTACTTCTCCGTTTTTGTTGCAGGCCATGCGGAATTCCTGATGTCGGTTTACAACTGTTGAAAGGAAATAAAGCATGGCAGGATATAGTTTTTCTCTTTTTTGCCGAATCGTAGTGATGTCTAATTTGAATACTGCGCTATACGTGCAAGGTACTTGAAAAAAATAATGCTCAAAATATTCTTTCCGCGGCCAGGATTCCCAATCGATTTTGGTAAATACCATGATATCGTGCTCCAATCAATCTTGTTTTTCATTTTTACTCTGCATCAGGGAAATCGCTATGCAGGTAAGGCCGATTCTCAGTAGTAAAAATGGCCTCATTTGTGAACAATACTTTCAATATGGAGAGTACAACAACGGCGATCCCCATGGCAAGAGCCACGGCTTTCAAAATCGTGTCAAGCAGCGCAGCGGCCGGATTTTCGGTCGGGTGATTTTTCCCGCCTTTTTCCTGCATGAACTCTTCTATCGAAAGGCCAGGTGCTTCTGCAAGTACGGGGAGAGATTTACTATCGGGACAAGACAAATCACGTTCCCATGACCGTCACGACTCAACCGACTGTCAGTTCCCCGGCCTCGACCAACAGTTTCCTTGCGGTAGAGTGATTAAATCTGATCCATTTTTGCCTGTTCGATCACTTTTTGGTAGGGCCTCACCATAGCTTCAGTCATCCTGCCTTTGGCTTTTTTCTGGATGGCGGGAACGGACAGCAATCCGCCCACCAATCGCATTTGCCAAATGCGTTTCCATTGTTTTTGTGGGAAATCATAGATTCCATGCTGTTTATAAAACGCATGGTCTGCTTTCATAAGACCCTGCATGATGTAAATCAGATCGCGGAAAATTTTCATTCCGCCTACACCGTAAAAATTCGCTGGACGGGAGAGACGCTGATCCATTGCAAGCGCGAGATGATCAGCCAATGCCTGAATATCGGATGCTGTATCGCCTTCGTCTGTGGCAACCCCCGCCAAATAATTCCCCCCCCCCACTTCGGCCCGACCTTCCAGAATCATGCGAAGGTTGGGCTCATACCGGTAATCGCCGCTGAGAAGGTAAGCAATGGGGGTACCGTGCGTGACGGTACGGTGACCGTTGCAAAACTGCCGGTCATCAAAGCATTTGAAACTGGAATGCGTATAGTGATCCGAAATTGTGAAAGCATAGACGAACCCGTCGGCGGTCTGAATCGTTTTGCGCAGAAATTCGTCAAAGCCATCTTTATAAACACACTTACCGGTAACGGCACAGCCAAAACAGCCCAGACATCCGCCACTAAACGGAAATTTTCGCAGGTTTACCACCCGGCTTTGATAAGGCAGCGCAGCACGAAAGTCGGTGATCATTCCCGCAAGATTTCTATCGTCATCCGCGCAGTTGGTTACGATAACCACATTTTTGGTCTGATTCTTGGGCTCGGAAAAAAAGTCGGCCGGTATATATGATGTTCCCTTTCCGGAGCTTTGACAGGCGGCGTCACAAACAGACCGTGCTCACAGCTAAACAGTAACTGCGTAAAAAAATCCCGGGCTTCTTTACGTCCCTGTTCGCTCAGCAAATCTTCCATATCAGCAGACAGCCCCCGTACTACTTTCATACCAAGGTCACAGCAATTCTCCTCGACATAGCGGTGTGCAGTCACATCGTAGAAATGCTTGGAAGTGGTAATCTGACTTGCAAATTTACCTTGCAGATCCACGCCGTCGGTTTTGATGAGTTCAAAGAGGCGATGTAACTGATATGGTGCAATAAAAGTATAGACGGGGTAGCAAAACAGAATTAAATCGGCCGTTTCCAGTGCGGCTCGTACCAAAGTAAAATCTTTTTCAAAAGCTTTAATTTGCTGCCCCACAGAGAGGAAGCTAAACACATGCTCCGGATGCAGCGCCTGCAAGTAGAGCGCCGTATGGACGGTGGTGGAATTTTTTCCTTTTGGGCTGGCATTAAGAACGAGAATATTCATGAGTGTCCTCCTGCATGGGAAAGAGATGCATTTCTTTCTGTTTCATTATAACAAAATTACGTCATTGCGGCAAGGACGAGAGATTTTTTAAGAACTTTAATTTTGCGAATCTCTCTTATTGTTGGGCGGTGAGAAAGATTTTACGTTGTGCAGGATCCTTTGCAATAACTCCAGTTTTTGTTCGGGCGGGCAAGGAAGTCGCTCTATGACGTTGACGATATATGCAGCATGCGCTTCGGCCACTTGTTTTGCAAGCGCCCGTTTGCTCTCTTTTTCATAGGGCATATGTACCAGAAGTGAAAAAGCATCATTTTTTTTCATTGAATCACCTTCCGATTCATCATATGCACCGGTTTATCTCATATATCCGCTACTTCATGGATAGGATAGAAGGAAGGAGGGCGTATATGGAAAAAAACCGAGATGTCATTGCCATCTATTCCCGCAAATCCCGCTTTACCGGCAAGGGAGAAAGTATTGGGAATCAAGTGGAATTATGCCGTGCTTACTTACGTGCTACATATGGAGAAGATTATGCGGAAACAGCCATTATTTTTGAAGACGAGGGTTTTTCCGGTGGAAACTTGAACCGGCCGGATTTTCAACGGATGATGAAAGCGGCGCGGAAACATCAGTTTCGGGCAGTTGTGGTGTATCGCCTGGATCGTATCAGTCGTAATATTGGGGACTTTTCCGCCCTCATTCAAGAGTTGGGGCAGTTGGGAATTGATTTTATTTCAATTCGTGAGAGCTTTGACACGTCCAGCCCTATGGGGCGGGCTATGATGTATATTGCTTCAGTTTTTTCCCAGTTGGAGCGGGAAACCATTGCGGAGCGAATTCGGGATAATATGCGGGAACTTGCTAAAACCGGACGTTGGCTGGGGGGAAATCCTCCGACAGGCTATACTTCGGAAGCGGTGAAAACCATTCAGGT
>CALWBW010000073.1 GCA_944376195.1 uncultured Clostridia bacterium | reverse complement strand
GGATACGGTCAATTTTCCCGGCCCGGCAGTCCTCCAGCAGACGATGGAAATTGTCACGCTTGTCCGTTGTAGTCCCAGAAACCGCTTCATCGGCATACAGCCCGGCAAATTCCCAATCATCTTTTGACTGGATATAGCTGGTGTAGTATTCCGTTTGTGTGGCGAAGGAGTTCAGCTGATCCGCCGAGTCGCTGCTCACGCGGGCGTAGGCGGCGACCCGCAGCTTTTTCGCCTGTTCTGATATGGGCGGAATGATTCTTACCTGCGGCATCCTGTTTTCCTCCTTTGGACATCTTTTTTGTCACGTACAACATATCACAATCAAAACGGAATAGCTATCACGAGAACCACTAAATATGGTATGCCGAAACGCCATACTGTTCGGCAATAGCAACATTGGCGCGCTGTCCAGCGTCTAAAGAAATTTTTCTTTCCTCCATCAGTTTTTTCAAAACAGAAAACGCTGTGAAATACTCAATCTCGCAAATGAGATGGGGATTCAAAGGATTGTTTTCGATATTCATGGCGGTTCCTCCGTCCTAAAATATTCAGAGTCTTTGTTTTCCCGGACGAATCTTTCTACATCCTCGATCTTTCCTGTAATGGGTATCGAGGGCAGGGCATCCCGCGCAGCCTGATGATACCGTCCGTTGGGTAATGCTCGATAGTCCAGAATACTGACGACGCAGGTATCTGTTTCCGTCCGGATGGCCCGTCCAAAACCCTGTCGCAGCTTTCTCTGCATATCCGGGACAACGACGGCGTGGATGTAATCCTGTAAAGACGGGTATCTTTTCTGTTCCGCCTCGCTGATGGGATCGGGAATGGGGAACGGCAGCCGGACGATGATAAGTGACGATACCATATCGCCAGGAAAATCCATTCCCTCCCAGCAGGAGCCCGCCGCAAACAGCACAGCATTTTGTAGCTGCCGAAATTGCCGGATAGTATCCTGTGAGTTTTTCCGGACCATCAGCAGAGGAAATTTGATTTCTTCCCGTATTTTCCGGAACACGGCGCCCATCAGATGATACGATGGGAACAGTGCCAATGTGTGGCCGTATGTCGCTTCTATCAGCCGGCAGATATGGTTTGACAGACATTCCGTCTCCCATAAACTGCCCATCCGCGTTTTTGGTAAATCTTCTGGGAGATAAAGCAGACAGTTTTCTTCGTATCGAAAAGGCGAGGGTGCAGTGAAATGCTTGATACGGGTATTTCCGGACAGTCCGGTAAGGGTTTCCATCCGGTCAAAGCTGCCTCCTGCTGCGAGGGTTCCAGAGGTAAGGATTACGGGAAGCTTCTGATCCCACAGGGCCACACGCAGCTGTTCCGAGATCTCCCGGCTGGCTGCGCAGAGAATGGGAGATCCGTCCCCGCCGCGCTGAATGTATGGGATATAACCTCTGTTTTCGGTATAGAACAGATTTAAGATACCGATTGTTGTTCCCAGATGGTAGGAAAGATAGTTTCCGGTGCGCAGCGGGAGGCGATTCTGTACCCGCCGGAGGAGGGAAAGACAATCCCAAAGCGCATCCTTTATACCGGAGGTCAGAACAAAAGCAGATTGTCCGGATTCCTCCGATGTCAGGCTGTGTGATATCTCATTTAGCAAAAGCTGAAATTTCAGTTCCAGACGTTTAGCAGTGAGAACGAGTCTTTCTTTTATCAGCAGGATACATAGTTCGGAAAAATCTTCTTTTGACAGACTTTTGTTGTACATCTGGCCTGCTGCTTCCGGCAGTTTGTGAGCCTCATCGATGATTAACGCGCGGTAGTCGCTGAGAAGTGGCCGGATTCCCTGCAGCCGGTGTTCTGCATCTGCCAACAGGTAATTGTGGTTACAGATTTGAATAGTGATTTCTGCACTTTTGGAATCTTTCAAATAATTCCGGTAACGGCAGGAGTGAAGCTGCGCGCAGTCTTTTGGACAGGATTTCGGAATACAAACCTGTTTCCGGTCGAAGCTGCTCAGTCCGGTTACTGCGTCCATATCGAGATGAAGCTGCAAGGATTGCAGGGCTTCCAGCTGCTCCAAATTTTTATTTTTCTCCTGTACGGCAGTGAGACGCCACGAGAGTAATTCGTCACAGACAAAACGTCCTTTTCCCTTGCGAACGGCAGCTCGGATCGGTTCAGAAATGGTGCGGTTTTCCAAAAAAATACGGGATAAAAAAGGGATATATTCTTTCACGACAGCATCCTGCAGGGCCACGCTGGAGGTGGAGATCACCACCGGCTGAACCCTCGCAGGACGAAATTTTTGCAATAGGACGCAGGCGGTCAGATAGGCATACGTCTTTCCGATCCCGGTTCCTGCATCGCATAGGATGATTTTATTCTGAAACAGGGCGTTCAGCATTGCATGACAGAGGGAGATTTGTTCCTCGCGAACAGTCATTCCATTGGGGGGAATTAAATCCCGGAAGATTCGTTCCGCTTCCCTGTGCGCCTGTTCCAATTTTGTTTGATGATTCATGATGTACTCCATCCGCATTGACAGCAAACTGGTGCGGCGTGCGCATCATCCACGCCGCACGGATTCGCCGTCAACGACGGCAATCTGAATTTTTTAATATAGAGTTGAGTTCACACCATATTTGCAGCCCGCTCCCCGGTGTATTGGGAACCATGCGGGCAGACCTGTGGTCACAGGCCGTTCACTGGCTCCCCAAGGGTCTTGCTGATTCCAACCCAAGGCCGGCTAGCCCATCTGACGTGTGGGTAAACGATGTCGCGTATCATTATCTCCCGTCCGGAGTCGCAGCGAAAAGAGGAACCACCCTCTCTTTCCGGTCAAAATGGATCGCTCGACTCCAAGAGCACAAGCCGCTTTCCATATGGAAAACGGCTGTATCTCGAAGTGTCATCGCGCTTTTTCTGATGTCGCTCGTCCGAACGGGAACGTACCCGCATGGCTGGTATTCTTTTTTCAAAGTTCCTGAAAAGGCTCATTTTTTGCCCTTTCACTTATATAGCCGCTGAGAAGGGGTTAAATCTTTCCGGAGCACAAAAAATTTTTTATCTTTTTCTTCAATTTATGAATCCGCAGATCGATTGCATTGACTGTTAAATCAGTTTTTCGAGAGATTTCCATACTGCTGTACCCACAGATTTTCATGAGAAGAATTTCAAGAGTTTTTTTATCCACATCCTTCAGAATAGAAAACAGCTCCGGACTTTCAATATTATCAAGCAGAGATTCTCCATCCCTTACTGGAATCTCAATATCTGCTTCGGGGTATAGCGGATCAATACCCGGCTTTCCTTTGTGGAGCCAATCCTGATATCTGCGCTCTCGATTAAATTCTTCCCAGTCGTATGTATGCAGACGCTGGATGGTATCCTCATCTACGCCGAGTTTTCTGAGCTTGTTTTCTTCCGCTTCTTTCCATGCGCGCCATTGTTTTTCCGCTAACGCTTTGTTATATGACATTAAAAAGCCTCCGTTCAATCTGAAATTTCAAAAAATTCAGATTGCCGGAGGCGGCGCGCGAATGTTATAATAAAAAGGCAGATCCGCATGAGGATATCCATGCGAATCTGCTAAACATTGTTTTTCAAATATAAAAGGACAAAATTGAGGGGGATTCTCGATATACTCCATTTTTCAAAATCATCCCTCGATTGTCCTTTAAACTATCCCGGGGATCGGAAAACAGACATAAAATGAAAAACATTGTAATCGCCGTTTCTGATAATATACATATAGTAAGAAGAAAGTTATAAGCAGTCTCATATAGTATCGGTGAAGTAACAAAAAGTAGAAGATAGTAGAGATTATTATTATCTATGAATATGAAGCATTGGGACCGTCGCTCAGGACACCTATATTGCCGACTGACTTCACTCATACCAGGCCCTGCAAATCTTTTTGCGAAAAATACTTGACACTACCTTTAAGTTGGGAATACTTTTATAATGAGTATAAAAAAGCAGAACCCAACAATTGGATTCCGCCGAATAAAATTATTTGATTTTATTATAGTTGACTTTTGGTTAATGATTTATTTTTTCTTATATGAGAATAAGATAAAAGACGCATACTTTTTCAATGGACACTGTTTGCAAAAATCGCCACCCCAGCCCCGGCTGCATGGAGTTTGAGCACCACCTTGCCGGAGTTTTAGCCCCACTCTCACGCACTGAAGCCCCCAAGCCTTATAATTGGTTTAGCACAGCCAAGTTGTGACTAAGTTAATTGGAGGTTTTGCAATGACAAAAATTGTTCATTTCAGTTATTGCAGAATTTGAAAATTGATTTCCGTGGTTCCCGACATACAGTGCGGGATGTACTGGAAGCAGCAAAGGAGCAAGGCATATCCTGGCCCCTGGACAAAGA
>CALWBW010000072.1 GCA_944376195.1 uncultured Clostridia bacterium | reverse complement strand
GCAGGGGTATTGGCCAGCGGGATTTCGTCGAGTGTCATACCGACTGCGATTTTCGCGGAAACGCGCGCAATCGGATAGCCGCTTGCCTTGGAAGCCAGAGCAGAGGAGCGGGACACGCGGGGGTTGACTTCAATGAGATAATACCGGAAGGATTCCGGGTCGAGCGCAAACTGCACGTTGCAGCCGCCCTCAATTTCCAGCGCACGAATAATTTTAAGTGCGCTGTCGCGCAACAGGTGATATTCCTTATTGGTTAGAGTCTGGCTGGGCGCGACAACAATACTGTCGCCCGTATGAATGCCGACGGGATCGATATTTTCCATGTTACAAATGGTAATCGCGGTATCATTGGAGTCGCGCATGACTTCGTATTCGATTTCCTTATAACCTTTGATGCTCTTTTCCACGAGCACCTGCCCAACGGGCGAGAGCTGCAGCGCGTTTTTCATGATTTCGATAAGTTCTTCTTCATTGTCGGCAAAACCACCGCCTGTGCCGCCCAGAGTAAACGCCGGACGCAGGACGACAGGATAGGTGATTTCTTCGGCAGCTGCAATGCCCTCTTCAATGGAATGTGCAATTTTAGAGGGAAGTACCGGTTCGCCCAGTGATTCGCAGAGTTCTTTAAAAAGTTCGCGGTCTTCCGCCTGTTCGATGCTGCGGCTTTTTGTACCAAGCAGTTCCACCTGGCATTCGGCAAGTACGCCTTTTTTCTCCAGCTGCATGGCAAGATTCAAACCGGTCTGTCCGCCGATACCGGGAATGATTGCATCCGGACGTTCATATCGCAGAATTTTAGCGACGTACTCTAACGTCAGCGGTTCCATGTAGATCTTATCGGCAATGGTAGTATCGGTCATGATGGTAGCGGGGTTTGAGTTGACGAGGATGACTTCATACCCTTCTTCCCGGAGAGCCAGACAGGCCTGCGTCCCGGCATAGTCAAACTCAGCAGCCTGCCCGATTACGATGGGGCCGGAGCCGATCACCAAAACCTTTTTGATGTCTGTTCTTTTAGGCATGTTGTTTCTCCTCCTTCATCATCGCGATAAACTGGTCAAATAGATAGGCACTGTCCTGGGGACCGGGTGCGCTTTCCGGATGATATTGCACGGAAAAGACGTGATCCTCCGGACAGGCAAGCCCTTCCACAGTATTGTCGAGCAGATTGACGTGTGTTGCATGCAGTCCGGTTCCGGCAAGCGACGCTGCGTCAACAGCATAACTGTGATTTTGGCTTGTGATTTCAATTTTCCCGTTTAAGAGGTTTTTTACAGGGTGGTTACCGCCGCGGTGACCAAACTTTAGTTTGTAGGTGCGCGCGCCATAGGCCAGCGCAATCATCTGATGGCCCAGACAAATGCCGAAGATTGGGTATTTCCCGCGCAGGCGCCGTACCAATTCAATGACGGGAACGACATCTTCCGGATCACCGGGACCGTTTGACAGGAATACGCCGTCTGGTTTCATGGCTTCAAGCTCTTCCGCTGTCGTATTCCAGGGCATAACGGTCACATTGCACCCCCGCGCATTGAGGCTTCTGATAATATTCAGTTTGATGCCGCAGTCAATGGCTACGACATTGTATTTGTGGTTTGATGTACGGGAATACCAGCGTTTCCGGCAACTCACCTGCGCGACGGCATCATGCGGCGTTTTGGCGCCTTTTAAAATTTCCATAGCGCGTTCGTGCGGTGTATCGATATCGGTGATCAGCACTTTCCGGCTCCCCAAATCACGAATGCTGCGCGTCAGGCAGCGTGTGTCGATTTCCGAAATGGCGGGAATGTGATTTTCCTCTAAAATCTCGGAAAGGGTTTTTGTATAGCGGAAATTGGAGGGCGAATCGTTATACTCGCGCACGATTAACCCACCGATAGTGGGCGTTTTTGTTTCAAAGTCGTCATCCGCTATGCCGTAATTTCCGATAAGCGGATAGGTCATCACGACCATCTGATAGGTATAGGAAGGATCGGAGACAATTTCCTGATACCCGACCATGGATGTGTTGAACACAATTTCACATACCCGGTCGCAGCGGTAGCCAAACCCGATCCCCGGATATTCCGCACCGTCTTCCAATACTATTTTTCGGTCAAATTTTCTTGCCATACAATCCTCCCGTTTACCATGGTCATGCGGCATTTGCCGTAGACCGTATCGCCTGCAAAAGGCGTGCTTTTCCCACACGATAAAAAGTTGTTTGTATCAATTTGATAAGGCGTGTCCAAGTCAAACACCGTAATATCAGCTGGTTGTCCGACGGAGAGACTTGACCCAATGCCAAATCTTTGTCCCGGATTGATACAGAGCAGTTCAATCATCCGTTCAAGCGTTAAGATACCGGGGCGTACCAGGTTGGTATAAAGTTCCGCAAAAGCGGTTTCCAAACCAACGATCCCCATCGCGCTTTTCTCCAGGCCGCGCGACTTTTCCTCCGCGCTGTGCGGCGCGTGATCGGTTGCAATGCAATCAATGGTGCCGTCTTGTAACCCTTCTAAAAGTGCTGCGCGGTCGTCCGCGCTGCGCAGCGGCGGATTCATTTTAAAACGTCCGTCCTCCTGCAGCATCGATTCATCCAGCACCAGATAGTGCGGCGCTGTCTCACAGGTGACGTCTACCCCGCGCGCTTTCGCCTCGCGAATCAGCGCTACGCTTTCGCGGCAGGAGATATGGCAAACGTGATAGGCGCATCCGGTTTCTTCTGCAAGTCGCAGATCGCGCACAATTTGCCTCCATTCGCTTTCCGAGGAAATTCCACGATGTCCGTGGGTGCGCGCATAGGTACCGTCATGAATGTATCCGCCGTGCAGCAGAGCATTTTCTTCACAGTGCGCCGCGATGATGCGGCCGCAGGCTTTTGCCCGGCGCATGGCTTCCCGCATCAGCGCTTCCGACTGTACACCGTGTCCGTCGTCGGAAAACGCGACGACATCCGGCGCCAGTTCTTCGAAATCCGCGAGCGTCTCGCCTGCCTCCCCACGTGTAATTGCTCCATAGGGGTGAACATGTATAACGGCGTCACGCCGGATGGCATCAAGTTCGAGGGCGAGGTTTTCCGGCGTATCCGGAACAGGAGAGAGGTTTGGCATGGCGCAAACGGTAGTATATCCGCCGTGCGCAGCGGCAAGCGTACCGCTTTTCATGGTTTCCTTATATGAAAAACCCGGCTCTCTGAGATGTACATGCACATCCACGAGACCCGGGAAAAGGAAACTAGATTGAAAATCAAAGGAAACAACATCCCTGTAAAAGGGAATAGAAGGAGCGATGCCGGCGATCAGCCCGTCATTAATCAAAAGATCCATAGGGGAAAACCCGTTTTCCGTGTAGACCTGAGCGCCGCGCAATACGACTTTCACGAGATGTACCTCCTGCAAACTAAACTAACTTATTATAGTATAAAGACATGTTTCTGTCAAGAAAAGTTCTTTTTTCTGAATGCCAAAAATCAGACGAAATGGCGGGCTTTTTCTGTGACAAAACACCTGTATTCCATGTTTTTACAGGATAAATTTGAAAATCGGCGAGGAATAAGGGGTGGGAATCGTGTCAAATCATGGCGATATCTTCAACTTGTGACAAGGTGAGGCGCATGTTATAATAGAATAAAAAAAGATAGGTGGATGGTACATTGGAACTGGCAAAAAAGAAGAGACGTTTGGACCTTTTAGACGAATCACGTTCCCCTTTCCGCAATATTGTATTGTTGGCTTGGCCGATTTTTTTGGAGAACGTGTTGACGACTTTGGTTTCCTATGCGGACACGGCGATGGTCGGCACGTTAGGCGCTTATGCGACGGCGGCGGTATCCATCAGTAACTCCGTGGTGTTTCTGTTAAACGGTGTGATTATGGCATTGGGCGTCGGTGTGACGGCCCTGATTTCCCAGAGTGTCGGCGCCGGCGACGTGGAGATGACCAAAAAGCTGACCCGTCATGCAGTATTAATCCTGCTCTATATCGGTTTGCCGATGGCGGTGGTATTGGCGTTACTTCACCGTCTGATTCCGCTCTGGATGGGTGCAGGCGCGGATATTATCGATTATGCAGCGTCGTATAACCTAATCGTGGCGTTTGGCCGTCCGTTCAGCATTGCTTCTATGTTGCTGTTCTCCGCATTCCGCGGCTGCGGTGATACCAAAACACCGCTTTATATTAATATTGGTGTTAATGTAATCAATGTAATTGGAAACTTTTTCCTGATTTATCCGACGCGTGTAATTTCCATTTTCGGTTTTTCCTTTACTATGGTTGGCGCCGGTTGGGGCGTGGACGGCGCTGCTGCAGCCACCGCTGTTGCGATGGCAATAGGCGGTATCCTTGCAATTTTGATCCTTTATAAGAAAAAGAATTCCCCCATGCATATTTCGATCCATGACAGCTACCGGCTGGACTTTCATATTGCTGCACAGATTTTCAAGATCAGCATTCCGGCGATGCTGGAGCGTGTGTGCATGTCCGGTGCAAACGTGGTAATCAGCCGTTCCATTGCGAGCCTCGGAACGGTTTCCATTGCGGCGAATACGGTTTATGTGACGGCGGAGTCCATTGCGTTTATGCCGGGATTTGCATTTGCTTCTGCTTCTACCACGCTGGTGGGACAGTCTTTGGGAGCCGGTAAAGTGAGCCTGGCCGACCGGTACATGAAGGTTTGTGTGTTAACTTCCATGGCGGTGATGACGGTGGCAGGGTTAATGCTCTTTTTCTTTGGCAAATATGTTGTAAGACTGTTCTCCATTGACCAGGATGTCATCGCGCTTGCTACCCAGTGC
>CALWBW010000071.1 GCA_944376195.1 uncultured Clostridia bacterium | reverse complement strand
TTGACAAGCGTGCTGAGCAACTTCTTGCACTTTTACGGGAAGCTGATCCGCGTCTGGCTGTGGGAAAAACTGCGGCGGACATAGAGCGGCCGGAAACATCTATTGCCCAAAGTTCTTTGTTTACTGGGGCCGTTCACGAGCCGCAGATGTTTACGGAGCTCAAGAAAGAGATCGTCTCGGCTGATCGAATTGATATGCTGGTGTCCTTCATCAAATGGAGCGGTCTGCGGCTCATTATGGACGAGCTGCGAGAGTTTACGCAGAATGGCGGTGAGCTCCGTATTATCACCACTTCCTACATGGGCGCAACGGATATAAAAGCCATTGAGGAACTCCGACAGCTCCCAAACACACAGATTAAGGTTAGTTACAACACCAAGACAACTCGCCTTCATGCCAAAGCGTACATCTTCTACCGCGAAACCGGCTTCACAACGGCTTATGTGGGTTCGTCCAACCTGTCCAATGCCGCGCTGACCAGCGGACTTGAATGGAACACCAAGGTAACGAAGCGCGACCTGCCTGAAACCATTGATAAAATCACCGCGACCTTTGAGTATTACTGGAATGACCGGGAATTTGAGTATTATGATGAAGGCCAGAAAGAACGCCTTGCCCGTGCCCTGAAAGCAGAAAAATACTTCGATACCAACAATGCCGAAGTCTACACCATGGATATCAACCCCTATTCCTATCAGCAGGAGATTCTGGACAAGCTGGAGGCAGAGCGCACTGTTCGTGGCTATACGCGCAATCTGGTGGTAGCCGCTACCGGTACCGGCAAAACGGTCATCTCTGCTTTAGATTACAAGCGCTTCCGCAAGCAGAATCCATACAAGCCTTGCCGACTGCTCTTCGTAGCGCACCGGGAAGAAATTCTCAAGCAGAGTCTGTATACCTTCCGTGCTGTACTCAAGGACGCCAACTTCGGGGAGATGTTTGTGGGCAGCTATAGGCCGGAAAGCATCGACAATCTGTTTATTTCCATTCAGACCTTTAACTCGCAGGATTTCACAGCCAAAACAACACCGGAGTTTTATGATTACATCATTGTGGATGAATTCCACCACGCGGCAGCTCCGACCTACCAGAAGCTACTGGCCTACTACCAGCCTCGTATTTTGCTGGGCTTGACGGCTACGCCTGAACGTATGGACGGCAAGAGCATTCTGCCATACTTCAACAACCGTATTGCGGCGGAAATTCGTCTGCCGGAAGCTATTGACCGAAAGCTGCTCTGCCCGTTCCAGTATTTCGGAGTCACCGATACCGTGGATCTGGATGAACTCAAATGGTCTGCCGGTGGCTACCAAAAGAGCGAGCTGGAGCACATCTACACGTTCAGCGGGGCGGTTGCCAACCGCCGTGCCGACCATGTGGTGACGGCACTGCTGAAATATGTGACGGACATTGACGAGGTAAAGGGTCTCGGTTTCTGTGTGACCGTAGAACACGCAGAATTTATGTGCCGCTATTTCAATGACCACAATATCCCCTCCATGTTCCTGACGGGAAAATCTCCCGACGAGGAAAGGAAAACCGCCAAACAGCGCTTGGTGTCTGGCGAAGTACGGTTTATCTTCGTCGTGGACATCTATAACGAGGGCGTGGACATTCCGGAGGTCAACACCGTTCTTTTCCTGCGCCCCACTGAGTCGCTAACGGTTTTCTTGCAGCAGTTGGGCCGCGGCCTGCGTCTGGCCGAAGATAAGGAATGCCTGACCGTATTGGACTTCATCGGCCAGGCAAACAGAAAGTACAATTTTGAGGATAAATTTGCGGCGTTGCTGTCGAACACTACACGAAGTGTGAGCCGCGAAATCAAGGATGGCTTTGTGTCCGTTCCCAAGGGCTGCTATATTCAGTTGGAGAAGAAAGCGGCGAAGTACATACTGGATAACATCCGTGCTTCCTACGGCAACACGGCAGGGCTTGTGGCCCGCGTGGCTACCTTTGCAGAAGATAGTGGCATGGAGCTGACACTGGCCAATTTCCTCGACTACTACCATCTTGATCCCAGAGCAATTTATAAATTCTCGTCCTTCTCTCGAATCTGCGCCAGAGCAGATGTCATTGAGGACTTTAAGGAGCCTCTGGAAGAGACCTTGACCAAGGCGTTTGCACGCCTTGCTGTCATTGATTCTCGTCGTTGGATTTCCTTTTTGTTGGATATTTTGCCGCGTCTGGACGATGTGGATTTTGCGGCGTTGTCCGATATTGAAAAGCGTATGCTACAGATGTTCTATATCACTATCTGGGGAAAGGCAGTCGAGGACTGGAATGACGAAGAAGTGCTGGACAACCTCTATGCCCTGTCAGATAGCACAGTCCTGCTAAGCGAACTCTTGGAACTGCTGCGCCATCGCTTTGAGCAGATCGATTTTATTGACGAGCCGGTAGATCTGGGCTTTAACTGCCCGCTGGATCTGCACTGTACCTATACCCGCGACCAGCTTCTGGTGGCGCTGGACTTTATGAAGCCAGCAACTGTGCGTGAGGGCGTCAAATGGCTGCCGGACAAGCAATTAGATGTGTTATTCGTGACACTGAACAAGGCGGACAAGGACTATTCGCCAACCACCATGTACAATGACTACTCCATTAGTGAGAGTCTGTTTCATTGGCAAAGCCAAAGCACCACGGCGGAGAATTCGTCCACTGGTCAGCGCTATATCCACCATAAAGAACGCGGCAGTAAGGTACTACTGTTTGTCCGTGAGTTTAAGTCAGACCGTGTGACCGGCGGTGCGGAGGCGTATACCTATCTGGGCACGGCGAGCTATGTGAAGCATGAGGGCAGCAGGCCGATGAATATCACCTGGCAGCTGGACCGCCCGATCCCAGCGAAGTTCTTGAAGAAGACAAATAAGTTAGTTGTGGGGTAAAGGAGTTTGTTATGAAGTTTATTCACTTATCAGACCTCCATTTAGGGAAAAGAGTAAATGAGTATTCGATGCTTGAAGATCAAGAATACATACTCAAAAAAATCATCAATATCGTTGATGCTGAAAAGCCGGATGGTGTGATTATTGCCGGAGATGTCTACGACAAATCTGTTCCCGCGGCGGAGGCGGTTCAGTTGTTTGACAACTTTCTCGTTCAGTTGGCCAAACGAAAGCTCGAGGTATTCGTTATTAGCGGAAACCACGATTCTCCGGAAAGGATTGCTTTTGGTTCTCGCATTATGGATGCCAGCGGTATTCATATGTCACCGGTTTATAATGGGAAGATTGTACCTTTCTCTATGCAGGACGAATACGGTACGGTGGATGTTTATATGCTGCCGTTTATTAAACCAGCTCATGTCCGCAGGTTTTGTGACGATGAAATTACTACTTACACAGATGCTATAAATAGCGTCATTTCAAAGCTGAGTATCAATCATGACAATAGAAATATTCTGGTGACACATCAGTTTGTTACGGGTTCGTTGCGCTCTGAATCTGAGGAAATCTCGGTTGGTGGCTCTGATAATGTGGACGCTTATGTTTTTGATCCCTTTGATTATGTCGCACTTGGACATATTCACTCACCGCAAAACTGCGGCTCAGAACATATTCGTTATTGTGGAACGCCGCTCAAGTATTCTTTTTCGGAGGCCAATGACCAAAAGTCCGTTACAGTCGTCGAATTCTTGGAAAAAGGAAACGTGTCATATAAAACGGTTGATCTTATTCCGCTTCACGATCTTGTCGAATTGAAAGGGACATATGAAGAACTCACATTGAAGGCGTTTTATGAGAACACTACATGGCAAGAGGATTATACGCACATCACGCTGACGGACGAAGAAGATATTCCGGATGCGATCGGAAAACTGCGCACGGTGTATCATCGGCTGATGAAGCTTGATTACGATAATAAACGCACACGCTCAAGCATGGAGATCAGAGGTGCAACAGACGTTGAATCTAAATCGCCATTAGAGCTCTTTTCTGATTTTTATGAACTGCAAAATAATCAACCGATGAATCCTGAGCAATTTGAGTACATGAAGTCGCTAATAGAAAAGACATGGGAGGGTGAACAATGAGGCCTATCAAACTTACAGTATCTGCGTTTGGCCCCTATGCAGGAAAAACGGTTCTTGATTTGGACAAGCTCGGAGAAAATGGGCTTTACCTTATTACTGGTGATACGGGTGCCGGAAAGACCACGATTTTTGATGCGATTACTTATGCATTGTACGGAGAGGCCAGTGGAGATAACCGGGAGGCCTCTATGTTCCGCTCAAAATATGCCGATGCAAATACGCCTACAGAGGTTGAGCTTGTCTTCACCTACGCGGGGAAAACGTATACCGCAAAACGAAACCCGGAGTACGAACGCCCTAAATCCCGTGGAGAAGGTTATACGACGCAAAAGGCGGAAGCGCAGCTAATATATCCGGATGGGCGCGTTGTCACAAAGCAGCGCGACGTGGATAATGCAATACGAGACATCATGGGAATTAATCGCAGCCAATTTCTGCAAATCGCCATGATCGCACAGGGGGACTTCCTTAAGCTGCTGCTTGCCCCCACGGAAGAGCGAAAAAAAATATTCCGTCAAATATTCAAAACACAGTTGTATCAGGATTTGCAGGAACGTTTGAAGAAGGAGTCCGGTCAACTAAATGACGAATGCGATGCCGCTCGTAACAGTATCAAGCAATATATTGATGGAATTGCCTGTGATGAAAATGATGTTCTGAGTATTGAGGTTGAAAAAGCAAAGAACGGGCTTCTTCCTGCAAAGGATGTTATGGATCTGATTGATCGTCTCCTGACACAAGACAATGACAAAAAAACGGCTATTCAAAAGTCAATCTCGGATGCAGACAAAGCCCTCGAAATCGTCAATGCAAATTTGGGTAAGATTGAAGCAAAAGAACAAACTCAAAAAGCATTAGACCAAGCACGGAAGAATTTAATCGGCGAAAATGAGACCAATCTTGCACTGAAGGCTGCTTTTGATATTGAAAAGGGGAAAGTATCGGAAAG
>CALWBW010000070.1 GCA_944376195.1 uncultured Clostridia bacterium | reverse complement strand
GATGCGACGGGGAGCGAAGTCGTGCAGGTAATCGGAACGCGGTTTGTGCTGTATCGTGAGAGCAAGGCCCTTTCACCTGAGCGCCGGATTCGTTTTCCTGGGAAAAAATGAGACGGATAGCCATGTTCGGCGGAACGTTTAACCCGCCGCATATCGGGCATGTACACGCGGCTTGTGCCGCTTCTAGTGCGCTGGATCTCCAAGTGCTGTTTATTCCGGATAATATTCCGCCGCATAAAATGCTCCCGAAGGGGAGCCCGTCGGCGGAAGACCGGCTTGCCATGACACGGATTGCGGCCCGCAGTGTGCCGGGTGCTCTGGTTTCTGATATGGAACTGCGGCGCGGGGAGAGAAGCTATACGGCCGATACGTTGGAAGAATTGCGTAGACAAGATCCTGAAGCGGCGTTGTGGCTGATCGTGGGGACGGATATGCTTGGTACCTTGGAGCACTGGTATCGTCCGGAACGGATTTTAGCGCTTTGCCGTGTGGCTGCTTTGGCTCGTCGGGAAGAAGACCGTATGTTAATTCGCGAATATGCTGAACTGCTCAGAAAACGTTTTGATGCAGGCGTGGATATTGTCGACGCAGATCCGATTCCGATCTCTTCATCGCAAATTCGGGAAGGACTTTATCACGGCACGGAAAAATGGTTGCCGAAGGGCGTTTTTGCGTATATTCAAGAGAGGGGGTTATATCTTGAAACCTGATCTAATCACATTACGGCGTATGATAGAGGAAAAAATGCCGGGACGAGCCGCGCATGTTTTCGGTTGTGAAAAAACTGCTGTGAAATTGGCGCGCTGCTGGGGAATTGACGAGGAAAAAGCGCGATTTGCCGCTCTTTTACATGATATCACTAAGCAATATTCACATGTTGAACAATTGAAAATTGTCAAAAAATACGATATACTTATAGATAAGGATTTTGACCGGTTCCCGGCGCTTGCGCATGCGGTGACCGGGGCGGCGGTAGCCCGTGCGGAATATGGTGCGGATGAGGAAATTGCGAATGCAATTCGCTATCATACGACCGGGCGCCCTGGTATGTCAAAGCTGGAAAAAATACTTTATCTGGCGGATTACATTGAGCCAACGCGCGATTTTAAAGGATTAGAGGAAACCCGCGAACTTGCTTATCGGGATCTGGATGCCGCAGTTTTGCGCGCGACGGCAGAATGCTTAATTTATAATTTAAAAAAGGCGAGGCCAATTCATCCTGTCACGATTGAAGCGTACAACGAAATGGCAGAAGCGGCCGCGAAATCTCTCAGTTAGAAAGGCAATCTCATGGATTATAACCAGCAAAATCATCAGGGGGAAAATCGGCGTGTCGTCGGACCCTACATCCCGCAAAGACGCAAAAAAAGAAAGTCTCACAGAGGTTTGATTGTATTCCTTTGCATTTTGGCTATTTTTGCAATTTTGGCCTCTGCGGTTGCAATTTATTGGACGATATTTGTAAAACCACCAGAAGCTAATATGCCGTCGCAGTCGGAGGAAGAAGCTCCTGTTCTGGACGCAGATGGAGACGGTATGCCGGACGGTGTGGATCCCGAGGAACTTACGGAAGAAGATTTGGAACAGATGCGCGCGATTATTGAAGAACAGGCGCAGGAAATTGACCTGTCCGGTGTTGCGCAGCGTGACGGAATTTTTACCGTATTGGTTGTAGGAACGGATGTTTCAGGGCAGTTAACAGATACCATCGTAGTTGCTACGTTTGACATTAACGAAAAATCTGTGGCAATTCTCAATATTCCACGCGATACCATTTCGCGTGCGGCAAACGGAGAAACGCATAAAATCAATTCTGCTTATGGCCGGGGCGGTATTGACCGTCTGATTACGGAAATTAAGAATTTGATCGGATTTGAGGTCAACCGCTATGTGATTGTCAACTTTACCGCATTTACCAGGATTGTGGATGCAGTCGGCGGAATCGAAGTGGATGTGCCGGAAGACATGTATAAGAACACCGGCGATATGCTGATCGATTTGGAGGCTGGACATCAGGTCTTGGATGGAGAGCATGCTTTGATGCTCATGCGGTATCGCGGTTATGACAATGCGGATATTGACCGGATTAGTGTGCAGCAGGAAGTGTATAAGGCGGTGATTAAACAGCTTGCAACGCCGTCGATTATTTTGAAATTGCCTTCCCTGACTTCCATCATCGCGCAGAATGTTCAAACCGATATGTCTGTGGGAGAACTGATTTGGATTGGTACCAATTATGCGACGATGAATACTGACGATGTTGTTACCAACACGATTCCGAACACGGCAAAGTATATCAATGAAATTTCTTATGTTTTGCCGGACGAAGAGGAAATTTTGGAACTGGTAAATACGTATTATAACCCTTACGAAGAAGAGATTACGCGCTTGAACTTGGCGGATGTGCCGGTTGAAGAAACAACTGTTCATTCGCAGTCTGTGGAGGAGGATTCGGAAGAAGATTCCGAAGGTCAGGTTCCAAATTGGATTTCAGGTTCCGGCGGCGGATCAACGGATAATTGATGAAGCGTATGAGCAGAGGAAAGCATACCGGACACAAAATGGCGGCTGGATACCGTTTTTTCCTGACTTTTTGTATTACACTTTGCGTTTTGACAGTGATGAGCGTGGTTTTCGTTTCGTTTGTTTACCGGCCGGAAATTGGTGAGACCATGCTTTCGGGAATACAAAGTGTAGTGGGTTCGCTTAGTGGCAATTCAGAAAACGGGACAGCGCCGGATGTTTCTGGAAAGAATAGACGTGATGGCGTTTATACAGTATTGGTGGCCGGGACCGACTATGATGGAACACGTACGGATACGATATTGCTTGTCACCATTGACACGCAGCAGGGTACTTTAAATGTGCTCAGTATTCCGCGTGATACGCGCGCCTATATGGAAGATGGATCGGTGCATAAAATCAACGCGGCGCACAATAAAGGCAGCGAACGTATGTTGATAGAAATCACGAATACTGTCGGTTTTACGCCGGACAATTATATTGTATTGGACTATGGGGATTTCAAACAGATCATTGATGCAATTGGCGGCGTGGATGTGGATGTCCCCATGGATATGTATTACGTAGCCGACGATATGGTAATAGACCTGAAAGAGGGACTGCAAACCTTAAATGGAGAGCAGGCGTTGATGTATATGCGCTATCGCGCGGGTTATGCAGATGCAGATTTGGGACGTATTCGTGCCCAGCAGGCGGTATTTCTCTCTCTTGCGGATAAATTGATGTCTGCACAGACAATTTGGAGTATTCCGGAGCTTGTGAAAATCTTCTATAGCGACATAGAAACGGATTTCAAACTTTCGGAAATCATTTGGCTTGGCATTCAATGCATCGGGATGGATTTTTCCGGCTTCTCCGTCGACATGATTCCGGGGCATATCAGCGGTGCGGATTACGTTGTAGATGAAGAGGATGCATTGAAACTCATTAATGAAAAGTATAACCCATATACGAAGCCAATCACGATATTGAATACCGCAGAATAGGGGGTTGCATGTATGAGTGAAAATGGGAAAATGACCGAGCAAGAGATTGAACAGTATGTAAAAACAGCGACTGTAACACTGGAGGATCAACGTGCGACGGAAATTGAAATTCTGCATGTGGCGAAATTGACTACTATGGCGGATTATTTCATTTTGTGCACAGGCGGTTCCACAACGCATATCCGAGCGCTTTCTGAGGCCGTGGAACATGAAATGGAGACGCAGTACGGCTTGCGTCCGCACCATATTGAGGGATATAGCGCGGCAAACTGGATTTTGATGGATTATGGATTTATGATTGTCCATATTTTCCATAGAGATACAAGACAATTCTATTCTCTGAACAGATTGTGGTCGGATGCCGACCGGTCTGCTGAAGAGAGGACGGAGAGGTAACATGAAATACGAAAGCCAACCAATTGAAAGCAAATGGCAGAAAAAATGGGAAGAAACAAAGGCGTTTCATGCAGTGACGGGCGGAGATAAGCCCAAGTATTACGCGTTGATCGAATTTCCATATCCGTCTGGTCAGGGCCTGCATATCGGCCACCCAAGACCTTATACGGCTTTGGATATCGTCGCACGAAAACGCAGGATGCAGGGATATAATGTATTGTTCCCGATAGGATGGGATGCCTTTGGCCTTCCGACTGAAAACTATGCGATTAAAACGCATACGCATCCGGCAAAAGTGACGCACGATAATATTGCGCATTTTACGGAGCAGACCAAGGCAATCGGCTTTTCTTTTGACTGGGACCGTGAAATTTCTACCGCTGATCCGGATTACTATAAGTGGACGCAGTGGATTTTCCTGCAGATGTATAAGCACGGTCTTGCCTATAAACAGAATATGACCGTAAACTGGTGTACATCCTGTAAAATTGTTTTGGCAAACGAAGAAGTGGTGGAAGGCCATTGTGAGCGCTGCGGCGGCGATGTGATTCATAAAGAAAAGAGCCAGTGGATGCTGCGGATTACAAAATATGCCCAGAGACTGCTGGACGGTTTGGATACAGTGGATTACATCGAGCGCGTAAAGCTGGCCGAACGGAACTGGATTGGCCGCTCTGAGGGCGCCGAGGTAGATTTTGAGACGACAGCTGGCGATAAACTGCGTGTTTATACTACACGTCCGGACACTTTGTTTGGTGCGACGTATATGGTTATGTCGCCGGAACATCCGTTTATTGCACGTTGGGCAGACCGGCTCTCCAATATGGATGCGATTCGCGCTTATCAGGCGGAGGCAGCCAGGAAATCCGATTTTGAGCGTGCGGAATTGGATCATGATAAGACTGGCGTACGGCTGGAAGGCGTTGCGGCGGTGAATCCGGTAACGGGCAATGAGATTCCGATCTTTATTTCCGATTACGTCCTGATGAATTATGGTACCGGCGCAATTATGGCGGTACCGGCGCATGATACGCGAGACTGGGAGTTTGCAAAGAAATTCCAGTTGCCCATTGTCGAGGTTGTTGCAGGCGGAAATGTCCAGGAAGAAGCGTTCACGGATGTCGCAACCGGGAAAATGGTAAATTCCGGTTTCCTTAACGGCATGGAAGTTTCTGAGGCCAAAAAGGCTATT
>CALWBW010000069.1 GCA_944376195.1 uncultured Clostridia bacterium | reverse complement strand
AGGGAATCTATACCGGGAGAAGTGTTGGCGGCGTCTTGTATTTTGAACCGGATGAAACGGTTTCCCGCGGGGAGTTCCTTGCGATGGCAATGGCTGCCGCCGGTTATGAGCCGGCAGCGTCGGTATCCACGTTCTTTAGCGACGATGACAGTATCCCCGCCTGGACTCGTTCCTATGTCGCGGCAGCTGTGCAGGAGGGAATCATTTCCGGGGAAGAAACGGACGGCGGAAGTGTGAATCTGCGTGCGTCCGATGGAATTACACTCTCGGAAGCGGCAGTGATCCTGGAAAACGCCGTAGAGATGGAATCCGGCGATGCAGTTCCGGCTGCGTCTGTTGGAGCGCCGGCTTGGGCAAGAGAAGCCCTGACGAAACTCTGTGCCAACGGGATTCTCGCGGCGGACGCCGTCGCGGCCTTAAATGGGGAACAGACCTTGACGCGCGGCGAAACAGCGCAGATCCTTTTGCATCTGATGACGTATAAGCAGAACGCTGAAGAAAATACAGGTTTGTTTTCCTGGACCACGATGTAAAAAAGAGCCCTGCCCATCCGATCAAAATGTATCGGATGGGCAGGAATTTTCATGATGAGTGTTTTGGAAGATCGGCGTTCAATTGCGTGAGCAGGCGGGTGATACGAACCGTGCAATCCTCTTCCCGCCGCGCTCTGGTGCGCCAGTCATCTGACAGGGGAAAGTAAACGCCGTCCTTTCCCGCCGGCCCGATGTCCCAGCGGCCGTTTTCGTTTCGGTGGTCTTGCAACCATCGGACCGCAAATGAAAGCTGTTCTCGACTGTGCCGGTAACGTGACAAAAGCTCGAGGACGGCGAGATAAAAACTGGTTTCGCGGGAGGAAAACGCTGTAGGCAGAGTCAAAACCGGTTTTGTACACAGATAGTAGATGCCGGATTTATGGTGCGAGACATAGTCGAGCAGACAATTTTCCGTTTTTGCGTCCAACTCACCGGCTACCAGCGCCAGCTGGTAAAACGTTACGAAATCCACAAGACGACCGCCGCGCGGCCGGATACCGAATGTTTCAAGATAAGCTGTAGTATAGGCATCGGAATCATAGGCACCGGCAGAAAATGTCTGCTTAAGGATCGAAGCCCACTGGCGGGCAATGACGTTTGCAGGCTCATGATCGGGCGTTAGAAAACGAATCCAGACTGCAAACATCATGGGAACAAAAATTTCCCAGCTGTGGGAGTGTTCCCGCCGGTCCGGAATGGCGCGTTCTCCGGAAAGGCAGGATTCCAGATAGGCAAGCGCTTTCTGCATGGGCGCGTCTTTCTCCGTAAAACCGAGCGCCAACAGGCGCCGCAGAGCCTGTTCCGTTGTCATGGTTGCACGGCTGGAGGTTCGCAAGGTATGAAAATACCCCCAACTGCCATCGTCCTGCTGCTGCGCTAAGATGGCGCGCGCCCATTTGCCGTCTTTATACATAAAACTCTCTCCTAAAAACATACGCCCGTGCAGGAAACACGGGCGTATGTTTCAGCGTTCTACCTCATCTGCATGGTCGGCAAGGAACTTTTGATAAATTTCGTAATTGGAAGAAAGCAGGTCGGGCGTCGCAAGACTGTACGGACAATGCCCCATGCACTGGTTACAGTGCAGGCAGTCTTCAATTTTTCGCATTTTTTCCTGCCATTCCTTCGTTAAAAACTGTTGATACGGCAACTTTTTCAGCATGACGGCCATACGCGCACAGTTATTGATCTCAATACCGGCAGGACAGGGCATACAGTAACCACAGCCGTGGCAGAATTCCCCGTAAAGCGCTTCGCGGTCTGCCTCAATAACGGCACGCATGGCGTCGTCCATCGCAGGCGGATTTTTGGCAAATGCCAAGAATTCCTCCAGTTCCGTTTCCCGTTGGATCCCCCAGATGGGCAGCACGTTGTCAAACTGGTTCATAAAGGCATAGCACGCAGCGGCGTTATTCAAAACGCCTCCGGCAAGACCCTTCATGGCGATGAATCCGATATTGGCATCCCGGCATTTGTCCACCAGTTCCAAATCGCGGTCAATATAGAGATAAGAAAACGGGAATTGCAGTGTATCATAAAGACCGGAGTCGATGGCAGCGTGTGCGACGGCGTGACGATGGTTCGTCATACCGATAAAGCGGATCTTTCCCTCGCGGCGGAATGTTTCCATCGCTTCGTACATCCCAGTACCGTCACCGGGCAGATAGCACTGCCCAGGATTATGGAACTGATAGAGATCCACATGATCTGTCTGCAAAAGACGCAGGCTGGTTTCCAAATCCCGGCGCAGCGCGTCGGGAGAACCGGCGGTCGACTTGGTGGCCAGCCAGACCTCGTCGCGGCATCCTGCAAAAGCAAGGCCCAGTTTTTCCTCGCTGTCGCGATAAGCGCGCGCGGAATCAAAAAAAGTAATCCCGCCTGCAAGCGCCTTGCGCAACAGACGTACGGCGTCTTCCGCCGGAATGCGCTGAATGGGGATGGCGCCAAATCCGTTTTTCCCGACTGTAATGCCGGTACGTCCCAAGGTCACGGTTGTCATAGTGTTGATTCTCCTTCTTTCTTCATTTTGCTCTGTTATGGCCGGCGCTCATTCGCGGCGTTTCATGAAAAAACGGCGCGACGATATGGCGGCGTACGGTATCAGAATCCGGCGTTTTTTGCAAAGCACTGTTATTCGGCTTCGTCTGCATGTTCGGCAAGGAATTTTTTATAAAACGCATAATTGGCCTGCAATAATTCCGGTGTATGCAAACCATAGGGGCAGTGTTTCATGCATTTGCCGCAATGGAGGCAGCTTTCAATGCGTTTCATTTTCTCCTGCCACTCTTTAGAAAGGTACGGCCGGTACGGCGCACGGCCTAAAAGCGGGATGATGCGCGCACAGGTATTGATTTCGATTCCCGCAGGACAGGGCATACAGTATCCGCAAGCGCGGCAAAAATCTCCGGCAAGCTCTTTCCGGTCCGCTTCAATAAGGGCACGCATGGCGTCGTCCATCACAGGCGGCTTTTTGGCGTAGGACAAAAATTCCTCCAGTTCCCGCTCCCGCTGGATGCCCCAGATGGGCAGCACGTTTTCAAACTGGCACATGAACGCATAACAGGCGGCAGCATGATTCAGAATTCCGCCGGACAGCCCTTTCATGGCGATAAACCCCAGATTGGCAGCGCGGCATTTTTCTACAAGCGCCAGATCTACATCGGAGCAGAGATAGGAAAAGGGGAATTGGAGGGTGTCGTAAAGTCCGGAGGAAATCGCCTCGTCGGCCACGGCGGGGCGGTGATTGGAAAGACTGATAAAACGGATTTTTCCCTCTTTCCGGAAAGCTTCCATGGCTTCGTACATCCCGGTCCCGTCGCCGGGACGGTAGCACTGCGCGGGATTATGGAATTGATAGATATCGACGTAATCGGTTTTTAACATGCGCAGGCTGGTCTCAAGATCCCGGCGTAGCGCTTCCGGCGTTCCCGCATGGGATTTTGTGGCCAGAAAAATCTGATCCCGCATTCCGGCAAAAGCACGGCCCAATTTTTCCTCGCTGTCGGTATAAGCGCGCGCGGTATCAAAAAACGTAATACCGCCGTCATGGGCTTTGCGAAGGAGCGATACTGCCTCATCAATGGAAATACGTTGGATGGGCAGCGCGCCAAAGGCATTTTTGGAGACCGTAATCCCGGTACGGCCAAGCGTTACAGTAGTCATAAATCAAGTTCTCCCTCTGTGTTCTGTTTGATAAGTCTCATAAAAGGACAGTTCTTCAAGGCTTTTGACTGTCTTTTCCCCGGGCTTTTTTGCCGGATATCCAAGCGGAAGCAGGTAAAGGCAGCGAATATTTTCGGGCAACTCTAAAATGCGGCTGGCAGCCTGGACATCCAGAAGCCCGACAATGCACCCTTCGATCCCATGCGCTTTGGCCGCTAAGACCATGTGTTCCGCCGGAATCAGAGGAACGGCGTCATCTACAAAGACGGCGGTCTCCTGCCAATTGGGGTAGGCCAGAAGATGCTGCAAAAACCCGGCGCCAAAACGAAGGCGGTTGACACGCAGACCAAAGTCATCTTCCGGCAATGTACGCCAATCTTCGTCCAGCCTCGCACAACAGGCGATAAGAACCGGCGCGGAGGCAATCCACATTTGTCCGCCTGCCGCCCGGGCTAAGGCTGTGCGTCGCTCGGAATCGCGCACGATCCCGAACACATGTTGCTGACTGTTTCCGCCGGACGGCGCGGCCTGCGCCATGCGCAAAAGCTCTTCGATAATTTCCGGCGCAATATCCCGCTTTTCATAAGAACGGGCGGAACGCCGGAGCAGGATCGCTTCCTGAACGGTCATATATGCGTTCCTCCTCCACTTTTCTGCATTATAGCACGTTGTCGAAAAAATCGCAACGGCGGGTGTAAATTATGCGCTTTTTCCCGGAAAAAACCCTCTTGACAAACAAAAACGGGTATGGTACTATGTAAAGGGATGAGACTTTACACAAAGAAGAGGTGTGCCGCATGGCAAAGGATCTGGTAAAGATGAGTATGCTTTATGACCTTTACGGCGGTATGCTGACGGAAAAGCAGCGGGAACTTTTCACGCTGTACTATGAGGAAGATCTTTCTCTGGCGGAAATCGCACAAAACGAGGGAATCACCCGGCAGGGCGTCCGGGACACGATTCTGCGTGCGGAGGAAGCCCTGTTGGAGTGCGAGGAACGGCTGCAGCTTTCCGGGCGCCTGACGGAGATCCGGCGCGGCGCGCAGAAGATTGCCGTTGCCGCGTATGAAGTGAGTGAGATCAACCGCCGCAGTTATTTTGACACGCGGATTGACGCCTATGTAAGGGAAATCATCGAAGCGACGAGGGTTATGGAATAATGGCATTTGAAAGTTTATCCGAACGTATTTCCGCTGCGTTTAAAAGCCTTCGCAGCAAGGGCAGACTGACGGAACGCGATATACGAGACGCGATGCGGGAGATCCGCATGGCGCTTTTGGAAGCGGACGTCAACTATAAAGTTGCGCGCGATTTTATTAAAACCGTGTCTGAAAAGGCCGTGGGTTCCGATGTGCTCGAGAGCCTGACGCCTGGGCAGCAGGTTATTAAGATTGTGAACGACGAGTTGGTCGCTCTCATGGGCGGTACGAACGCCAAGATTACGATGGCGTCGAAACCGCCGACGGTTGTCATGCTTGTCGGCCTTCAGGGCGCCGGTAAG
>CALWBW010000068.1 GCA_944376195.1 uncultured Clostridia bacterium | reverse complement strand
GGATCATGCGTTGAATGGAGCTGTCTTCCCCCACTTTAGTTGCCTGCATTTCAAAGGCGCCGAACTGGTTGACGGTACCGCTGAAGACGTCGTCGCCTGCGTTTTTATCTACGGGGAGAGACTCCCCGGTCATGACAGCTTGATTGATGGAGGTCTGACCGGAAAGAATCACGCCGTCAACCGGTACGGTTTCCCCCGGAAGGACACGAAGAATGTCGCCAATCCGGACTTGCTCGGCAGGTACTACTTGTTCGCTGCCGTTTCGCACAATTCTGGCCGTCTGCGGCGTCAAATGTACCAGCTTTTCAATCCCGGCACGTGCTTTTGCAACAGTAAGGTCTTCCAGCAGCGCGCCAAGCTGCATGATAAAGGCAACTTCTCCCGCCGCAAAATCTTCTCCGATCCAGACGGATGCAATCAGAGCGAGCGATACCAGTACATCTGCTTTGATATCGAACGCGGTGATAAGGCCTATGATGGCTTCTAAAATAATGGGAATTCCGCAGAGCAGAATCGCAACCCACGCGGCGTCAAACGGAAGGGGGATTAAATCAAAAAGGCTGACAAGAAGCGCCGCGCCGGATATGACAAGAAGCGCAACATCCTTTTTGATACCGCCAAACGCCAAAAGCGCTTCGGCTTTTTTTATGACCTGATGCATACTGGACTCCTCCTTAAACCTATACCCGTATATGTATATGATACACACGTACAGCGAGGCTGTCAAGAAGAAAACCCCGGACGATACCGTCCGGGGTTTTCTTTTATAAAATTTTACTGCATATTGGCAAATCGCTCCACGGCTTTTGTAAAGCTTTCTATCGTTTTATCCGCGTCTCCATGTTCAATTCCGTCGCGAACACAATGTCTGATGTGACCTTCCAAAACGACCTGGCCAACTTTATTCAGCGCGGATTTTGCCGCGTGGATTTGAGAAAGGACATCTTCGCAGGGAATATCTTCGTCCACCATACGGTCAATGGCCTGTAGTTGACCGATGATTTTCCGTAATCTGCGGTGTAGATTTGGCGCGTCCATGCATTGCTTCATTTTCCAGCGCACCTCCATTTTCTGTCCGATATATGCGTTTATGATACCATGGTGAAAATAGCTTGTCAATTCAGCCAGATTTTTGCTTCACTTAATGGGGAGAATCACTTCCGGAATCCTGATAAGCGTCGGTATCATCTGTGAGGCTGCCGCTGCCTTGGATGGGAATCGGATCGCCGAGATAGGTTGGTTCCGGTCGGAACAGTACCATGAACAAATCCTTGACGCGTGCCAGCGATTCCCGTACCTGGTTATAAAAATCGTTGCGATAAGGCCGGAGATCTGCGGCAACGCCATACGCCTCGATCCCCATGGCGCGGGCGAGAAATACCGCGCGGTACAGGTGATATTTCTGTGTCACAACCAGGGCACTTTCCACTTGAAATATAGCTTTTGCGCGGTAGGCAGATTCGTAGGTGGAAAATCCGGCGTGATCCATAAAAATATGATCGGCAGGTACGCCTTGATCTACAGCGTACCGCTTCATGCTATTGACTTCGTCATAGTCGGCCTGCCCGTGGTCACCGCTCATTAAAAGACGGTCTGTTGCGCCGTTTTCATATAATGCAATTCCCGTCAGGACACGGTCTTCCAACATGGCGCTTAAACCTGTCGACCAAACCTGTGCGCCGAGCACAAGCGCGCAATCCGCATCGAGATCGGCAGCTTCGTCCGGCGTGAGAATATAACGACTGGCATAGGCGACAATAAAGAGGTTGATGCCGGCAAAAAGAATCACGCCGGCCGTACAGACCACAAGAAAAATCCCCATAAATTTCTTCCAAAAAGGCGTAATTTTCATAATTGAAACTCCGGAAAATCTGAAAAATAAAAATAAAACGATCACATTTGGAAATCATATATACTAATATTATACCACGAAAATACGGCAAGAAGGCGTATTTTTTATGAATCTTTTGCGAAAAATGAAAAAAGCACTTTACTCGACAAAATTCGACGTACTGTTGCAAAAAACAACAAAAAAATGGAATATAGTTGCAAAACGCAACAGATTATGATAAAATAAGAATGTACATCCAGCACGTATAAGAGAATGGCGGCATTGCCAATGATTGAAACGCCTTGCGAAAAAGAATCAGCTCTGTACAGGCTTGTCAAAAGAAGGGTTTGCAGCAATACCGGAATTTAGTTTTCGCTGCATGGTTTTTTGATGGTTGTGCGGGCATACTGTGTTTGCAGAAATTTTGCGAGGTGGAAAAGTGAAAAAATTTGGGAAATCAAGCGCACGGGCGCTGGCGTCTTTCTTGTGCGTACTTTTATTGAGTTGTGGGTCTGCGGCAAACGCTGCGCTGTGTGATGCGGCACAGTTAATTCCGCTTGGAAACGCAGCGGGGATCAGTCTGTCGACAGAGGGCGTTCTGGTCGTAGGCCTTTCGGGTGTACAGGATGGAGAGGAAACCCGATATCCGGCGCGTGACGCCGGAATCTGCGAGGGCGATCTCATTTTATCCATAGACGGCACGCCAATTCACACGGCGGCCGACTTACAACAGACCATGGAAAAAGCGGGAGAACAAACGGAAATTACGGTTCGCCGTGACGGAAATGAGTTGACGCTTACCGTGGAGCCGATTCAAACGGAAGATGGGTTGACCCGCATCGGCATATGGATCCGTGACAGCATGTTGGGAGTCGGCACGTTGACCTTTTATGATCCGCAAAGCGGTGTTTACGGCGCTTTGGGGCATGGAATTAACGAGAAAAATTCCGGCGATTTATTGTCGATTGCCGGCGGCGATTTGTTGCAGTCGACAATTGAACGCGTGAAACGCGGGGAAGCCGGCGCGCCGGGAGAATTGCAGGGGACTTTTGAACCGGAATCCAAGATTGGCAGCGTGCTTACCAACACGACGGCGGGAATTTTTGGCATGTTAACACATGCGCCGGAGGGAAAAGCAATTCCGGTTGCCAAAAGGGATCAGGTAAAACTTGGGGAGGCGGAAATTCTATCGAGTGTTGAGGGCGGAGGCCCTTGTCGATATGACATCCGTATTTGCGCATTGTACCATACGGATGATGGAAACCATCGAGATATGCTAATTGAGGTGACAGATCCGGATTTAATCGAAAAAACGGGCGGTATTGTACAAGGAATGAGCGGTAGTCCCATTTTGCAGGATGGGAAAATAATTGGAGCGGTTACGCATGTTCTGATTCATAACCCTCGAAAAGGGTACGGCATTTTGATTGAGAATATGTTGAGCGCCTATGATGCAGGAGAAGACCGGCAGACAGCGGACTGGAATCGAATTGCGGCGTAGGTACGAATTTCGCCCTCAGAAAACGCGGAAATACAACCAAAAAACCGAAAGGCGCTTGTATGAAATGGGGGTGAAGGAAGTTGTTTGTGCATTATGTACAAGTTTTTAGACTAAAAATGTATAAACAGTATAGGAAAAAAATTCCTTTCACCCCTTGCGTTTATTACCAAAATATGGTAACTTATAGATGTTAACCTCATCATTAAGGAAAG
Source organism: uncultured Clostridia bacterium (assembly GCA_944376195.1). Taxonomy (GTDB): domain Bacteria; phylum Bacillota; class Clostridia; order Oscillospirales; family QAMX01; genus Allobutyricicoccus. The sequence goes on along the minus strand of CALWBW010000068.1, from coordinate 1,692 downwards.
GCGAGTGCACAGCAAATGGATAGCAAAATCAAAGTATTGATTGCGGACTGCGATAAGGAATTTAGGGATACGCTCCAGCGGGTTTTGGAGGATTGCCAGCCGATTGAGGTTGTGGGATGCGCGTTGGAGCGGGAAGAGCTTCTTCGTCTGATTGGGGACAGACAGCCGGATATTGTCATTGTGGATATGATGTTGCCGCCGCTTGACGGGCTTTCGGCCATCCGGGAAATCAACAAGCAGGGTTTCAGAAAGCGCCCGAGCGTATATGTTATGTCCAAATTTTCCAGTGAAGAGTCTCTGCGGGAAGCCGTTGATCTAGGCGTCAGTTATTTTATGATCAAGCCGTTTGACATGCACGCCCTCGCGGAAAGAATTGTTGCAAACAATTTGCCCAGACATACGGATAAGCCGGAGACTGCGACGAGACAAGAAGTAGATCTGGAATTGCGTGTCACCAATATGATTCACGAAGTGGGCGTACCGGCTCATATTAAGGGATACCAATATTTGCGGGATGCCATTATGATGACGGTCAAGGATATGAATATCATTAACGCCATTACCAAGGTGCTGTATCCTACGGTTGCCAGGCATTACGATACGACATCGTCCCGTGTCGAGCGGGCAATCCGCCATGCGATTGAAGTTGCGTGGGATCGCGGAGATGTGGAGACTTTGCAGAAATTTTTTGGCTATACTGTTTCGCAGACAAAGGGCAAGCCGACGAACTCCGAGTTTATTTCCATGCTCGCGGACAAGCTGAGACTGGAATTGAAGTCCAGCTGAGAGAAGTTATTATGCCATTTGCGCCGCAAAGTTGGAATCCCTTTTTTTCCGGCGCTTTGTTCCGGAAAAAAGTTTTTTACATAGCTTAAAAGCCGCTTTTCCAAAAAAGTCAATTCGCCACTGCATGAAGACTGTCGATTCGTTGATAGTGCCGAAAACACACCGCTTGACAATTGCGTGAAAATCGGCTATACTATCAATAATTTCACAGGAAAAAGGCAATGACGGAGAAACCCAGTCGGTAACGTTTGCAGAGAGTCGTCGGTTGGTGTAAGGCGGCAACGGAAAGACCAGTGGTCTCGCTCCACGAGCTGCGGTGCGGAAAAAAAGTACGTGCCGACGTGTCCGCCGCGTTAGGGCGTTCGTCCGTGCAGGGCATCCTTCGGGGTAAGCCTGCGGGCGACTGAGGCTGGTTTTAACCGGCGAAAAAGGGTGGTACCGCGAAAAAATTCGCCCCTTGGTCTATTTGTGACCAAGGGGCTTTTTATTGTTTAAAAACAAGGCGTGTGAACCTTTTTGCGGAGGAAACCTGATAGGATTATGGATTGCGGAGGTTATGGCAATGTCGGAATTTATTGAAAAAACGTTAGGTGCATGGATGGATGAAATGGCACAGCGCTATCATGACCATGAGGCGTTGGTATATGTGGATCGGGGGATCCGGCTGACGTATTCCCAGCTGAACGATGTTGCGCGTCAGGCGGCAAAATCCCTCCTGGCCATTGGCGTGAAGAAGGGGACGCATGTCGCTATTTGGGCAAACAACTATCCTGAATGGATTTACCTGCTCCTTGCAACGGCTCAGATCGGCGCGGTTTTGGTGACGGTCAATACCAACTATAAGCTGTTTGAACTGGAATACCTGCTCCGTCAGTCCGATACCCATACCATGATGTTCATGAAGAG
>CALWBW010000067.1 GCA_944376195.1 uncultured Clostridia bacterium | reverse complement strand
TGTTTTTCCTCCCAACGATATTTTTCAGTTCCAGAATCCAAAAAAAGAAAACGCCATTGCGGTCAGTACGTTCACGTACCGACGGCGCATGGCGTCTGTCAGGCATCCAGTTTCGGAATTAACTCCCATTACAACCGAACTGCAAATACAGAAAACGAAAACTCAGCTTTCTCTTTGGAAAACCCAGACATCTCCTGTATAAAGGAAAAACATATCCGCCACCTGGCGGAACGCCTGGTATAAATAAAGCAACCACAAGTTTGCTTTATGACAGACTCCACCGCTTACACCAGTACAAATATTGTATCATACACATGAAAATACGTCAATGTCAGGCTCTCATGGACATTTCCGAAGGATTTTTCATTCCTTTATGAATTTTAGACAATTCCCATTCCATATTCCACCGCAATCGCCACAGCGACTACAAGGGCGGAGATAATAAATCCATGCAACATGGGCGCAGCACCTGCTTTTTTCATATCCCGGAAACTGGTGTTTAAGCCAATCGCAGCAAGTGCTGCCACCATCAAAAATTTGCTGAGATCTTTCGCTCCCGCACTGATCCACTCCGGAATTACTCCCACGCTATTAACAATAGCAAGCGCTATAAAGCCAACAATAAACCACGGAAAGAGCGAAACAAATCGAATTTTCTTGGTTTCAACTGTCCCAGTCGGCGCAGCGACCGCTGCTTTTCTCTTCAAACGAATATTCAAAAAAGCAAAAATCAGCACCGTCGGAATAATCGAAAGCGTTCGCGTTAACTTCACCATTGTGGCAAAATCACCCGCGGCTTCAGAAAATGCATAACCCGCAGCAACGACACTTGAGGTGTCATTGACAGCCGTCCCGGACCACAATCCATATGCCACATCAGAAAGCCCCATCCAACGTCCCATAATCGGAAACAGGACGATCATCGCCATATCAAACAAAAACGTGGCGCTCATTGCATAGGCGATATCGGTATCCTCTGCATCAATTACAGGTGCAATGGCCGCAATGGCTGAACCGCCGCAAATACCGGTTCCCGCACTAATTAAATTCGATAATTTCCAATTTAACCCCAGTGCGCGCCCTACAAAATAACCGCCGCCAAAGCAAGTCAGTAAGGTAAAACACATAACAACAAGCGACATACTGCCAACCGTTAAAATGGTACCAATACTAAGCGAAGCGCCCAATAAAATAATTGCAAATTTTAAAATCCGTTTGGATGTAAATTTCAATCCCTTTTGCAGCAACTCATTTGGACGAATACAGGCATTGATCCCCATTCCAAGAAATAACGCAATCACGGACGCACCGATCACGTGAATGGGCAATAAACTCTCCAACCACCGTGCTACAAATGCAACCAATAACGCCGCTACAAAACCCGGCACAATTTTGACAAAACTCATCACTTTTCCGGATAACATTCAAAATTCCCCCTTCTTTTTCCGGGGTTGATTATAGCATGGCAATATGATAAAATCAAATTATTATTACTTATAATTTGATAAGGGAATCAAATCAATCTGGTGGTATTCTTATGGATTCAAAACTTCTCACTTTTTTAGCATTGTGTAATACCCGACATTATCATCATGCCGCCGAACAATTGCATATCACGCAGCCGGCCGTAACGCAGCATATTAAATCTCTGGAAGCCATGTATCACTGCCAACTATTTACCCGCCAAGGACGTGATTTAATCCTAACCTCCGCCGGGGAACGTCTGTTACAATTCGCACAGGAATCACAATACCGAGAAAAAGAATTACTGGAAACCCTGGCACAACCCCAGGAACCCATGCTGCATATAGGCGCAACCAAAACCATTGGTGCCTATATTCTCCATCAGCTACTGGAGCCTTTTCTCGCCGATCCGGCACATCAGGCAACCATTTGCGTAGAAAACACCGCCGTACTGCTTTCTATGCTCAACCACAACGAATTGGATTTTGCTCTAATTGAGGGCTTTTTCGATAAAACAGCATATGATTGGCGGCTTTTTCGTCGAGAACCGTTCGTCGGAATTTGCTCAAAAGCGCATCCTTTTGCTGGACGTGAAATCACATTTGACGAATTGTTGTCTGAAACGCTTTTTTTGCGAGAGCCCGGCAGCGGAACGCGTGCAGTTTTTGAACAAATATTATATGCGCATAATCTCAGCATCACACAGTTTGCCCGTACGATTTGCATCAGTGACTTCGCCTTGATTACGGCACTGGTTGCAGCGAATGCAGGCATCTCTTTTGTTTATCAGGCTGTAGCAGAAAGCCATCCTGGCCTTTCCACCTTTTCGATAACAAATCAACAAATTCTTCGGGAATTTCACTGCGTTTATTTGCGGCACACCAATGCCTCATCTCGATTGGAATATTTTCTAGCATCCACACAGTCATAAAAAAACCGGAGACAAATTTGTCTCTGGTTTTTTTGCTAGGAATTTTGTGCATGAATCTGACGTTCTTGCTTTGCCTTTAAAGCATTTTCAAAAGATTTGTGTTCTCCTTCAATTGCATAGGCGATGTTAATCGCATGATCGGCACAACGTTCCAAATCTGTCACCATATCGGTAAACATGATACCGCCTCGGGGATCGCATTCCCCCGCAATCAACCGTTTCACATGATTCTCAACAAACTTATCATGCAAAGTGTCCACTTCTTCTTCTTCCTGCGACGCAAAATCCAATCGATCAAATGACTCGTGTTCATAAATGTCCAAAGACATATCAACAACTTCTAATGTTTTCGCAGAAATTTCACGCAGTTCCGCAATTCCTTCCTTCGAAATATCAGAATTTCGTTCAATTGCTATGGATGCATATTCTGCGATATTCTCCGCATGGTCACCAATTCGTTCCATATCATTTACAACGTGGAACATCATACCCAGCTTTTCCCGATCTGTCTGCGAGACATCCAAAGCACGCAATTCAACCAGCCAACCAGTAATCGCATGATTTAAATAGTTGATCGTCTGTTCCACCTCCAAAACCCGTTTTGCTTTATCCGCATCCAATTCAAAAAATGCTTCCATCGACAAACGAAGATTGGAACGCGCCAAGTCACCCATGCGGCAAATTTCCCGGCGGGCAAGAGGTGCGGCAAGTGCAGGCGTTTGAAGGACATTGCGATCCAAGTAAATCAGTTGGTTGAGAGCTTCGCGCTCATCTTTCCCGCCAATGATACGCTCTGTAAAGCGGACAATCAATTTCGAACCAGGCGCAAGCAGGAGAGCAGCAATCAGGTTCATAATCAAATGCAGGTTTGCAATCTGTCGAGCGACATTGCCTGGAGAGAGACTCTCAATAAAAGTCAATGTGCTGGGAATCAGTAAAATCACCACAGTCACAAGCGTTACTTTTACAACATTGTAGAAAAGATTGAGACAAGCCGCACACTTTCCGTTCTTCCCAGATGAAAGTGAGGCCAAAATTCCCGTAATGCACGTGCCAAGATTCATTCCAATGACAATAAAGGCTGCGGCACGGAAACCTATCAAACCCTCCGATGCAAAAGCCTGCATAATTGCAATACTGGCAGAGGAGCTTTGAATAATTGCCGTAAAAATAGTACCGGCACATACAGCCAAAACCGGGTTATCAAAACTTACCAGGAAATCCGTCAACGCCTTGTTATTGCGCAACGGTTCCACGGATTCACTCATCAAACGCATCCCAAGAAAGATAATGCCAAAGCCCAGGATAATCATTCCGACGTTTTTTACAATCTTCTTTCGGCCAAAAAGAACCGGAAGCATACCGATAAACAAGATCAATGGCGCCACAGAATCAATCTTAAAGGCAATGATTTGTGCAGTGATCGTGGTACCAATATTGGCGCCAATGATTACATTCATAGCCTGAGGCAACGTCATAAGCCCCGCACTGACAAAACTGACCACCATTACAGTCGTTGCGGAAGAACTTTGAATGAGCATGGTCACGCCCGTTCCAATTGCAATACCAGAAAGCGGATTTGTCGTCGTTTTTTCAAGCAGCGTCCGCATATTATCGCCAGCGGTTTTTTCAAGCCCTTGCTGCATAACCTGCATTCCATACAAAAACAGGCCTAAACCTCCGAGGAACATAAAAATCGTCAGGATGTCCATATGTGCTCCTTCATCTGTCAAAATCAGAAAATCTGAGTTGCACCATTCTACAAAAAACGTGCCGTGCATAGAAGAAAGGGCCGGCGGGTTACGCCCAGCCGGCTCTTATCTTTTAATACTTAAACTTTTTCTTTTTCGCACGAGCTGCTTCGGATTTTTTACGTCTTTTAACGCTGGGGCTTTCATAGTGCTCCCTCTTGCGGAGTTCAGACATAACACCAGACTTCGCGCAAGAACGTTTAAATCTACGAAGCGCACTGTCTAAAGATTCATTCTCTTTTACTCGGACTTCCGACACTTAACTTCCCTCCCCCCGCTGCGGTAATGCTACCGCAATTGCGATTCCCGCAAGAATCACCAAATCTATTATATCCGGATACACAAGAATTGTCAAGCCCGTATCCTTGTCATTTCACCACAATATTTATGATTTTCCCGGGCACAACAATGTTCTTAACGACGGTTTTCCCAGCAATTGCCTGGGAAACCTTTTCATCTTTTAATGCCGCCGCTAACGCATCTTCCGCTGACGCTTCTCGAGAAATCGTTACCGTACCACGCAAACGGCCGTTTACCTGTACCGGAAGCTCCACAGTATCCCGTACCATTTTCGATTCGTCATATTCCGGCCAGGGTTCGCAAACCAGCATATTCGTATGGCCCAGCATCTCCCAAAGTTCCTCTGTAATATGCGGAGCAAATGGATTCAAAAGCTTGACCAGCGTTGCAAATTCGGCACGGTTACAGCCCTTCTCATAAAATGCGTTTACAAGCGCCATCATTGCCGCAATCGCGGTATTGAACTTCATGTTTTCAATATCTTCGGAAACTTTTTTAATGGTCTCATGCATCAGGCAAACATGCTGGTCATACGCATCGCCCGGCTGCACGTTCTCATAAAGCGCCCAAACACGGTCGAGGAAACGACGGCAGCCCTTAATCGCCGCCGTAGACCACGGCGCAGTCTTTTCAAAGTCACCGATAAACATTTCATACAAACGCAGAGTATCCGCACCATATTCCCGAATAACATCCATCGGATCTACGACATTACCGCGAGATTTAGACATCTTTTCGCCATTCTCGCCCAAGATCATGCCGTGGCTCGTCCGCTTGGCATACGGCTCGTCATTTGGCACTACACCAATATCATGTAAAAACATATTCCAGAATCGGGAATACAGCATATGCAGCGTAGCGTGCTCCATGCCGCCATTATACCAGTCCACCTGGCCCCAATACTTGATCGCCTCCGGAGAAGCCAGCGCCTTATCGTTGTGCGGATCCATATAGCGCAGGAAATACCAGGAGGATCCTGCCCAGTTCGGCATCGTATCCGTCTCTCGCTCGGCAGGGCCGCCGCAGCAAGGACAGGTCACCTCTACCCAATCCCGCACTTTGGCAAGTGGGCTTTCTCCATTGTCCGTCGGTTCGTAACTCTCTACATCCGGTAAGCGAAGCGGCAAATCTTCCTCAGAAAGCGGTACAAATCCACATTTCGGACAAATGATGATCGGAATGGGTTCACCCCAGTAGCGCTGGCGGGCAAACACCCAATCGCGTAGTTTATAGTTGACCTTCGGCTGCCCGATCCCCTTTTCCTGTAAAAATGCCGTAAT
>CALWBW010000066.1 GCA_944376195.1 uncultured Clostridia bacterium | reverse complement strand
CGGCGTCCGGCGCGGCAGTTTCCTCCAGCGCTGTTTACCTGGTTGTCATGTTTGTGATTGACGTCATTCTTTCTCTGCTTGCAGATGTGATGACACCACTGATTTGGGCATATATTGCGTTATTGACGGCAAGCGGCGTGACAGGCAATGAGGGACTGGGAAAATTGGCAAAAGCGTTAAAGAGCGGCGTTTCATTGGCGCTGAAGCTGGTACTGGGCGCTTTTGTAGGGTATTTGATGGCAAGCGGTGTGATTTCCGGTACTGCCGATGCAATGGCGGTAAAATCCGTAAAATTGGCGGTTTCAAGTGCGATTCCTGTGGCTGGGAGTGTGATTGCAGATGCTGCGGAAGCTGTTGTGGCGGGCGCAGGTATTGTACGGGGTGTTGTCGGGGTTTTTGGGATACTTGCAATTCTGGCCACAGCAATTCTGCCGTTTTTGCGCCTTGCAATTCAATATTTAGTGTTCCGAGGTTCCGCGTTGCTTGCGGCGGTCACAGGTGCCGAAGGCCTGGACAAAATTTTGGAGGGACTTGGAGACGCTTTTGCCTTGATTTTGGCATTCGCCGGTACTGGCGCCGCGTTGTTACTGATTGGCATATTCGTATCGGCGGCGGGGGTGGCAATATGACGGCGTTTTTGCGGGAATGGATTCTTGGAATTGTTGCAGTGTCGCTGATTTCCGCTTTCGCAATGTCGCTTGCGGGAGAAGCTTCCGCACGGCGCGTCATCCGTTTGATTTCGGCGCTGGCACTGCTTCTTGCCGTGCTTCTGCCCCTAAAAGGGGTGGATGAATCCTTATGGAAAGCTCCGTTTGCGGAATATGAGCGAATATATGAGAGGGAAGCAGGCAAAACCACGGAGTCTGCCGGTGAACTGATGTGCGAACTGACCTCGGAAACGTTAGAAGAGTATGTGGTAGAATTGGCTGCATCCCGGGAAATTGCCTGCACGGCAGAGGTTTCCGTGGAACTCTGCGAGGGATACGCACAGCCATCCTCCTGCACGATTTTTGTGGAAACCGAGGCGGATGCGGCGCAGCTTGACGCGTTCTGTGAAGCGCTTGCTTCAACGCTGGCAATTGACGAAGTATACGTGACAGGGCGGTGAGATTCTTGAAAGACATGCGTGCATATCTGGGACGGTTTACGAATATCTTTGTGAAGTATCAATACGTCGCACTTGTAGTGGTGGTAGGTCTGGTTCTCTTCCTCTGGCCGACGGGTGAAGAAAAAGAACAGTCTGCTTTCGAGGAGAATCGTTCCGTACAGGCAATTGAGGCGAATGAGCTGGAACTGGAAAAGGAACTGGTGTCTTTATTGGGACAGGTAGACGGTGTGGGGAGAGTGGAGGTGATGCTGAGTCTTGCAAGCGATATGGAGTATGTCTATGCGGATGAGTATACCCGGTCATTGGACGAAAATGAGACGGACGGCGGCGCCGTTTCCACTTCTTTGGAGGAAAGCGTGTCGTACGCCACAATAAGGTGTGAAGATGGGAGCGAAGCGTTGGTTGTCGTAAAACGCGTATATCCGGAATACAAAGGCGCTGTGGTTGTCTGTGACGGAGCAGATCATGCGGGAGTCAGATTAAAGGTCGTCAACGCCGTAAGCGCTCTGACGGGATTATCGTCAGACTGTATTTCGGTGATGAAAATGAAATAAGAGGAGGACGCATATGCATATCAAGAAGAATGGAGCAATTATTTCGGTCATCGTATTACTCTTGTGTGTGGCGGTTTATCTGAACTGGAGTTACTCGCGCGGTATGGAAGAAGATACTGCGGTAAGCGGAGAACAGCCGGAAACAGAGGAAATGGAAGTGGCCAGCGATCAGGATCGATTTGAAGAAGGACAGTGGGTTATTGATTTGACGCAGGAGGGAGAAACGCAGGTTTCCGGAGAAGCGGCCAATGAGCGTTTGGAGGAATTGGGCGCCTATTTTGATGAGACAAGATTGGAACGCCAGACCTCGCGCGATCAGGAACTTTCCCTCTTGAAGGAAACCGTTGAAAAAGAAGATGTCAGCGAAGAGGCAAAGGCAAGCGCAGAAGCACAGATTGCGGCAATTGCGGCGAATTCCGTGACAGAATCGCGTATTGAAAGTCTTGTCACGGCAAAGGGCTTCTTGGAATGCGTGGCGATGATCAGCGATTCCGGCGTCAGCGTTGTAGTACTTCCGGAAGTCGCAGGGTTGCAGGCGTCTGATGTGGCAAAAGTCAAGGATATTGTCATTCAGGAAACGGGTGTTTCAGCGGATATGATCCGAATCATTGAATCGCAGTGACATTTTATAAACATATAAAGGCCGCCCGGTCTTCTGACCGGGCGGCTTTTCTGTTATATCAGGTGCGGAAGTTCAGGCATTTCCCAGCAAAAAATTTGGTAACACCTGCATGATTTCAATATCCATACCGTCGGGATCCTGAATCCAGAATTGATAGTTCCCATATTTTCCTGCCTTTGGTTCCACACGAATCGGCCAGCCGTGGGCGCGGACCTTTTCCGCTGCCGCATAAATTTCCGGAACAGTCAGGCACAGATGCGCAAAACCGGCGGGAGATTTGACTGCTTTCGCTCCCGACTCTGCACGGAACAGCTCAATATACTGCTCCGGCGCGAGCCGCACGTACATCATGGCAGGCTCTCCATCATCCCCATTTACCGTAAAAACCTCTTTTCCACCGAGTACACGGCAGTAAAAGTCGGCGCTGCGGCGGATATCTGTCGCGAAAACTGCAATATGCATTAAACTTTCTATCATAGAGAATCCCTCCTTTAAGTCGTTTCCAACGAGCGGAGATAGCATAGCGCATTTTGAATTTCCTGTGCAGTGTCATCAGGAGCATATGCTTCAATGGAAATACCGCCTTTATATCCCGCGGCCTGTAGTGCAGTCAAAAAAGCCGCATAATCTTCCCCGTCGCCGGATCGGGGTACGCCTCGTCCGAGCGGACGCGCAAGATGAACATGACGCAGCGTTCCGGCAGTGGTGGCGATTGCCTCGGGACCTTCACCGGAGAGCGCCATATGATAATAATCGGCGAGCATACATACGTGCGGCTGTGAAACGGCCTGGCAAAGCCGTATTCCCTCTGCAATTTTTGTGAGAATATTGGATTCACCGCGGTTGAGCGGTTCCAGGACCAAAGTGATGCCATGCGCCGCTGCCAATGGTCCCAGTTGCCCGAGCAGCGTTGCCAGCTGCTCTTCCGCCTGCGCTTTTGGAAACCCAACCGGGACGTTTCTTGCGCCGGAGGAACCGAACACAGCCAGACTTGCTCCGAGTTTTTCGGCGCGCGAAAAGGCACGGCGGCAGTAGGCAAGCGCAGTTTCCCAGTCAGCGTCCGGCCCGGTTAGGCGGATATGGGCAGGGAACAAGTTGTTGACGCAAAGACAGGGAAGCGCGGCCGACCGCAAAGGTGCGGAAACAAGCGTCTGAAAGTCCGCGTCGTCCAACGTCATCATCTGAGCCATGGGAAGATCAATATAGTCAAAGCCCAAACCGGCAAGTTGTGGAATCCAGGCATAGCCGATGCCGTATGGATCTTGCGCGATCATATTGACACAGTAACCGTAACGCATAGCATTCACCCCTCGTTTTTTCTTCATCTTATCGTGAAAAACCAGCTTTGTCAAACCCCTTTTTGCTTTACAGAAAACACTTTCTGTGGTACAGTGAAGATAGCGATAAGCAGATACAAAAGGATGGGGAGGAACTTTTATGGCACTGAAAGACCGTACACTCGGCATTATTCATGCGGCGGTATTCACCGCGACAGTTGTGGAGCCGTACGCAAAGGAAATCATCCCGGAAGTCACGCTGATGCACTTGGGAGACGACACGGTGCAGCGCGATAATTTAAAGGCGGAGCCGGGTACCATTCCCAAGGTGAATTTTTTCAAGTTTACGACCTATGCGCGTTTTTTACAGGAGGCCGGCTGTGACATGATTCTGCTGGCCTGCTCGACCTTTAATCAGGCGGTGGCGGTGGCTCGTCCGATGATTGATATTCCGCTGCTCAATATTGACCGCCCCATGATGGATCTTGCGGTGCAGGACGGCAGCCGGATCGGATTGCTGGGTACCTTGCCTTCCACCATGCCGGCGTCGGAGCGCCTATTGCGGGAAGCTGCCGCAGACGCGGGACGTGAAATTACGGTGAAACCGGTGCTTTGCGCCGAAGCGTTCCGTGTGTTGCGGGAAGAAAACAATCCCGCCAAGCACAATGAACTGCTGCTGGAGGAGATTGACCGGCTCTCAAAAGAAGTGGATGCGATTGTCATGGCGCAGGTGTCCATGTCGGTATTGGAAAAGGAACTGACTCATACGCGCGTACCGGTTTATAACAGCGGACGGACAAGTTTTCAGCGTGTACGGGAAATGTTGCTTGCTATGGATTGAGAGGAAGGCGTATGGGCGAAAGAGTCGAAGTCCGAGTAGATGCCGGGCGTTGGCTGGGAAAACTGAACCACACCTGGAATTATATCGGGTATGATGAATGCAATTATACGCATTCGCCGGGCGGTATGGCGCTGATTGAGAAATTTGGAAACCTGGAAAAACCCTATTATCTGCGTGCCCATCATATGCTTTGCACCGGCAATATGCATGGCTTTTATAAATGGGGTTCGACAAACGTATATACGGAGGATGAAGCGGGAAATCCGGTCTATTATTATGATTGTATTGATAAAATGATGGATATCTGGCTTCAAAACCGCTGTAAGCCCTTTTTTGAAATCGGTTTCATGCCAAAAGACCTTGCCGATCCCCGCGCGGCCGAGGATCCCGCGCAGGGATATACGATGGACAGTTATCGCCGTATCGGCTGGGCAATGCCGCCGAAGGACTATGATCGCTGGTATGAGCTGATCGTACGGCTGATCACGCATTTGAAGGACCGCTATGGCGAGGCGGAGCTGGCAACCTGGTATTTTGAACTCTGGAACGAGCCGGATATCTTTTATTGGCGTGGTACGCCGGAGGAGTATCACAAGCTCTATGACTATACGGAGGCGGCGATCCATTCTGTGATGCCGGAAGCCCGTTTTGGCGGTCCGGCTTCTACGGGAAATGAAGATCCGGAAAAGGGTGGCGCGTACTTTTTAAGAAATTTTCTTGCGCACGTGAAAGACGGAGTGAATGCGTATAGCGGCGCGCACGGGACGCGGATAGACTTTACCACGTTTCATACCAAGGGCGGACTTTACAATATGAATTTGTTGGCCAAAAAGCAGATTCCTTCGGTTCGGCGCTTGGTCAATACCGCAAAGGTACAAACGGATGTCATTCGTGCGGCGGGATATGATGCGCTGGAATGCGTCATGAGCGAAGCAGACCCGGATGCCTGGGCGGCGGGCGGCCGTTTTGATAATTTTAATTTAAATTTCCGGAATACGGAGTATTATGCGTCGTTTGTGGCGTCAGGCTATAAAAACTTGTACGACCTGGGAGAACGCCAGGGGATGGATTTACGTCCGCTTGCGTGGGCTTTCATGTTTGAAGGAGAGCGTTGCTTTGAAGGAACGCGCACATTTTCCACGCAGGGGATCAATAAGCCGGTATTTAATCTGTTTCAGCTCTATGCGAAGTTGGGCACGCAGCGTGTTGTGCTGGAAAGTTCGCGTGATTTGGATCCGCTCACTTTTGCCGACGAGAATGGCATGGTGGAGGGTCCGGAAATTGACGGTTGGGCGACAGTTGGCGCAAATGACAGCGTGCAGGTTTTGCTTTACTGTCATCACGACGATTGGGATGTGCAGGGTACGTTTGATGTGGATTTGAAGCTTTCCAATCTGCCGAACGGCCGGATGCAGGTGCGGCACTACCGGATTGACGCGGAACATTCCAATGCCTATGCGGAATGGATGCGGCAGGGTATGCCGGATTATCCGAACGCAGGACAGTACGCCGCCATTAAGGCGCGTGACGGGTTGGAACTCCTGGCTCCTCCGGAAACGGTTCTGGTCACGGAGGGCGGCGCTGCATTGCAATTTTCCATGCCGGTACATGCGGTCAGTTTGTTGGTTTTGGAAAAGGCTTGAACGGAAGGATTCGGAGCGCGGCGGATTTTGTCAGAATGCGATATTGACAAAGAGAACTTGACTGGTGTATAGTAAATGTATGGACAACGGCGTTCATTGTATAGACGGGCAAAACGTCCCTATCTGTATCGTGTTCGCCGTTTTTTCATTCATACGGCGAACATCCGTTTTTTATAGCCGTGTAATAGCTGAGGATTGCTGCGCCGTATAAGCGGGAGGTTTGCATGCTGACAAGACCGATGCCGCACAGCGTATTGCTTGTATCTGCCTCGGAACGGGACACAGAGAGCCTGCGCGGGCTTTTGCTGGAGTCCGGGTTTGCAAGAACATCGGTTGCCGCCGATGCAGGAACTGCGAAGATGCGCTACAGCGCGGAACAGCAGGATATTGTAATCATCAGTCCGCCTGTTCAGGGCGGGTCGGCTGTGCAGCTTGCCTGCGAAATCACAAAGTTGGGGTATGCTGGCGTTCTGCTGTTGGTCAGAAACGAGCAGTATGAAGAATTGTCTCGGCGTCTGGAACGGGATGGCGTGATGCTTTTACAAAAGCCGCTGAGCCGCTCCCTCTTTTTGCAGGCCTTGAGACTTCTGGCTGCCATGCGGGAACGGATGCGCGGCGTGGAAGATCGTGCGCGGATTCTGGAAACCAGAATGACCGAGCTGAAGTTGGTCGAGCGTGCCAAGTGGGTGTTGGTCGAGTATTTAAAAATGAGCGAGGCCGAAGCACACCGGTATATTGAAAAACAAGCGATGGATAGACGTACAACCCGTGGTGAAATAGCCGAAGGAATCCTGAAAACTTATGAGAACTGAGGCTGAATCCTATGAGTAAATTTATTTTTGTCACTGGCGGTGTGGTATCGGGACTGGGAAAAGGTATTACGGCGGCATCGCTTGGGCGCCTTTTGAAGGCACGTGGGTTAAAGGTTGCGGCACAGAAACTTGATCCCTATATCAATGTGGATCCTGGTACGATGAGTCCTTATCAGCATGGCGAGGTATTTGTCACCGAAGACGGCGCGGAAACCGACCTCGATTTGGGTCACTATGAGCGGTTTATTGACGAGGATCTCAATCAGTTTTCCAATTTGACGACCGGCAAGGTTTATTGGAATGTATTGAATAAGGAACGTCGTGGAGAGTATCTTGGTCAGACTGTGCAGGTGATCCCGCATATTACGAATGAGATCAAGGAATTTATTTATAGCGTTGGCCGAAAAACGGATGCCGATGTGGTGATTACGGAAATTGGCGGCACAACGGGCGATATAGAAAGCCAGCCGTTTTTGGAGGCTATTCGCCAGGTTTCGTTGGAACAAGGCCGCAGTAACAGCCTATTTATTCATGTGACGTTGGTACCGTATATAAAAAGTTCCGGTGAACATAAATCGAAGCCGACACAGCATTCCGTAAAGGAATTGCAGTCGATGGGAATTTCGCCGGATATTATCG
>CALWBW010000065.1 GCA_944376195.1 uncultured Clostridia bacterium | reverse complement strand
CCATTACGAATTTGATTAACCGGTTCTATGATATCGCGGATGGAAAGATTCGATATGACGGCATTAACATCAACAAGATCAAAAAACCGGACCTGCGCCGTTCTCTGGGCATTGTTTTGCAGGATACCCATCTGTTCACCGGCACGGTGATGGAAAATATCCGGTATGGAAAGTTGGACGCTACGGATGAAGATTGTATTGCCGCAGCAAAACTGGCCAACGCGGATGACTTTATTCGCCGTCTGCCGGACGGATACGATACGATGCTCACCGGAGACGGCGGAAATCTCAGTCAGGGACAGCGTCAGCTTCTGGCCATTGCGCGTGCTGCCGTAGCTGACCCGCCTGTGCTGATTCTGGATGAGGCCACATCTTCCATCGATACGCGTACGGAAAAACTGGTGCAGGAGGGAATGGACGCGCTGATGGCAGGACGTACGACGTTTGTCATTGCTCACCGGCTGTCTACGGTCCGCAATGCCGACTGTATTATGGTTATGGAACAGGGCCGCATCATTGAACGTGGTACGCATGACGACTTGATCGCCAAAAAAGGCAAATATTATCAGCTTTACACGGGGAATTTTGCAGAAGAACCGGCTTGATTGGTCGGAAAACTGCAAAAAAAAACCGGCTGGTTTCTGTCTTAGAAACCGGCCGGTTTTTTGTATAATTGGCTTTTTCGAACAGCTTTTTTGGATCATATATGCTGTGGCCCGTTGGGAAATGTCGTTTCTATGGCTTTCTTGAGCAAATCAAAAAGCACGGGAAATTCTCTTGACAAAGTCCGGTGCGCCGCCATACAACAAGCTTTGTTATTAATAGAAAGCTTATAATAATTACAGGCAGTACGGTGGTCAGCCATGCATTCGCTTCATCACGTTTTAATGAAGACCTATTTGCAGATGAAACGTTTGGTTTCTGCACAGGCCATGCCTCTTGGCCTGTCGCCGGGTCAGCCCAAGATTCTGGAGTTTTTGGCGGAATACGGAGAACACGAACAAAAGGACATTGCGGAATATTGCGACATTGAACCTGCTACGGTGGGAAACATTCTGCTCAGAATGGAAGCTTCCGGATTAATTAACCGGCGCAATCGCCCAAATAACCGGAGGTCTTTATATGTGTCTTTGACGCCCAAAGGAGAGGAAATGGCGCAAATTTTGCGCGACGTTTTTGCGACGGCGGAAGCGCAGATCACGGCAGGGTTGACAGAGGAAGAGAGGAATACGCTTTTTCGGTTGTTGTCCAAGTGCTTACAAAACAGGAAAGGAAATTGAGGATGAAAGAAAAAAGTATTCAAATGGCAAAGCGCATTCTAACTTACTGTATAGGACTGTTTGTCATGGCGATGGGTGTATCATTTTCTGCCATGGCCGATCTGGGTATGTCACCGGTAAACTCCATTCCATATGTGTTGAGTGAGATTTTTACAGGACTGTCCATGGGGACTTGGGTTATCATCATTTTTTCACTTTATATTGTCATCCAATTTTTTATTTTGGGGAAAAATCTTCAGCCTTGGCGTATTTTGCAGTTGATTTGTACGACCCTCTTTGGCTATTTCACCGACTTCACCAATTTACTGGCCGGCTGGTTCCTTCCTGATCCTGCGTGGATGACGTTTTCCCCGGTTTTGGTTTATGGAGTCCGGCTATGTTATCTTTTGATTAGTATGGCTTTGATTGCCCTGGGCATCCTGCTTTATCTGGCTCCTGATCTGATTTCTCTGCCCGGGGAGGGAATTATGCAGGTGATTGCCGATAAACTACACAAACCGTTGCCGGTTGTGAAGATGTACTTTGACTGCACGGTTGCTGCTATCGCGTTGTGCATTTCTTTGGTTTATTTCCGGCAATTTCATGGTATCCGGGAAGGTACCATTATTGCGGCTTTTGGCGTGGGGAAAATTTTAAGTCTTTATGATCCGCTAAAACCGGCGCTATTTCGCTTTTTGCATGGCGCGAAGGTGCAATAATCTTAATATTCCGGATTAGATCTGATATTATCCGGGGAAATGGCGATACTATGCGCAACTTCATCGGAAGATATAGCGCGAGTGTTATGTGGTTCGTCCCGGCGTAGCAGGTGGATCCTATACCGTTTCAAGCACAGGAAAGAGATTGCGGTAAAGGAAGCTCGAAAGCCCGGGTCAACAGGAAATTTCCTGTTGACCCGGGCTTTTTTATATTATCGGAGGGTTGAATATACCGGATAAAAGGTGGATGCCGGCCATTGACCAAAAACATTATGCTGAAATAATAAAAAATTACCGTTGTTGAAATTGTATCAACAACGGTAACTGATTTGGTTGCGGAGGCAGGATTCGAACCTACGACCTTTGGGTTATGAGCCCAACGAGCTACCGGACTGCTCCACTCCGCGATATGAATTTGTAAATTACGTCAGGAAAGAAAATGGTGCCGGAAACCGGGCTCGAACCGGTACGGGATAAACTCCCACGGGATTTTAAGTCCCGGGCGTCTGCCAATTCCGCCATTCCGGCACGCGGCTCCTTCACTGTACTATTAAAGATAGCATAGAAAAAGATGTTTGTCAAGTCCCTGGCTTGATTTTTTTCACAGACCTGTTTTGCATGCGTTTTCCGCCGGGACCATGCAGATTGAAATGCATGGTCCCAGCGTAAGGGTTTCGACTCAGTCTCGTGCCAAAAAAGAGTCGCAGCAGGTGGCATCTCCCTGACGGGCAAAGGATCCGTCAATTAAGACGTCCTCCGCTTCACACATGCCGTCTGTGTTATAAATGCAGCGGTGTGCGTCACAGGTGATGTTGGTTTCCGGCGTGGCATCGTTTCCACCGAGAATGTTGGAAAACGCGCTGGTTTCATCGGAGAAACTGGCACAGCAGGTTTCCCGGCCGCGGCAGGCATCGGCCCCTTGTACGGTAATCCCGCTCAGATTGCACAGACGGTTGTGATTGTTGGCGCAATGAAGCGCCGCGCATTCCAAATTTGTCATGCTTTTTGCGTCCTTTCTTTTCAAACTTTTTGGTACCATGTTAGCATATCCAGGACGTGAGATTCTATACAAAAAATTTGTCAACCTACTTGACAAACAATATTATACGATGTATAGTATTATACGATGAATCACAAAGGAGGCGGCGTATGGACCCACAACTGAAAAAGGGCTTGTTGGACGCCTGTGTCCTGGCAGCCATTGCCCGAGAGGACGCCTATGGTTACCGGGTCACACAAGAGGCCGTCGCGATGCTGGGCGTGTCGGAATCCGCGCTCTATCCGGTTTTGCGCCGACTGGAGAAGCAGGGTTGTTTTGAAACGTATTCGCGGGAATACGGAGGCCGCCTGCGGAAATATTATCGGATTACGCCATTTGGCCTTGAACGGCTCCGAGAGAGCCGAATGCAATTGAAAGAGGTTTCGAGGGTGATAGATTACATTATGCAAGAGAAGGGAAAGGGGGAGGAACAGGCATGACGCAAACGGAGTTTATGACGCAGCTTGCCAACCGCCTGATTGATATCCCGCTTGAGGAACGGCGTGCCGCTCTGGATTTTTACAACAACTATTTTCAGGACGCCCGGGATGAGGGCAGAAGTGATGCGGAGGTGATTGCGTCGCTGGAATCTCCCGCGCAGATTGCGGCGCGGATTCGTGCGGAGTTTGCGTTTGCACAGGCGCGGCGCGACCCGGCAAATCCGAAAAACACCGGACGTGTCCTGGCAGCCGTGTTCGGGATTCTCTCGCTGCCGATCACCGTACCGGCGGCAATTGTGGTGTTGGCGCTTGGCATTGCACTTACGGCGGTGTTGCTGGCGTTTGTGCTGACAGCCGTGGGAATTGTGCTGGCGTGCGTTGGGACGGCATTCCTTGTAGGATTGAATGCGGCGGTTCTACTGGTAACCGGCGCGGGAACCGGCGCGATGTTCCCCATTCTGTTGGGGATGGCGTTGATGGCGTTGGGCCTGACGGTGTTATTCGCGACGGTGTTCTGGCTGTTGCTCAAACTGCTGGCCCGTGTGATTGCCTGGGCAGGACGCGGAATTTACAGGCTGTTTGCCGGAAACCGAAAGGGGGAGGCGAAGTAAGATGGCAATCAAAATTATGGCGGGCGTGGGAGCCGCGCTGTTTCTTGTGGGGATACTCCTGACCTGTGCAACGA
The DNA here is from genome assembly GCA_944376195.1 of uncultured Clostridia bacterium. Taxonomy (GTDB): domain Bacteria; phylum Bacillota; class Clostridia; order Oscillospirales; family QAMX01; genus Allobutyricicoccus. Next base: position 4,062 of record CALWBW010000065.1, on the reverse strand, counting down.
TGTTTTTTGCGGATATCACCTGGCGTGAGGTGGCGGATGTGCTGGAAGAGTCGCCGGTGCATATGGATATCCACACCCGGGAGGGCGGTTTTCATGGATCCATCGGGCTGTTCCGGTCCGACGATGGACCTTTTAAAATTTGTCTGGGGAATATTGAAATTACCATTGACCGATAAGGAGAGGTTTTTATGTATTGCAGAAATTGTGGAAAAGAAATAGATCCCAAAGCGTCGTTTTGTGTCAATTGCGGCGTTGCGGTGGGAACGGGCAATTCCTTTTGTCAAAATTGTGGGCAGAGCGTGACGCCGGACGCACAGGTGTGTATTCACTGCGGGCACATGCTCTATGGCGGCCGGGGGTATGCCGGCAGCTATGCGGGGTATGCAAACGGATCCCCGGCCTATCCGTTGCAGAAATCACGTATTGCGGCGGGAATTCTGGCGATCTTGGTCGGTTCGCTGGGTATTCACAACTTTTATCTGGGCTATAATGCCCGTGGAACGGTCCAGCTGCTGGTTACGGTTCTCACCTGCGGGGTTGGCGCCGTGCCAATGGGGATCTGGGCGTTGGTGGAGGGCATCATGCTGCTCTGCAATTCCACCAATTATGACGCGCGCGGTATCCCGTTGAAAGATTAAGCTGTGGCATTTTTTACTGGGGCAATTCTGGACGGCGGGAAATGGGACAATGGGGAAATTCCCCATTGTCCTTTTCGTTTTATGCGGCCGGTGTGGAAAAATCGCTTGAAAAAATTTTACGGATTTCGGTGGACTTTTTTCGCGATTCGCGGTACAGTATGAAAGTAAGGAGGCTCAATGCGCATGCTGTACGAGTATCTGTGGTACTTTTTCCTGTATGCGTTTTTCGGCTGGTGCTGCGAGGTTTGTTTCGCAGCGGCAAAGGACGGCGTGTTTGTAAACCGTGGGTTCTTAAACGGTCCGATTTGTCCAATCTATGGCGTGGGCGTTTCCATTGTGGTGCTGTGCCTGACGCCGGTACGGGAAAATGTCTTTTACCTGTTTATTGGTTCCGTTTTGCTGACGAGTGTACTGGAATGGATTACGGGATTTATTCTGGAAAAAGCGTTTCACCAGAAATGGTGGGATTATTCCGATATGCCCGGAAATTTAAACGGTTATATTTGTCCGTTGTTTTCTCTTTTGTGGGGTCTTGCGTGTTTGCTCATACTGCGCGTGTTTCACCCGATGGTGGCCAGGTTGGTCGATTGGATCCCCCGCCCGATGGGCGTAATTCTGCTGTGTGTATGCGGCGTTATCTTTGTGGCGGATGTGGTTGTAACAATCCTGACCATGGTAAAGCTGGATAAAAAATTGCAGCGGATGGACGATCTTGCGCGGAAGATCAGGCTGATTTCTGATGGAATTGGCGAAAATCTGGCGGATCGAACGCTTTCCATGGAGGAAAAAATGTCAAAAGGGCGCGATGCGTTGACCGAACGGAAACGCATTTCCCGCGCCCAGCGACAGGCCCGGGAGGCCGCGGCCGCGGAACGCCGGGAAGCACGTGCGGCGGAAACAGAGGCGCTGCGTCAGGCCCGGGAGGCTGCGTTGCGCCGTCAGCGTACGGCGCTTGCGGAGCTGCGCGCGGCAAGTGAGGAACTGCTCTCTACGTACCATTTTGGACAGAGACGTCTTTTGCGGGGGTTGCCGAATTTAAAATACCTGCGTCATACGGAATCCCTTGCAAAATTACGGGAAAGACTTGCGGTGAAGTCTCATAAAAACAACAAAGGAAGTGACAAAAAATGATTGATGATGGCAAAAAGCCAAATAGAAAACCGTTAATTTATTATTATACCATTGCGCTGATTGTGTTGATGCTGTTGAATGCGCTGCTGTTTCCGTCGCTGCTGCAAACCCGTGTCACGGAAGTACCGTACAGCGATTTTTTGCAGATGGTAGATGACGGCGTTGTCACGGAAGTCGCAATTGAAGAGGATGACGAACAGATTCTTTTCACAACGGGCGGTGAAGATGGAGAAGATACTGTCTATTATAAGACGGGGATTTTCCCGGACGACAGCCTGGGGGGAACGGCTTGAAAATGCCGGCGTAAAATTCGGCGCGGCAATCCCTACGCAGGATTCCCCACTGCTCAGTTTCATTTTGACTTGGGTTCTGCCGATTGTGCTTTTTGTCGGCGTGGGACAGCTTTTGTTTGCCATGATGTCCAAACGCATGGGCGGGTTTGGCGCAAATGCGATGAGCTTTGGAAAATCAAACGCCAAAATTTATGCGGAGAACGAGACGGGTAAGACATTCCAGGATGTTGCGGGCCAGGATGAGGCCAAGGAAGCGCTGACGGAGATTGTGGATTTCCTGCACAATCCCGGAAAGTATGCTGCCATCGGCGCAAAACTGCCGAAGGGCGCGTTGCTTGTCGGCCCTCCCGGAACGGGCAAGACGTTGCTTGCCAAGGCTGTGGCGGGCGAAGCGCATGTGCCGTTTTTCTCCATTACGGGCTCCGATTTTGTGGAGATGTTTGTCGGTATGGGTGCGGCAAAGGTGCGCGACCTGTTCCGCCAGGCAAATGAAAAAGCGCCCTGCATTATTTTCATTGATGAGATTGACACGATTGGGAAAAAGCGTGACGCGGGAGGAATTGGCAGCAACGATGAACGGGAACAGACGTTAAATCAGCTGCTTTCTGAAATGGACGGCTTCGACGGACGAAAAGGCGTTGTGATTCTGGGCGCGACGAACCGCCCGGAGACGCTGGATCCGGCGCTTCTGCGTCCGGGCCGGTTTGACCGGCGTATCCCGGTGCAGCTTCCGGATCTTGCCGGACGCGTCGCGATTTTAAAGGTGCACGCGAAGGATGTCCAAATTGCGCCTGATGTGGATTATCAGGCAATTGCCCGCGCAACTTCCGGCGCCTCCGGCGCGGAACTGGCCAATATTATCAATGAGGCGGCACTGCGCGCCGTACGTCTGGGCCGCAGTGTGGTGATGCAGGAGGATTTGGAAGAAAGCGTGGAAACGGTCATCGCGGGATATCAGCGTAAAAACGCGGTGCTTTCCGAAAAGGAAAAGCGGATTGTGGCTTATCACGAAATCGGCCACGCGCTGGTCGCGGCGCTCCAGAGCCATTCTGCTCCCGTGACCAAGATTACGATTGTCCCGCGTACCTCCGGCGCGCTGGGCTATACCATGCAGGTGGACGAAGGGGAACACTATCTGATGAGCCGGGAAGAAATTGAAAACAAGATTGCGACGCTCACCGGCGGACGTGCAGCGGAGGCAATTATGTTCGACAGCGTGACGACCGGCGCATCGAATGATATTGAACAGGCGACAAAGTTGGCGCGTGCGATGATTTCCCGCTATGGCATGAGCGATGAGTTTGGTATGGTGGCGTTTGAGACCATCACCAATCAGTATTTGGGAGGCGATACGTCGTTGGCCTGTTCTGAGGAAACAGCGGCAAAAATCGACGCGGCCGTGGTGGCGCTGATTCGTACGGCCCAGCAGAAGGCAGAGGCGATTTTGCGCGAAAATGCCCAGAAATTGAATGAGCTTTCCGAATATTTGCTGGAGCGCGAGACCATTACCGGCGCGGAATTTATGGAAATTTTAAACCGTTAAGACGTGGCGCAAAAAAGAGAAGGACGTTTTTTTAGCGTCCTTCTCTTTTTTTCTGGGAAAGCAAAATGCAAGGATGGTTTTCAAAAGACGGCTCAGACGCGTTTCCAGAGCTTTTGCAGCAGCGGGAAGACGGCCGGCCATCCGGCCACCGCAAATAAGACAATCAAAAAATACTGGGCCGCTTCTGCAAAACAATGTCCGGCAAACGCCGCCGAAAAAAGCGGGTGCAGCAGAGCTTTAAGCAGCGCGATTCCGGCGATTCCCAAAAGGAGTTTCAAACCCTGCCCCCACCAGGGCGCGCGCGTTTCAAAGGCAAGGAAGCGGCGCTCCAGCGGATAACCAATGTTAAGCCCCGCCACAGCTCCTGCCAGCGCATAGGCGTTTTCTTTGGCGGAAGAAAAATTTTCCGCGTCCAGGCCCGGCGAAAAGGGAAAAAACTCCAGAAAAAGAAGATATA
>CALWBW010000064.1 GCA_944376195.1 uncultured Clostridia bacterium | reverse complement strand
ACGAATCGCTGCGTATTCTTCCGCATTGCCGCACAAATCGCTGTATACCAATTCGGATTCCTGCTTTTCAATGTCGATGCTGACACTTGCCTCTTCGCTCCATGCACCCTGCGCGTCACGCACGATATACGTGAAGGTATCCGTACCCGTACGGTTCTGGTAAGGCGTATAGATGAAAGAACCGCCCTCCACCGTCACCATTCCGAGCGTGGGACGGGTGAGAATCTGGCAGGTATAGTCCACGCTGTCGTCGGAAACCGGAAAAATCCCGCCGACCGTCCTATTGCGGTACGTGGAAATTGTCAAATCCTCCGCCGTAGGGCGAACACTTTCCTGTGTGCTGATCTCGCCGACCGTTTCCTCTCCCAGGCTGCCGTCCGTATAAACGGGGATATAGGAATAGGTAGCGCTTGTGCTGCCCACTGCTTCATAGCCCAATTTTTCCAGATATTCCGCCGGTACGCTTTCGCCCGTTAACATGGCATGTCCTTCATATGTCAGGATTCCGTCCGCCTCGTCCGGCAGCGAGACGATCATCATGCCGTCAAGTTCCGGCGTCGATTCCTCCGGCGTTTCAGCACAGGCCATCCCCGTCAGGGAAGCAATTGCCATCGCCGCCAGGAGCACTGCCATGCATTTTCGTAGTTTCATCATGTCGACCTCCCGTCATTTTACGGAAGCCGTATTTTCGGCCTCCCTGTTGCAGACATAGTTTTTACCGGAGTTGCCGTTTTATGACCCATTTCCCAAACCAAATTTAGACAATGTTGACAGCCAAGGTGGGGAACGATATAATAAAAAAGACTGTATGGTTTCCAAATGGTGAAAAAAGGAGGCGTATTTCACATGGCTGCCAAACAGGAAGGCGTCGGACGCGCGTGGATACGCGCTCTGAAAACGGAGCCGCTGGAACGGCTCTATATTTTCTATGGCGAGGAAACCTACCGCCGGGAAACGGCAATCGGCATGATTCGCCGCCGTCTTTCGCCGGAGGGCGGATTTGATTGGGACTCGGTAGAACTGCGCGGGCGCGGCGTTACGCCGGACGCCATCTCGGAGGCGGTGTCCACGCCGCCGCTCTCCGCCGAGCGCAAACTGGTACTGGTTCGGGACTTCGACCCGCTCAAAAATGATATTTCCGAAATTGCCGCGTCGCTTCCGGAGGATGTCTGCCTGATTTTTGATATGGAAGACCCGGACTGGAAACCGGACAAACGCACCAAAGCCTATAAGGAACTCGCCAAATATGGCTTTTTCGCAGAATTTCACGTCGCCTCGCCGGAGGAACTCGCGGGGTTTATCAAGCGTTGTTTTAAGGACCGGGGGCACAGCATTGAGCAGGCAGAGACGGAATACCTAATATTTCTCTGTACCAACCTGATGGCGGGACTTTTGCAGGAAATTGAAAAAATTGCCGCCTACGCTCACGACGAACGCATTACGCGCGCCGATATTGACGCGGTCGCGTCCCGCGCGGTGGAATCGCGCGTGTTTGAACTGTGCGACGAGCTGGCGGCCAACCACACGGGCCGCGCACTTCTCCTGCTTGCGGATCTTGAAACATCGCGAGAGCCGGCGATTGCTGTTACAGCGGTCATTGCCCGGCAGTTCCGGCAGCTCTATGCCGCGCGCCTGGCGCTTGAGTCAGGACATGACCGCGCGTATATCATGCAGCTCACCGGACTCCGGTTTCCCTATCACGCCAACCGTCTGATCGATAGCGCGCGGCGTATCCCGCTCTCGCTCTTACGTTACGCGCTGCTCTCCTGTATGGAGGCAGACGCAGAGCTAAAATCCTCCCGCGCGGCGGACTATGATACGGTGCGTATGCTCATCATGCGTTACGCGGCAAAGGCGGCGGAAGTATGATTAAAATTCGGGAAGCCATCATCGTGGAAGGCCGATATGACAAAAACGCACTCAGCCAGCTTGTAGACACCGTCATTATTGAGACGGGCGGATTTGGTATTTTCAATGACCGGGAACGGCTTGATTACATCCGTAAACTGGCAGCGCGGCGCGGCATCATTGTCATGACGGACGGCGACGGCGCGGGATTTGTCATCCGGCGGTATTTAAAAGGCGCAATTGATCCGAAAACCGTAAAGCACGCCTATATTCCGGATATTCCCGGTCGGGAACGGCGCAAAAAAACCGCCTCGCGCGAGGGAAAGCTCGGCGTCGAGGGGATGCGCCCGGAGGTATTGCTTGCGTCGCTGCGCGCCTGCGGTGCAACCATTGAAAATGAAGATGCCGCGCCGTCCGGCGCAGCGCTGACAAAGGCCGGGCTTTACGCGGACGGGCTTCTGGGGCAGCCGGAAAGTTCTCGTCTGCGTGCGGCGCTTTTGCGGGAACTGGCGCTGCCGGAACGGCTGACCGCAAATGGTCTTTTAGAAGCATTAAACGTCATGTGCTCACGGGAAGAATACGAAGCGGCGCTTGCAGCCGCGCGGGAAGCAGTTTCGCAAAAGTAGCCATGACGGCACCTTCTGGGGAACTGCATGCATATGTTCCAGACATGTTTCTTCAAATACGGCGCCGTTCCGTCAAAAAATTACTTGCAACCTCTTGACGCGTGTGTTACACTATATTTGTAATTGCTTCAGGGCGGGGTGAAATTCCCCATCGGCGGTAAAGCGTATTTTTTGCGCGAGCCCGCGAGCCGCATATTGCGGCAGAGTCCGGTACGATCCCGGCGCCGACGGTTATAGTCCGGATGGAAGAAGCGGTGTTTTTTGGTGCGCATTCACTTCCTCCATGCCCTGAAAATCCAGTGTATGGGGGTATTCTTTTATGAAAACAAATGTCCGGCGGCTTGTGTACCTTGCGATTTTCTGTGCGGTGTCGGTGGCGCTGATCTATGTGATCCATCTCCCGATTTTTCCGGCGGCGCCCTTTTTGGAGTACGATCCGGCCGACATCCCGCTGATGCTTGCGACTTATATGTTCGGTCCGCTGTGGGGACTTGCCACTACGGCTGTTGCTTCTCTGATTCAGGCCGTTACGGTATCCTCTTCCAGTGGTATCATTGGTTTCTGCATGCATGTATTTGCAACGGGGACCTATGTTCTGGTCGCCGGATTCCTTTATAACCGTATGGGAAAAAACCTGCGCGCGACCATTGTGTCTCTTGTTGGGGCAACCTTGGCAGCGGTGGTTATGATGATCCCGCTCAATCTGATTTTTACGCCCATGTATGGGACGCCGATTGACGTAGTAAAATCCATGATGTGGCCGGTGATAGTCCCCTTCAACTTGATTAAGTTCGGGTTGAATTCGGTAATTACCGCCGTTCTCTATCGATCCGTAAAATATTTTATGGAAAAGCGCTGATTTTCCGCGATATTCGTGTGCGGCCCTTCGCACTCGTTTCCCGGCCCGGCGTCCTTTCCTGAAAAACGGCACGCACGACCCCCCGTGGGCATATACTGTCTGCGGGGGATTTTATGATTTTTCTGGATGCCGTCATCGCGTATATCATCGCGGCGGCGATTTACTATTCTGTACACGGAGCCTGCGCGCTTTTTTGCAGGCTTCTCACCAGAGGCGAGGGAAACTATGGACAATTACGAAAGGCTGGAGGGAAAAGCGGTTGCCATCCTCTTTGCAAACGAAAGTAACGGCTATACGGTCTTCAAGCTGGACTGCGGCGTGACGGAACCCGTCACAGTAGTCGGCTGTTTTCCCTATGCCGCGCCGGGAGAGTATTTTGAGCTCTACGGAAATTGGACGGAACATCGAACGTACGGGCAACAGTTCAAGGCGGCCGGCGGCGAACGCTGGCTGCCGCAAACGCCCGAAGATATAGAAGCGTATCTCTCTTTCGGTATTTTCAAAGGGATCGGCGCTGCCACCGCTGCACGTATTGTAGAGCGGTTTGGGGAACGAACGTTTTCCGTCCTTGCGGAGGAACCGGAACGGCTTGCGCTGATTCCGGGCATCACGCTGGAACGCGCGAAAAAAATCCAGGTACAGTTCCGGGAACGGATGGAATTGCGCCGCCTTCTGGAGTTTGTGTCGGAGCATGGGCTTTCCCCGGAAATCGGGATGCGGCTTTACCGCCGTCTTGGCGCAAATGCCGCTTCTACCGTTGCAAATAATCCCTACATCCTCGTCGATTCCGATTACGGCGTCAGTTTCCCCGTGGCAGACTTATTTGCGCGGGAACTCGGGCTTGACGACAACTCACCCATGCGGTTTGACGCCGCTCTCAAATATGTCTTGATTCACAATCTTTCTAACGGCCACGTGTTCATTCCGGCAGGAAAGCTTTGTGCCGCTGCTGCGTCCTTACTGGAACTTGGAAGTCCCGATGAGATGGAGCCTTCGCTTGTACGGTTGTGCGAGAAGGGAGAGATTCATCGGGAACCCGTCTTACGCGAAGACGCCTGCTATTTGACGGAACTATACGACGCCGAATGCGAAGTGGCGCGCAGGCTTGTCGATATGACCCGGCATTCGCCGTATTTGCTGCCGGACGACGCCATTGCCTTCGTTGAGCAGGAGTCCGGCATTACGTACGGGGACCGGCAGTGCGAAGCGATCCGCGCCGGCGCCTCACTGCCGCTTCTGGTTCTGACCGGCGGACCCGGTACCGGAAAAACAACCGCGATCCGCGCCGTCATCCGTCTGTGCGAACGCATGCGCCGGCGCGTTACCCTGGCCGCGCCGACCGGCCGCGCTGCAAACCGGATGAGCGAAGTCTGCGGTCTGGAGGCACGTACCATCCACCGGTTACTCGAGACAGTCTTTACAGAGGACAAGTCGTCACAGGAATTCGGACGGAACGCGGATAACCCGATTGATACCGATGTGTTAATCGTAGACGAGCTCTCCATGGTGGATCTGCCGCTCATGCATGCGCTGTTGCGTGCTCTGCCGGAAGACGCCGCGCTCATTCTCGTCGGTGACGCAGACCAGCTGCCATCCGTGGGACCGGGGAATGTATTAAAGGATCTAATTCAGAGCGGCTGTATTCCCGCGGTGCATCTGGATACCATTTTCCGGCAGGCGCAGGAAAGTATGATTGTCATGAACGCGCATACCATCAACGCCGGCAAAGTTCCGGCGCTGAAAAGCGCAAAGGATTTCTTTTTCATGAAACGCAATTCCGGCGCCGAAATTGCAAAGACCATTGTGGAACTCTGTACCGTGCGTCTGCCGAACTTTTTTCATATAGACCCCTCGCAGATTCAGGTGATCGCCCCCTCGAAAAAACAGGAGGCCGGTACCGTTTATTTAAACCGCCGTCTGCAGGAAGCCCTCAATCCTCCCGCTCCCGGGAAGGCAGAATTGCGGATGGGTGAAAGCGTCCTGCGCGTAGGCGACCGCGTCATGCAGACGCGCAATAACTATGACATTGTCTGCGAACGGCCCAATACAGGAGAAAGCAGTTTTGGCGTTTTCAATGGCGATACCGCCACGATTACCGCTATTGATCCCGCTTCACAGTTGGTTACGCTCACATTTGACGACCATCGTGTGGCGTCCTATACGCCGGAACTTTTGCAGGAACTGGATCTGGCTTATGCCATCACCGTACACAAATCGCAGGGCAATGAATTTCCCGTTGTGGTGCTCTCTGTTTTTGACGCCGATCCCCGTCTTTTGTCGCGCAATTTGCTCTATACGGCGGTTACCCGCGCAAAAAACCAGCTTGTGGTTGTGGGGAGCGATGAAGTGTTCGCGCGGATGGTGGCCAACAATATCCGCCATAAACGGTACAGTGCGCTGCATGTGCGCATCCGCGCTTTGTGTGAGGAATAATCGGATGCAGATACGTGCAAAGCCTATTTTATTCTTGTTGGACATCCTGTTTCCCGCACGCTGTTTGTTTTGCCGGAAACGGCTGCCCTATGATGCGCAAACCTTCTTTTGTCCGGCATGCAGCCATCGAATTGCCGGTTCTCGGCCTCGTGAAATTCCGATTCCCGCAGGATCCTGCTCTTATCTTCTCCCCTATGCGGCAAACGTGCGCCGTGCCATCCTCGCCTACAAGTTTCACAACAAACCGCAGTATGCCGAAGCACTCGGACCTTTGCTGGTTCCGTTGATTCAAGCATCCGGACAGGTGGATTGCCTTACATGGGCGCCTGTCAGCACATTGCGCCTGCTCCGGCGCGGGTATGACCAGAGCCGTCTGCTCGCCGAAGCTGCCGGACGTATGCTGGATATTCCGGTTCGGCCCCTGCTCCGCAAGCACCGCCACACGCGCAAACAATCGCGTACGCCTCGCAACCTGCGTGGTGAAAACGTACACGGCGCCTATTCCCTTGCAGGGAACGCCATGCCGGAGGGCCTGCGCATCGCACTGATTGACGATATCGTCACCACCGGTTCAACGCTTTCCGAGTGCGCCCGCGTTTTAATCGAGGCAGGCGCGCGGGCTGTATATTGTATGGCGCTCGCGCACTGAGAAATCAAAAGACCCTCCTTTTTTCGAGCCGCTATTTCCTTCTGTCATGATAAGATGACAGTGGAACAGGCACGCAAGGAGGGTTTTTTATGTTTGTGAAAGATATGGGAGTAGATCTGGGGACCGCTTCGGTTTCTATTTATGTCCGCGGGCGCGGGATCGTCTTGCAGGAACCCTCGCTTGTAGCGGTAGGCCGGGCAGACGGGGAGTTGCAGGCAGTGGGACAGGATGCTGCGGAGTTATTGGGCCATTCCGCCGGAAGGGCAGCAGCCATCCGGCCCATCCAGGGCGGCGTCATTTCCGATTATGGAATGACGGAACGTATGTTAAAAGCCTATTTAAAGAAAACCTTGGGCGGCAGCCCGTTCAAGCCAAATCTGGTCGTCTGCGTTCCCTCCGGTATCACGGAAGTGGAAGAACGGGCGGTCATTGAAACCGGGATGCAATCCGGCGCACGCCGCGTTTACCTGATGGAAACGCCCGTCGCCGCGGCGCTCGGTGCGGGACTGGATATCAGCAGGCCGGTCGGCGTGATGGTCGTGGATATAGGAGGCGGTACCTGCGACACCGCCGTGCTCTCCTTGGGCGGGATTGTGGAATCGGAATCCAGGAAAGCGGCAGGCACGCAATTTGACGAGGCGCTCATACGCTATTTGCGCCGCAGGGAAAGTATCCTGATCGGAGAACGAACGGCAGAGGAAATCAAACTTTCTATCGGATGTGTGATGCCGCGTGAAGAACCGCTGTCTCTCTCCGTACGGGGACGGGATCTCTCCTCCGGATTTCCGCGTACCTGTGAAGTAAATGCCGAACAGACGCGGGAAGCATATCTCCCGGTGGCAGAGGAAATTGCAGAGGCAATTCGCCTGGTTTTGGAACGTACGCCGCCGGAACTGGTTTCCGACATTATGCGCGATGGGATCCATCTGACAGGCGGGGGCAGTTTGCTGTATGGCATGGCGCCATGGATCAGCGAACAAACGGGAATCCCCGCACAAGTTGCGGAAAATGCGCCTGACTGCGCCGTACTCGGCGCCGGTGCGGCGCTTTCCAATCTGCGCGAACTTCCGGACGGTGCGCTGCATCTCGCCCGGCGGCGGAAAATCCGGCGCTGAAAAACGGTCCGTGGTCGAAAAAACCACGGACCGTTTTGTAACTTTCCCGATCCCTGTCGGACGGAAATTGTCAGGCAACAATCAAAACGTCAAATCAAAGTTGAACAGTTCCTCCACATCCTGACCCATGGATTCTGTTGTATCCACACCGGACAAGTCCTGATAACTCATGGAAACTGCAAAACCGTCGTTGTTTTTGCTGCCGACGCACATGTATTGCCTTGTAAAATTTGTGTTGAATTCGGAAAGCGACGTAAGCGGATCTCCGAAATCATTTGCCACCCAACCGGTATAATCTCCCTGTTGCATCCACTCTTCCTGGGAAATCATATCCCCGACTTCTGCATTAACCAACTCAAACAAGGACATCGCGTGTGCATGCGCGTCTTCCCACGGCACGCCAATATATTGGATGTAGATCTCAACTCTTGACAGCCCGCCGCCTTCTCCGGCGAACGTGAACCGCATCGTTGCGGGATAGGGGGCCGTTTCTGTGAAATAGACGTCATTCAGCATGTAAAACGTTCTGGCAGGCACAGTGGCATTTCCCTCCACCGCGCTCTCCTCAAAAGAGCGAATTTCAAACGAATCCTCCGAGAGTCCATAATAGGCGCAGACGTCCTCCGCCGTCATATCTTCGGAAAGACCGCGGGGACCCGCCGCATTGCTTCGAATCTCCAGATAGTCAAAAATCGAACCCATTTGCAGCTGTCCATCCACCAGCTCCGGCGACGGTGCACCGGCACAGGCGTTCAAACAGACCAAGGTTAACGTGAGTACTGCCAATACTGCGGCAAGCCATACGCCACGCCGGCGCGGCGCCGGTTCTAGAATATTTTGTATCCGTCTTTTCATCGCGTGC
>CALWBW010000063.1 GCA_944376195.1 uncultured Clostridia bacterium | reverse complement strand
AAGAAGCAGCAGTCGGTGCAACCGGCGGTTTTGCAAGCAACATTATTCCTTTCTGTAAAGATAACATACCGACCGACCCACATTTAATCCTGGACGGTCTGTATGAAATTTGCAAAAAAAACAGCTGAGGTCTTTGTATGTGCAGAAACCAGAACTATGAGTTTTGCTCGGACAGAGCGGATTTGCGTCTGATGGGACCATGTTATTTACTCGGCATCCTTTTTTTAGCACTCTTTTTTCCTTTCAAACTCGGCGTGAACGTGCCGATATTTGTAACCTGTGTGTACATTGTGGCGTTTGGCTATCAAAAACTGACGGATGCGCCGGTCGACCGGGGCTCTACCACGCTCTTTTTAATCGTTATGATTGCATCCCTCCCGTTTGTTCTCTACGATGAATCTCCGTTCCGAGTGCTGCATTTCCTGATTTTGATGGGCGCCGTATTATTCCAGTGTTATACCATGTTCTCCTGCAGAGCTTTTCCGCGCCTTTCAGAATGCTGGCTGTATGATCTTGCAAATGCCGTCGTTTTTACGCCGCTTTTCAATCTGGATGCATTTTGGCGTGTGCTGGCCAGGCGATTTGCACAGAGCCGTTTTCGTACGGTACTCTTAATTCTATCCGGCATCGCCGTAGCGTTGCCTCTGATGCTTTTGCTCGGCACCCAACTTTCCTCTGCAGACGCCGTGTTTGAATTTCTACGTTCCCGGTTTTCCACGCCTTTCTGGCGTTATGGAGGAAAAATTGCCTTGGGAATGGTTGCTGCAGTGCCTATCGGCGTATTTCTCTATGCCGCATTTTTTGGATTCCGCCACCGTCGATGTACAGAAGTCGCCACAAAACCGGATGCCGACCGTGTACATATTGTACCCTCGGAAGCCGTCATTGCCGGCCTAATTCCCGTCTGTGCGTTGCAGGTACTCTATCTGGTTTCTCAAGTCGGCTATTTCTTTTCCACGTTTTCCGGATTCCTTCCGGAAAACTATACTTATGCGGAATATGCCCGCCGCGGTTTTCTGGAGCTCTGTCTGGTTTCTCTCGTAAATTTGATCCTGATTGCCGCCGCACTTTCTTTCACAAAATACAAAAAGCGCGCCACGGAAAAAACCGTAAACGCGCTTGTACTCTTTTTGTGTGTCTGTTCGCTCGGCATGATCCTGACTGCATTCGCCAAAATGATTCTTTATATGCACAGTTTCGGGCTTACCGCTAACCGGATTATTACATCCTGGTTCATGCTGGGATTGGCTCTGGTCTTTATTTTCACCATAATCCGCTGTTTCCACACATCTTTCAAACTGATCCGTGCCACAACCGTCACGGCAATTGCCATGTTCCTCATGCTGTGCTTTGTCGACTGCGACAATCTCGCCGTAAGCTACAACAAAGAAGCTTATCTCAGCGGTCGGTTGGAAGGATTTGATGTGGAAATGCTCTACCGGGCCTCAGATTCGGTCATTCCGCTCGTCATTGATCTTTACGAACACGCGGAAGGCGATTTGAAAGAAGACGCCCGCGCATTGCTGCAGTCCTATGCGGAGCACTATGACGGTTCCATTGCGACATGGCGCAGCTTTAACATTGCCCGCTATGACGCGCACACAAAATTCCTTCGCTGGCAGGAAAACTCGGGATTTGAACTCACATCCTAAGACATGCCAAAAGGGTATCCCGCGTATTTTCGCAGCGGCCTTCTATAACGGCGTCGAGCAGCGTTTTTAAATTTTCTCCAATTTCGCGACCTCTATATCCCAAAGCCTTTAAATCTTCTCCAGATAACGCAAGTTGTGAGAGCTGGTAGCACGCCCCGCGTGCGATCAGCTCTTTTGTATGCTCCCGCAATAGCGCAATGTCCGACGTATCTTCTCCATGTGAACGCCGGTCTGTCTCTCGCATATCCATCAAATCCAAAAAAGTTTCTTCTCCCAATTCATGCAGCGCGCGCAGGATCGCGCTGTCGGTATTCTGCGGCAGGGCAGAATGATAACGTACCAGGACGCATGTCTGCCGAATTACCGAAACGGGAAATTTCAAGCGGCGGAGTGCTTCCTCCGTCATCTCCGCACCGCGTTCTGCATGCCCCGGGTAATCCTCTCCGCACAACTGTACAACCGGTTTCGCACAATCTCGCAGCATCAGAGCCAGCCGAACCGGGAGTTTTTTCGGCGCACAGGCGAGCGGCGCCGTGCTGTGCCGCCACAGGTCTCCTCCATGCTCCTCCCGATGATAGAAGCCCAGCATCGGACGCATAACCGGGAAAATCACCGCGACGACATCCGCAAATTCCTGTAAAACCGGCACAGCGTTTTCACCCAAAACCAATTTGCTGAGTTCAGCAGCACAGCGTTCTGCGGATATCGCTTCCAAATTCCCGGCAAGCGTATGAATTGCCGCAGCGGTTTTTTCTTCTATCCGATATCCCAAGACAGATGCAAACCGCAGCGCACGCAGAATACGCAAGGCATCCTCTAAAAATCGATCCTGCGGATTTCGAATACAACGAATTACCCTGGCTTTTAAATCCTGCATTCCGCCAAAAAGGTCAAGCAATCCACTATCCGGAGAATAGGCCATGGCGTTGATGGTAAAGTCCCGTCTTGCCAAATCTTCTTCTATAGATCGATGAAATGTGACGCTGTCCGGATGACGCCTGTCGTGATATGCGCCTTCTCCGCGGCAAGCCGTCACTTCTACAGGGGTGTGGTCTATTAAAACCGTAATTGTCCCATGCTGGATTCCGGTCTCCACCAATGAAAACCGGGAGAGTGCGTGCTTCATCTCCTCAGGGGTTGCGGCAGCGGCAAGATCCCAATCCTGCGGTATTTCTCCGCGCAGAAGATCACGTACCGGGCCACCCACGACCCAGGACGAAATTCCGGCATGTGCCAACGCCTCCATTACCGCTTTTGCCGATTCAGAAATCCAAAGATGCTCCATGTTCCACCTGCTTTTTTTCTTTATCATAGCAAAACAGACGTCTGAAGTCAAACGCCCTTCCATTTGACAAATCCTTCTTTTCCATGATACACTTTTTAAAAGAATTTCATTTGTAAAAAAGGAGGCCGTGCAAGTGGAAGTACATTATTCCGGAATTCTCCGTCCTTCCGCCTGTGGTGAAGGAAACGTCTTCTCGCACATCTGGCTGCCGGAAACTACGCCGCGCGCAATCATCCAGATTGCGCATGGCATGCAGGAACACGCGGGACGCTACAACCGTTTGGCATGCCGTCTGGCCGAATGCGGCTGGGCTGTATTGGCAAATGACCACATCGGTCACGGCCGAAGCTCCATGGGGCACATAGGGACATTTTCTTTGAAAAAAGGCGGCTTTACCTATCTTCTCTCCGATATGCATTCCCTTTTTTCCAAAGCAAGGCAAGACTTTCCCGGGGTGCCGTGTGCGCTTTTGGGGCACAGCATGGGAAGCATCGCTGCCGGCCTTTACGCCGCTTGGTATGGAGACGAAGATCTTCTCCTGTTAATGGGGACACCCGCGCCAAACGCTCTGGCCGGCGTGGGGTCTTTGCTTGCCGGTCTTATTGCGTGGAAACGAGGTCCAACGGCACAATCTTCATTCATTTCCCGTCTGGCGGACGCCAATACCGGAGCAGGGGCATCCCGGGATCCTCTGATTCGAAATGCCTGGCTTACGCGCGATGAAGAAGAAATCCGCCGCGCGATTGCGGATCCATTCTTCGGGAAGCCATTCTCCGCCTCTGCATACCGAGAGTTATTTCGCGCCCTGCGCGCATTCGGCAGCCGGACATGGGCATCGGAAGTGAAGGACGAACCCATCCTTCTTGTAGCCGGAGAGGCTGATCCCTGTGGACGGTATGGCGCAGGTCCTAAAACTTACTATGATCGCCTATGCAAAAGTGGACATACCGATGTTACATTAAAACTTTACGAGGGCGCGCGGCACGAACTTTTACACGAACTCAACCATGAAGAGGTGGAATCCCTGCTGATTGAATTTCTCTCCGATAAATTCGCCGGGCTACCTAAGATAGCCCGGCGCCAATAACCGGTATGCCTGGAACTTTTTCTCTATTTCCCGCGCAGCAGGCAGACCTTTCTGCTATTTTAGATATCCTCCGCGCCTGTCAGGAAGAACTGCCTCCCATTGCGCAGGACAGTTTGACGCAGTTACTGCAGCGCAATGTGCAAAGAGGTAGTGTCCTGCTTGCCGCGCAGGAAACAAAAGTGGCCGGTGTCTGCGTATGGTCTCCCGTCTTACACAAAATTTCTCTTCTTGCAGTATTACCGCAGGCGCGCGGCCTGGGAATTGCCACCGCGTTGCTGAAGGAGACGCTCCGGCGTATGCCCGCAGGCAACATAACGCTTGAAACCTTTCGAGATGGCGATCCGCGCGGAACCGCTGCGCTATCTTTATATAGAAAATTCGGATTTCAATCAACAGGGCTCTCAGAAGGATACGAATGGCCGATGCAAATATTAAAACTGCGCCGGGAATAAACATCCCGGCGTAGTTTTTTCATCATGAAATCTTGACTTTAATGGTTTTCCACTTTCCACTGTTATAGCGAAGAAGTACCAATAACGAACGCAAAAGCTGGTCTGCAACCAAAGCAACCCACGCACCGGGAAGACCCCAGTGCAGCAGATAAATAGTAATCGCGGCAAGACCGGTTCGAACGCCCAACGTTGTAACCATAACGATCAGCGCAATAGACCGGGTATCGCCCGCGCCGCGCAGGCCGCCCGCAATGATGAACTGCGAACTCTGGAACGGCTGCATCAGGGCGACAAACATCAAAATTTGTCCACCGGACGTAACAATTTGCGGTTTATCATTATATAGGCTTACAATTTGTTCGCCAAAGAAGAAGAAAATCAGCATCAGGAGGATGGACACAATCAAACCCAGCCGCCGTGTATATTTCGTGTAAATTTCGCCCATGTCAGGCCGCCTTCTTCCAAGGCTCTGACCCATCAGCGACGTCGCCGAAGTGGCGAATGCCTGACCGGTCATAAAAGACAAGGCCTGAATGTTCATACAAATTGTATGCGTCGCATAATCCGTTTCGCCCAGACTCGTGACAGCACGCGTATAAATAATAATTGCAATACGCATGATCACATTTTCCAGCATGGCAGGAATACCAATTTTCGCGATTTCCTTCATGGCAGAAAAATCGGGGCGGAAACTTTCACGGAACCGCAGCTGTAAATACTGGCCCGGGCGCAAAATTACAACTAACGCGATAACAAACGCCACTGTCTGCCCGATAATGGTTGCCCAGGAAGCACCCGCCACTTCCAGTCTCGGGAAACCCAGGTGGCCTTCAATCAAGAGATAGTTGCCAATAATGTTTACAACATTGGATACCAGGTTATACATCATGGCGATCTTGGTGTTTCCAACACCGCGCAATACCGCCGTGATGGTAAACGTCAACGCCAACGGAATAATACCGTACATCTGGATTCGCAAATAATCCACGCCGCCCGCAAATGTCGCTTCACTCGGCGGTTTCATCAAGCCAATCAGCGGTCCCGTAAAAAGCAGACCTACTACCATGGAAAGGATCGCAAACGTTAAATTTAATATCAATGCCTGACGCATGAAATGGTTTGCGCGTTCCTGCTGATTTGCGCCTCTGCATCGTGCAACTAACGCCGTTGCACCGACATTCATGGAAGTAAATACCGTGTTCAAAATAAATTTTGGCTGCGTAGCAAGAGAAACAGCTGCAATCGCAGTTTCCCCCAGGTTCCCAACCATGATGAGATCAAACATCGACGTGAGCTGAGACAGCGTCAACTCAATCAAGGTTGGCCACGCAATATGTACGATATCACGATAAATTCCTTTTGACGACACCCCCTCTGGAATCGCTTTCGTTTTCGAGCGTTTGGTACTATACTCTTTTAGAAATTCATCCGTTCCTACGTCCACGGCCTCCAGTTCCATCATACCGGCAACTTTAGGCCGCAACTTCTGTGAGACTTCTGCCAAACTCCATACCTCCACACCTTTTTTATTAGATATATTATAACATATTGTGTGAGGATTGCAAGCTTCTGTTAACGCACTGTAATGGTTTACCGCTCAAAATGTTTGCTGGCGTTTCCTTTTTTAATATTAACCGCATACCTTTACCAAATATAAATCACGCCTGCCTCAAAATGAGGCAGGCGTAAAATCTTTTACCCTTTAAATTTTATCCCTTTTCACACCGGGTTATTCCGTATACGCACCACGGCGGTAGAGAATCCATTTCGACCGGTCAAGCGGATTTACGCCCCGATAAGGCGCATCCTGGCCCAAACCTTCCGGGCAATCCCGATATCCGTCAAACCGGGAAAAGAAAGAGGCGCGACCTCCCGTCAGGCTCGCCAGACGAACCGGATATTGCATCGACGTCGCGACCGGCAGGCAGCACTCCAGCTGAAACACACCGTTTTTGAGAACCGGCGTATCAAATTCCCCACGCATACCGGTAATATCTCCAATCACCTTACCCAGAGCATCCTCAGGCGCAGAAATCCGGACTCGGATAAACGGCTCTAAAAGCCGCGTTCCAGCATTCTTTAAACCGTTCATAAAAGCCATGGGTGTCGCCACAAAAAAATCCAGCGGATGCGTATGAATGGTATGATGACCGCCGTCAATTAACGTACATTTGAAGTCCGTCACTTCCCAACCCCGGATTCCCTGCTCTAAACAGGTATAAAAGCTGGTTTTGATATGCTCCTGATACTTATAAAAGAGCCGGTCATGCGGAACCCGGCCGCCGTCATAGACCACGCCGCTCCCTCTCGGCAATGGTTCCAGCAAAAAGCGCACCACCGCCCAACAGGGCTTCGGCATCGTATACGCCTCAAAGCCCTCTGCAACCGTCAATGGCGTTTCCCGGTAAATCACCGAAGGTGGCGAAAACTGTGCTTCCAGACGATAGCGGTCCCACAACAGCGCAGAAATTACCTCGAGTTGAATTTCGCCCGTAATATTGAGATCAATCTCCCGCTCCGTTTTTTCCCAATGACAATCAATCAGCGGTTCTTCTTCCGAAAGTTCCTGTAAGGCAGTTACAAGCGCGGTTAACTGAGAAGAATCGGCAGGCTGCGCCTTTACACGAAAAAACGGATTTGCCAAAGTATAGGAAGTTCCCTGACGAACCCGGCCGATGAAATCTCCTACTCTGGCGCTGGTCAGCCCATAAAGCGCCGCAATGTCCCCCGATGAAACGTGTCCTACATCAAAATACTTTTGTCCATTGCATTTGCGGATCTGCGCGATCTTTTCAGCAGGACGCGTTTCATCCTCCGGCCGTCCTCCGCCGTGACGCAAACGCACGACATCCCGGGCGGAAAGTGTTCCGCCATACAATCTGACATGCGCGACTTTTCCCATGGCTTTATCGTGTTCCAGTTTGAACACGAGTGCAGAGAGTTCCTGCTCCCCGGTTTCCGCAGGCGGGAGATATTCCGTTACAGCGTCCAGCAAAGTATCCACGCCGAGCGTCTGACGCGCACTGCCAAAAACAACCGGGGTAATTCGTCCGGCACGCACCTGCTCCGCCACAACCCGCTTTAATTCCTCTTGCGGGATCGACTCCCCTTCGAGCCAACGCTCTGCAATCGCATCGTCAAATTCCGCGGCGGCTTCTGCCAAATGTTCCAAAAACGCAGCATCCTGACCTACCGCACAGTCCCGACCGCCTTCGGAAAGCACCGCGTTGACCGGTAAAAAATATCCGCCCAAAAGCGCAGGTAAGTCTGCCGCAAGCGATGCTGCCCGGCTGCCCGCACGGTCAATTTTATTAAAATAAAGAATGCGAGGAAGACCGGAAGCCTGGATGGCGCGCCAGAGATTTTCTGTATGCGGCTGAACGCCTTCCACCGAAGAAAGCACCAACACCGCACCGTCAAGCGCCGCCAGACTGCGTTCCACTTCTCCGGCGAAATCCAAATGCCCCGGCGTATCCAGCAGATTGATCATACTTTCACGCCAAGTCATGCTTGTCTGCGCCGCGCGCACAGAGATTCCGCGCGTGCGTTCAATTTCCAGCCAATCTGTCTGCGCGGTCCCCTCATCCACACTGCCCGGGCGGCGAATCGCACCGCACACATACAGCATTTGTTCAGTCAAAGTCGTCTTACCCGCGTCGACATGGGCCAAAATCCCGATATTTCTGATTTCTCCGGTGCAGCTCATGTCTTTTAACCAAGCAAGTTCCGGAAATACGACGCACAACGCGCGCAAACATCGGCGTATTCGTACTGATAAAGATCCAGTCCCAGGCCGCCGTCAAACCCGACTGCGCGCAACTTGTCAAGATAAGCCGGCAAATCCATATCTCCCTCCCAGGGAACCAAATGATTATGAATACCTCGCGCCATATTCTCCACATGACATTGCAGGATATATGGCGCCGACTGCTCAATCGCAAGCATGGGGTCCGGATCGCAGAGGAACACATGACCAATATCGCAATTGATTCCCACAACCGGCGAATCGA
Source organism: uncultured Clostridia bacterium (assembly GCA_944376195.1). Lineage (GTDB taxonomy): Bacteria > Bacillota > Clostridia > Oscillospirales > QAMX01 > Allobutyricicoccus. The sequence continues at coordinate 76 of CALWBW010000063.1, read as the reverse complement.
TCTCGCGCAGGGCACGCAGCAAAAGCTCTGTGCTGTCGATGACAAATCCCGGCTCATATTCATAAATTTCCACACC
>CALWBW010000062.1 GCA_944376195.1 uncultured Clostridia bacterium | reverse complement strand
AAAGGGCCCCCGCAAAGAATCTTTGCATAGATCTTTTTTCGACAAAATATACAAAAAAATCGACGCGCAAATATTCTTTGCCTTATAAATTTTCCATATTTGCTTGACAAGCGTTGGAATTTTCAGTATAGTTGACATGTAATTATTCCCAACCAAAAGGAGGTGTGGCTCCCATGGGCCGGTAAAACGTTTCCCATGTAAAAGAGAAAAACAGTCTTTGTGTAATAAGGAATGGCAGGGGGACAAATGAAAAAGGCAGTATTCCTAGTTGTCATCCTGTTTTTTATGACAAATGGAATGGCGGTATCTTCAAATAACTATGACGCACAATTACAAAAATACGAACTGAATTACGGCCTCGATCTGACTCCTGAATTTATCACAAACCAGGCAGATGCACTCGAGCTTCATCGCCAATTACTGAGCGCATTTTCTGCGGAAACTCCTGTTCCCCAGAAGAGTTCTGCATTAACCTATTCCGGACTTTATGCAGAACAGTATCCTGAAGAATATGCCGGCGCTTACGTGAATTCCGATGGCAATTTGGTCGTTTTGGTTACAAATCGCGCAAACGACAGCTCCGGTATCATTGAAACTACGCTTGCTTCCCGCAGCTCGGATGTAGAATATCGTGTGGTGGAGCACTCTTATGGAGAGTTACTCAACATCATGAATATTGCGTATCCATTTTTGGGAACAACGGAGTTTGGCTTCGAGCTTTTATCGATATCCATTGATGATTACAATAACTGTGTGGTTGCAACACTGCGCGAATTGGATGACAACGCCATTGACCACTTTAAGCAAACGGTATCCGACTCTGACGCAATCATTTTCAAACATTGTGAGTCTTATGGACCTCACCTGCTACTAAATGATTATGAAAAGACGAATTAAAAAGCCGCATGTCGTAATTATCCTGCTCTTCGTGTGCCTGCTGGCAATCGGTTCGATTGCGGTGCTGCTGTTAAAAGACCGCACGCCCTATCGGGATGTCAACACCTGTGAGGACATTACGTTTTATCAAAGCAAACCGTATATTCCCATCATTTTGCAGAATTCCGAGTATACATTCGTAAATTCCGGCAACGACTCCTACGTCTTTAATACGTGGTTTCGTGTAGAGGTGCGTAAATTCGGCGTATGGCGCACGATACCCTGCGAGCCCTGGGCGACCATGGACGTGGCAATGATTATTCCGCCGCACGGGGAAAGGTCTTACGTTCCCAATTTGGAGGACATGTACGGAGAACTCCCCGGCGGGACCTATCGAATCCTTGTGAGAGTCCGGAATGAGAGCACAGGGCAACACCATTTCGTTGCAGCAGAGTTTGAGATTTAATCGCAAAAATTTTGCAAACGTGTAATAGAAACAAGCGTAAAGGCTGCGAATCGATCAGGAGAAACCTATGAAAAAGTCACTGATTGCACTCTCTTTGCTGTGCCTTTTACTAGGCGGCACTTCCGTGATCTCCGCATACAAGCCCCCGCAAGCCGCGCCATATGCAAATGCAAAACCATCGATTGAAGAACCAACCTGCGTATCCCAGGAAGTGGTCCTAGTAGACGGCGTCGATGTTGCGCTGTCTTTGTACGTAGATCAAGGGGTTTTGGTCAGAACGGCTGCCGTCGTAGACGAGTCGCAGAAAGAAGACCTGAACCTGGAGGAACTTGAGTCTGCGATTTTACAGCAAAACGCTGCGGATTACCAGTATTTGCAGCAGACCCCATATCGTGCATTGGCAGCTTCCCTGTATTTTCTGGACAGCTTTTCAAATTATGAAACCAACAGCGTCAATCAAACTTGCAACGTCGGACATTCCGGAGACTGGTACCGAGGTATGCTCGGAGGAGAGGCCTTCCTGGAAGCGAAAAACCTTCAGGTGGGAGCCGTATACAGCGGGCCTGGAAACGCGGAGTTGATTGTCCTTGCCCAGACCATTTCCACCGGCAGTACGGCGCTTTCCTTCTCCGCTCCTCCCGGCTTTTCCATCGGACCCGATTCCCGCGGCGCAACGTGGACCTCTGCGCCTTATCCGGATGTGTCGTTTGCGGAAGCCTATATTCCCGGCTCCGCGATTTCTTCCGGTGCAATGGAAGCCTATACTTCCCTCGTCAGCACCTCGGAAATTCGTGCAAACCCCTATACCTCTTATGTAACCTCTGTCAGTGATAATAAAACATATCATATTTTTGCGGTTCTTTCCTAAATATTAGAAATATTAAGCAGAAAACGCAGTTCCCCGGTCAGGCCGTTTTTGTCTGCGGGGCGCAAAAAGGAGGTATTTTCATGAAACGCCGTATTCTCGCGCTGCTTTTAGCCCTTGTGCTTTTGTTTGCGTTTGCCGCGTGCGGGACGGAGGAGTCTGCCGGGGACAATGCAAGCGACGCCGGCCAGACCACCGGCGACGAATCCTTCCATGATCTCCCCGACGACACGGCGGAGGATGATACTTCGGACGATGTGCCGGAAGACGATGCAACAGACGAAACGCCAGGGGAGACTGGCGATGTGGAAGATGCAGAACCTCTCGCCCGGGAAGACGATTCCTTTGACACCTCCCTCTTATCCTATTTGGGACAGCCCTCGGCGGACGTTGCCGCGGCGCTTGACGCCACCGGCGAATGGGAGTATGTGTACGACGAAAACGGCACGCCGAATCCCAGACCCAACCGGATAGAACCCGCTCTGGTAGACGGCGCGGAGTATGACTACTACATTCGGCTCAACAGTTCCGCCGAAGCCTGGGGGATCTCGTTTGAACGTTCCATAAGCGTCACCGCCGAAACGAAGACCGACGAACTGCAAAAGGTATACGACCTGTTGGTCTCCGAGCTGGGGGAGCCGGAAGAACTGACCGGCGCGCATTCTGTCGGGGAGGCGCTTACGGAAGAGCTCGCCAATCGGACCTCGTATACGGAATGGTGGATTCTGGACGAGGATTACGAGATGGCGTTTGATCCCGACCTTGACATGGCGCTGACCTGCCATCTGACAGTACAGTATGAATCGCCGGGCCTGACCATCGGCGTACATTACGCGCTCTATCAGCCCTCCGGCCTGTACGAAATCGCGCGCTACCGCGAAAGCGGCGTCGCGCAGCCGCCCGTCTAACTTACAAAGCCCCGGGGAAAATCCCGGGGCTTTTCTTATTTTGCGGGGCTTTGCGGAATGTCATTTGCAATTTTGCAAGATTCCCGTTATGGCTGCTTTATAAGCATTTCCAGAACAGAAAACGCGGTTCCCCGGTCAGGCCGTTTTTGTCTGCGGGGCGCAAAAAAGGAGGATTTTTCATGAAACGCCGTATTCTCGCGCTGCTTTTGGCGTTGACAGTTTTATGCACGCTTGCCGCGTGCGAAGAAACCCCGGACGCCGTCCCCGCCGCGCCGGACGCTGAGGAGCTTGCACGGTGGCGGGCAGAATACGAGGCGCTGGAGGAACGGTACGCAGCGCTGGAAGCGGAATATGAGGAAGAGCAAGCCGCATACGAAGCGTTTCAGACGGAGCATCAGGCGCTCCTGCGCCTGCTTGATTATCACGTGATCGAGCGGGACGAGCTGACTGGGGCCATGTTCGCGCCGGACGCCGTCGAAGCGCACGGCCTGCCGCTTGCGGAAAGCGCCGTGATCGGGACGTGCCGCAACATGTTGGTGGACGTAATCCTGACGGTGCAAAATGGGGAAGACCTGTGGTCGCTGGTTCATCTTTTGAATCTGGCCGAGCATATGGATACGGTCGGCTGGGTTTTATGGGATGAACTCACCCCCTATGACCCGTCTGTGATGGAGGAATTGCTGACTTATCCCGTGCGGGTGAAACGGGGGACTGTCCTGCGCGACGAGGTGCGCGGGAACGAATGGGTATCGGATGGGACAAGTTCTTATCTGGTAGCGTATACCGAAACGGAGACCGTCACGGTCCATGAGTCCGGCGGGATCTCGTACCGGGTTACGCGGGCGGATCTCGTCTATCCCTCAGTTCGGGACGGGGAAATTGTCTGGGAACCTTCTGGCCCATAAACGCACTGTGCCCCGGGGGAGCTTTGAAAGCTCCCCCGGGGCACGATTATTCAATTACGCATTCGCTTCGGCCTTCGGCGCTTCCGCCTGCTTTGTCAGCGTAAACGCGTCGTTTTCCACGGAGAGCTTTACCGTGTCGCCGTGCGCGGCGCCGCCGGTAAGCAGCATCTCCGCGGCGCGGTCCTCGACCTGGGTCTGGATCACGCGGCGCAGCGGACGCGCGCCATAGACGGGATCGTAGCCCATGTCGACCAGTTTATCCAGCGCGGCGTCATCCCAGGTGAGATGGATTTCCATCCCCTCGAGGCGCTTTGTGACTTCGCCGAGCATCAGGTTCGCGATCTTGCGGATTTCGTCCTTCTCAAGACGGTGGAAGACGATGATCTCGTCCACACGGTTTAAAAATTCCGGACGGAACGCGCGCTTCAGCTCGCCCATCACGCTTTCGCTGATTTCCTCAAAGGTACTCTCGCGCTTCTCGCTGCTTGTAAAGCCCAGTGCGCGCTGGCCCTCATTGGTAATGAGCTGCGCGCCAATATTGGACGTCATGATGATGATGGAGTTTTTAAAGTCCACACGACGGCCCTGCGCATCGGTCAGAATGCCGTCCTCCAGGATCTGGAGCATGATGTTGAAGACATCCGGGTGCGCTTTTTCAATTTCATCGAAGAGGATGACGCAGTACGGATGACGGCGCACCTTTTCGGTGAGCTGGCCGCCTTCGTCATACCCGACATATCCAGGAGGCGAACCGATCAATTTGGAGACGGTGTGTTTCTCCATATATTCGGACATATCGACACGCATCATGGCGTTTTCATCCCCGAACATGGCCTCCGCCAGTGCGCGGGCAAGCTCCGTCTTGCCAACGCCGGTCGGGCCCAAGAAAATGAACGAACCGATCGGACGCTTCGGGTCTTTCAATCCCACACGTCCGCGCCGGATGGCGCGCGCTACCGCGGAAACGGCGCTGTCCTGACCGATGACACGGCGATGCAGTTCGTCCTCGAGTTTCATCAAACGTTCGCTTTCCGTTTCGGTCAGACGCGTAACAGGGATGCCCGTCCAACCGGAGACGACGTTTGCAATATCCTCTTCTGTGACCGTCGTGCCGGCGGAACCGTTTTTCTCCCGCCAGGCATTGCGCTGGGACTCAATCTTTTTATTCAGCTCCGTCTTGCGGTCACGCAAAGACGCGGCCTTTTCAAAGTCCTGCGCCTGTACGGCCTCGTCCATATCCTTGGAGAGCTTCGACGCCTCCTCCTCCAGCGACTTGAGGTCCGGCGGCGCGGTCTGCGCCTTCATGCGCAGGCGGGACGCGGCCTCGTCGATGAGGTCAATGGCCTTATCCGGCAGATGACGGTCGGAAATATACCGCGTGGAAAGCGTCACCGCCGCACGGATGGCCTCGTCGGAAATTTTCAGTTTATGATGCGCCTCATAACGGTCGCGCAGCCCCATCAGGATGGCTACGGAATCCTCCTGCGAAGGTTCGCCCACCATGACCGGCTGGAACCGGCGCTCAAGGGCCGCATCCTTTTCAATGTATTTGCGGTATTCTGCAATTGTCGTTGCGCCGATGACCTGGATTTCACCGCGCGAGAGCATCGGCTTTAAGATGTTCGCCGCGTCGATGGCGCCTTCCGCCGCACCTGCGCCGACCAGCGTATGAATTTCATCGATAAAGAGGATCACATTGCCGCTCTTTTTCACTTCGTCCAAAATGGCCTTGATCCGTTCCTCAAATTCGCCGCGGTACTTCGTACCCGCGACCACGCCGGAGAGTTCCAGAGCAAAGACGCGGCGCCCACGCAGGGATTCCGGAACGTCCTGCGCCGCGATTTTTTCCGCCAGACCCTCGGCGATGGCCGTCTTGCCGACGCCCGGTTCGCCGATCAGGCACGGATTGTTTTTTGTACGGCGCGAAAGGATCTGGATCACACGGTCGATCTCGTCGTTACGGCCGATCACCGGATCCAGTTTGCCGTCGCGCGCAGCCTGCGTCAAATCCGTACCGTACTGCTCCAGCGTTTTGGTACTGCTGCTGCCGCGTCCCTCGCGTGCGGCACGCCCGCCGATCCCGCCGGACGGCGCCTCGCCGCCTTCCGACGGCTGGGAACCCAGCATACCAAGTACCGACATGTAAAGACGCTGCGCGTCCACACCGGACGCCGCCAGCATCCGCGCGGCGAAACAGTCGCCTTCACGCAGAAGGCCCATCAAAAGATGCTCTGTTCCGACATAGTTATGGCCCAGACGGACAGCTTCCGCCATCGCAATTTCAATGATGCGTTTGGCGCGGGGCGTCAACCCCTGCGGGGTGGACTCGCCCGGTTCGCCCGTTCCGATATTTTCCACGATCATCTGGTGGATCTGGTCGTCCGTCACGCCGGCACTGGCAAGTGCACGCGCCGCTACACCGGTTCCCTCACGGATCAGTCCCAGGAGCATGTGCTCGCTGCCGACATGGCTGTGACCCAGTTCCGCAGCCGCTTCATGGGCCAAACGGAGCGCCTGTTCCGCGCGTTCCGTAAATTTATTGTTATACATCATAGCATTTCCCCCTTACGCGCCCAGAGCGGATCTTACGATCTCCGCCCGGACCACGTCCCGGCCTTCCGCCGAAGACGCTTTTTTATCCTGCAAGCTCACATTGCAGGGACCGATTTCCCACAAGAGCCTGTCAATCACACCGGTATCAATTCCATCGACAACGCCGGCGCCCAAACGTACGTCGGAAAGGAGCGAAAGTGCTTCCTCCGAACTAATCATACGGGCGCTGCGCAACAGCGCAAGCGCACGGTATACACGGTTCTCCAGATACGCGCGATTTTCTTTTGCCAGACGTTTGCGGAGCGCGCGTTCTCCTTCCATAATGCTGTGGACGGCAGTTTCCAAGCGCTCTAAAATCTCACGCTCCGTATATCCCAAAGACAGAGCATTCGATATCTGGTAAAGCGCGCCGGTCGCACGCGTCCCTTCGCCATACATGCCGCGCACAGTCAGCCCGACCTTTGCCGCCGCGTTCATCACTTCGCGGATACCGCCGGACTCGGTCATGGCGGGCAGGTGAAGCATGACGCTCACACGCAATCCGCATCCGAGGTTGGTCGGGCAGGCGGTGAGATATCCATGCTTCTCATCAAACGCAAATCCAAGCGATTCGTCCAACAGCGTATCCAGTCGCTTGGCGTCCTCCAGGCACGAGGCGAGGCACATGCCCGCGCCAATCACCTGAATTCTTAAGTGGTCTTCCTCGTTGACCATGATGGATGCGCCCTCATCCTCGGAGAGGAATACACCGCGCGGAAGCGACCCGTTTGCAAGCTCCCGCGAAACCAAGTGCCGTTCCGTCATCGCGCCGCGGTGTGCGGCGTCCATTTTATGAAAATCGTACCGGGTAAACCGCAGGGTACCGGAGGCCTTTAAGGCCTCCTGCACCCGGTCCAGCATCCCGGACGCCTGTTTTTCATCCATACGTCCCGGGAACGGGACGCCTTTGACATTTCGGGCCAGACGTACACGGGAAGAAACGACCACATCATCATCTGTCCCCTTTTTCTCAAACCATTTACTCATTGGAAGCACCCCCATTCTCCAGGCTGCGAATCTCGTCACGCAGACGCGCGGCGTCTTCAAACGCTTCCTTTTTAATCGCGGCTTTTAATTCATGCTTCAGTTCGCTCAGACGGCGCTTCTTCGAAAGCTCCGCGCCCGCGCTGCCGGGAATCGAGCCGGTGTGGGAAACATCCCCATGAATCCGCTTGATTGCCGGATCCAGTACATAGTCAAAAACGGAATAACAGTCCGCGCAACCCGCGCGTCCGGTACGCGCAATGTCCTGCGCGCTCGCACCGCAGACGGGGCAGGTCGTACCTGCTGCCAGGGAACCGCGCGTTCCGGCGGTCGGCGCCGTCAGTCCTGGGAAGAATCCCTGGAACGCCTGATTAAAATCGTCAAAGAAGCTTGACATTCCGTAGAATGGGTTCACCGCCGTCTTGAGAATGCCCTCTTCATTTGCACACTCGCTGCACAGATGCCGTTCTGTCGTCTCGCCATTGATTACATTCTTCATATATACATTCGCTTCGCGTTTTCCGCATTTTTCACACAACATAAAAAACCCTCCTTTAATTGAAAGCCTGTTTCCGGGAAACATAGCCGCTAAGCTTTGTTTCCCATTGCCAACAGGCACATTTTTAAAATTCTCGCGCGCAGCTTCCCGCGCTCTTCCGGCGGCACCGGCGCCAGCGCGTTATTGCTCACCGCCGTGAGCACGATGTGCGCCCCCTCCGCCGTCACGCTCTTCGCATTGACCAGGTTCTGTAAAATCGCCGTAGCGGACTGCATATCCAGCGTGTCGCCAATCGCATTTACCGTATGCATTATCATAGACGGCCTATCCATATTTATTCGCGCAATCCGAATATATCCTCCGCCGCCCCGGCGGGACTGTACTACATAGCCGTGCTCCGGGGAGAACCTGGTCGAAATCACATAGTTGATCTGGCTTGGGACACAGTTGAACCGGTCGGCAAGCTCGTTTCTCTGGAGCTCCACCTCGCCGTCGGAACTGGTCAGGGTGTCCAGAATGAACTGTGCAATCATATCGCTCATTCTCATGGGAACCACTTCTTTCTGACTTTGACTTTCTTTGACCTTTCGTCTATTATTATACCCCAGTCTGAAAAAAGGTCAAGATTCAAATTTGACCTTTCCTGACCTTTGTGGGCCATGATTTTTAATAAGCTCCCGTATACTTGAAATTTCTAACGAAAGCTAAAATTTTCAAGGTTTTTCACATTTAACATCATTTTTATCACCGTGTGATTGTCTCCTTCCACCCGCATATGATAAAATAAAGGAAACCGGCCAACCATTTGCGGGCGTTTTCAGCGCCCGACAACTTTAAGAACCATGGGGGTAGCGTATATGAAGCTTGATAACCGTCGGACCATTCTGGTGGGATTTGCGTTTATGGCGATCTGCGCCTTTTGGCAGATCTATGATTCCATTGTCCCGCTGATTTTAAAAAATACCTTTGACGTAAACGACACGCTTTCCGGTTTTATCATGGCGCTGGATAATATCCTTGCGCTGTTTTTGCTGCCGTTTTTCGGCTCGCTTTCCGACCGGACGAAGACGCGCATCGGCAGGCGGATGCCCTACATTCTCTGCGGCACCGTGGCGTCGAGCCTTTTCACCATCCTGCTTCCCATCGCAAGCAACCTGAAAAACCTGGCGTTTTTCCTGGCCGCGCTTGCGTTCGTGCTACTCTCCATGGCGATCTTCCGAAGCCCTGCCGTGGCGCTCATGCCGGACGTCACGGTAAAAC
>CALWBW010000061.1 GCA_944376195.1 uncultured Clostridia bacterium | reverse complement strand
TGGTGCCGGTGGCGGGGGTCGAACCCGCACCCTGTTGCCAGGACTGGATTTTGAGTCCAGCACGTCTGCCAATTCCATCACACCGGCGTATTCACAATGATCGTATTATAGCATGGCCTTATGTATTTTTCAAGTCTTTTTTTAGAATTAGGTGGTTATTTTTTTATCAAAGACATTTATGTAAAAACGGCGCAAAATAAGATAACCACATACAGCACTTTTTATAATCAAACTTTTGTAGTCAATAATCCATTTTTTCATTTTCGTTTATCATAAAAAAAGAAAGGATTTTGGGGAGTACATGAAAAAAAGCAGTATGGATTTAACGGAAGGCAATATTGCAAAATTAATTGTTGCGTTTGCCTTTCCTATTTTTGTCGGTCAAATTTTTCAAAATTTATATAACAGCGTCGACGCAATCGTTGTCGGACAATTTGTTGGAACCACCGCGCTTGCTGCCGTCAGTTCCTGTTCAGATATTTCGATGCTTTTAACAGGCTTTTTTACAGGGCTTTCTACTGGCGCCGGCGTTTTATTCGCTCGTTACTTTGGCGCAAAAGATTATCGGAATTTGCATGATTCTATTCATACAGCACTTGCATTCGCCTTAATTCTTGGGATCATTATGGCCATAGCAGGCATTCTTTTAACGCCGCTTCTTCTTACGATTGTCGATTGCCCTGCCGACGTTTACGCAGAAGCAGACCGTTACCTGCGCGTTTATTTGATTGGTATTCTTTTTACCGCAATTTATAATGTTGGAGCAGGGATCTTGCGTGCAGTCGGTGATTCCAAAAGACCGTTTTACTACCTTTTAATCTCTTCCGTTGCAAACATCATCCTCGACCTTGTTGCAGTCGTATGGTTAAAAATGGGGGTTATTGGCGTAGCAATCGCCACAATCTGTGCACAAGGACTCTCAGTATTTTTAGTATTTCGCCAATTAATCTGTGCAAATGACGTTTACAAAGTAACGTTAAAAGAACTAAAAATCCAAAAACATTTGCTGCTACAAGTTCTGGATCTTGGAATTCCGGCTGCTATACAAGCCAGCCTGATCTCCATCTCCAATCTGTTTGTGCAGCGTTACATTAATGGTTTTGGTTCCGCCGCCATGGCAGGAATTGGCGCCGCCAAGAAAATCGACAAATTTGCCGGTTTGATTGCCCAGTCTGTCGGTCTCGCTACAACTACTTTTGTCAGCCAGAATTTTGGCGCCAAACGCCTGGATCGTGCTTTCCAAGGTATCCGTACTTGTCTGATCCTCTGTGGCATTTGTGTCGCGGTACTGGGAGTTCCCATTTATTTCTTTGCAGATTTCTTTGTTCACATCTTCACCGCGGATGAAAATGCCGTTTCTTATGGCGTTGCCATGATCCACACGATGATGCCTCTTTATTATTGCCAGGCGCTCAATCAGATTTTCTCCAACGCAGTCCGCGGATTTGGAAAGTCCCGTGCCGTGATGGTGCTTTCGCTTCTTGGCATGATTGGCTGCCGTCAGCTTTGGCTGGCCATTTCTATGGGGATGCACCGTTCTGTTACCAATATTTTTATCGGATATCCCCTTGGCTGGTTCTTTTCCGCGCTTTTTGTCTTTCTTTATTACTGGTTTGCAATCCGGAAAAAATACAAAGCACAGTTACTCGAAACCGTTCCACAATGAGTTTTTGACAGTTCTTTGCAATTTTCCGTAAACTTTCCCTTGTTTATATTCCAATTTTGTGCTATGCTTCCCTCGCATACACTTTTTGATTTTTTCAAATTACACGTCACTGAAAAGGAACAAACTTTATGACTCATGCAAAAAGTGCGGATTCTGTTGCTGCGCATGTGCCTCCTGTTGTTTCTCCGGACCCAACGCAAGGTCTAGATTCTAGGCAGGTCCTGGAAAGAATGCATGCGGGCTGTGTGAACACGCCTGTCAATCCACCCTCCAAAACCGTCGGACAAATCATCTGTTCGAATATCTTTACCTATTTTAACCTTGTTTTCTTTATTCTTGCCGCTTTCATTATCGCTGTAGGGTCATGGCGAAACCTCACCTTTATGGGGATTGTGCTGGCAAATATTGCAATCGGTATTGTACAGGAACTGCGTTCCAAAAAAATTCTCGACCGATTAAATATCGTTTCTGCGCCCAAAGCAACCGTTATACGGGACGGACAGCGCCTGACCGTAAACACAGATGAAACGGTACGCGATGAAATCGTCATGTTTGCAACAGGAAATCAAATTTATGCAGACGCCGTGGTGGTATCCGGTTCCTGCCAGGTGAATGAAGCGCTCATAACGGGTGAAGCAGACGAGGTGCCCAAAGGGCCCGGCGATCCGCTTCTCTCGGGCAGTTTTGTCGTGAGTGGGACTTGCTGTGCGCAATTAACGGCGGTGGGAGCGGAATCGTTTGTTTCCAAACTGACTATTGAAGCGAAAAAGTCTAAAAAACCGCAGATGTCGGAAATGATGCGTTCTTTGACAAAGCTCGTCAAATGGATTGGTTTTATTGTCATCCCCTTTGGCATCATCCTGGCTATAAAGGAAATCATATGGCTGGATCGCGATCTGGCTACCGGCGTCACGTCTACGGTAGCTGCGCTCATTGGTATGATTCCGGAAGGGCTGTATCTGCTCACGAGCCTGGCCCTTGTCGCGGGTGTTATGCGTCTGGCGCGACGGAAAACGCTGGCACATGATATGGAGTGCATTGAGACGCTGGCGCGGATTGACACGTTGTGTGTGGATAAAACCGGAACCATCACAGAAAACAAGATGATTGTGGAGGATGTCGTGCCGCTCTGCGAAGAACGTTATATTGATTCCGACATCCGTGCCATTATGGAAGACTATGTTTACGCCGCGCAGGACGACAACGATACGATGGCTGCCTTGCGCCGGTATTTTACGGGCAAAGCAAGGCAAAAAGCAATCGCCACACTGCCTTTTACTTCTGCGAAAAAATACGGCGGCGTTTCCTTTGATCGGGAAGAGACGTATCTCCTGGGCGCTCCGGAAATTTTATTAAAAGACCGCTATACAGACTACGCATCTCAAATTGACGGCTATGCCGCCAAAGGATGCCGCGTACTGCTTCTGGCGCTTTATGACGGGGCGTTGCAGGATGAAACTTTAGACGGCGAACTGCTTCCTTTGGCCTTGATTCTGCTCAGCAACAAAATTCGGGAAGAAGCGCCCGATACCTTCCGTTATTTCCGGGAACAGGGTGTCACCGTCAAAGTGATTTCCGGGGATAATCCCACCACCGTCTCCGAGGTGGCGAAGCGGGCGGGAATTCCCAATGCCGAAAAATTTGTCGACGCACGTACGCTTCAAACAGAGATGGCTCTACAGCATGCCGCAGAGGAATACACCGTATTTGGGCGTGTAACACCGGAACAGAAGCGAAAACTGGTACGCGCCATGAAAGCAGCCGGCCATACCGTTGCCATGACCGGCGACGGCGTCAATGACGTGCTTGCCCTGAAATCAGCCGATTGTTCCATTGCAATGGCTTCCGGCAGTGAGGTTGCCTGCCAGGTCTCGCATATTGTTCTAATGAACTCCAATTTTGCTTCCATGCCGGAGGTTGTGCAGGAGGGCCGGCGCGTCATCAATAATATTGAACGCTCCGCTTCTTTATACCTCGTGAAAAATATTTTCTCCTTCTGTCTTGCGTTTATCACGCTCTTTGCCACACTTCCCTATCCCTTTACGCCGGCACAACTCAGCCTGGTCAGTGCGCTGACCATTGGCCTTCCCTCATTTGTTCTTGCCATGGAGCCCAATCACAATCGTGTGGAAGGCCATTTCCTTAAAAATGTGATTTTCCGGGCGCTCCCTGCGGCGGCAGCAGATCTTTTTCTAATCGTGGGGATTCTGTTGTTTTATTTGGCATTTGAATTCAGCGAGGATGCTCTCTCCACAATCAGCACCGCTATTATGGGGATTGTGGGACTTTTAATGGTTCATCGCACCAGCAAGCCCTATAACAGCCTGCGTCTTGTTATGATGCTTGTTATTACCGCGGCATTCGCCGTTTCGTTCTTCTTCCTGAAAGATTTCTTTGAACTGACTGTACTCTCCTGGCGCGATATTCTGGTTCTCGTGGTGTTTGCTCTGCTTGCAAACCCTGTAATGAACACGGTGGCATCCTGGCTTGATACCATACAGCGTTTTCTTGACAAACGGCGTGCAAAAAATTAACGAATATAAAAAAAGATCCGACCTAAATCAATTCAGGTCGGATCTTTTTTCTGCTTACAAAGCCTTTGTTGCAATTTCGTTTTGAATTTTAGCAATAAATGCGTCAAGCGCCATCACTTCGTTCGAACCATCCCGACGGTCACGCACGGCAACTGTGCCATCGGCAGATTCCTTGTCTCCCACCACCAGCATGTATGGGATCTTCTGGAGCTGTGCTTCTCGAATCTTATAGCCGATCTTCTCGCTGCGGTCATCCAGTTCCGCACGCAAACCGGCGGCATTTAATGTCTCCAGCACACTCGCCGCATAATCGCGCGTACGGTCGGTAATCGGTAATACCTTCACCTGCACAGGCGCCAGCCAGGTCGGGAACGCGCCGGCAAAATGCTCCGTGATCACACCGATAAACCGTTCGATGGAACCAAACACCACGCGGTGAATCATTACCGGGCGATGCGGTGCGCCGTCGGAACCGATATATTCCAGTTCAAAACGCTCAGGAAGCTGGCTGTCAAGCTGAATCGTACCGCACTGCCAGGTACGGCCGATACAGTCCTCAATGTGGAAGTCCAGTTTCGGGCCGTAGAACGCGCCGTCTCCCTCGTTCACAACATATGTTTTGCCCATGTCGGTGATTGCGTCTTTTAAAATATTCTGGTTTTCTTCCCACTCTTCCACCGTGCCGATATGATCCTCCGGCATTGTGGAAAGCTCGATCTCGTAATGCAGGCCGAATGTGGAATATACCTCGTCAAAGAGTTTCACCACATTCTTAATTTCATCTTTCATTTGCTCCCGGGTCATAAAGATATGCGCGTCATCCTGGGTAAAGCAGCGCACACGGAATAGGCCATGCAGCGCACCGGAGAGCTCATGGCGATGCACCAGCCCCAGTTCACCACAGCGCAGCGGCAAATCACGATAGGAATGCGGCTCCGCGGCGTAGACCAGCATTCCGCCGGGGCAGTTCATCGGTTTGATGGCAAAATCCTCGTCATCAATCACAGTCGTATACATGTTATTCTTATAGTGATCCCAGTGACCGCTGCGTTCCCAGAGCGCACGATTGAGCATCATGGGCGTGGAAATCTCCACATATCCGTAACGCTTATGCACCTCGCGCCAATAATCAATTAATGTATTGCGCAGCACCATACCCTTCGGCAGGAAAAACGGGAACCCGGGGCCTTCTTCCGTCAACATAAAGAGTCCCAGTTCACGGCCGAGTTTACGGTGATCACGTTTCTTAGCTTCTTCCATGCGGGTGATATACGCTTGCAACTCCTCTTTTGTCAGGAACGCAGCACCGTAAATACGCTGCAGCATGGGACGGGAAGAATCGCCGCGCCAATACGCGCCGGCAACGCTTGTCAGGGAGAACGCCTTCACACGTCCGGTATCCGGCAAATGCGGTCCGGCGCACAAATCCGTAAAATCCCCCTGGCGATAGAACGAAATCACAGCGTCTTCCGGAAGATCCTCAATCAGTTCTACTTTATAAGGCTCATTCTTCTCGCGGAAATAGGCCAGGGCCTCTTCACGCGGCATTGTAAAACGTTCCAGCGGCAACGCCTGCTTGATGATTTTCTTCATTTCCGCCTCAATCTTTTTCAGATCTTCCGGCGTAAAAACAGTAGCGCAATCAATATCATAGTAAAAACCGGTAGAAATCGCGGGGCCAATGGCAAATTTGGCATCCGGGTAGAGATGCTGCACCGCTTGCGCCAGCACATGGCTCGCCGTGTGACGCATCATATGCAACGCGTCCTCACCGTTTGTCAAAATGGCAATATGCGCACCATCGGACACCGGCGTCATCAACTCTACAGCTTTTCCGTCCAATTCTGCGGCAAACGCGGCACGTGCAAGACCTGCAGAAATAGCTTTTGCCGCATCAAGACAAGTCGCACCATCGGGAAGTTCTAATGGGGCGCCGTCCGGCAAATAAACCTTTATCATTTTATCTTCTCCTTTATTCCATGAAATTTTTCCATTGTACATCTGGAATCCACATACGCGTCTGCAGGCAATTTAAAAAAAACAAAAGTTTTGAAACAGCGTATCCAAAAAACATCGATAAACATCTGCACAATTGATTATTTTCCCATTGCCGCAAAAAAGAATACCCGTCTCCGGTTTCCCAGAGACGGGTACAATACCCGTGGTTCCACTCTGCTTGCGGCATGAACTTCATACCGCCACTCATACGCCCTAACGCGGCAACATAACGGCTTCGCCTACGAAAACCTCAGCGAAGCAGCTCCAGGATGGTCTTACGCAGCGTTGCTCACAGGCATTCTCACAGCGAAACTCCAAACGCCCTCTCTGCGCGGCAACTACAGCAAAGTTGTTCCCTTCTCAGCTATTACGTTCAATATAGCATACCGGTTTCCGTTTGTCAACAGAAAAATCTGTATAATCCTTCAATTTTTAAAAAAATGCTTGACAGATAGCATAATTTCTGTATAATAGTAGAGAACGGCCAAACTTGCCTCTGTCCTTTCGTCTCATGTCGTCGGAAGCGCAGGCAGGAGGCGGGGCCGTGATCCTTGTTCCCATCAAAATGGGGACCTGAAGTCCATAAGGAGGTGCAACATGGCAAAAGTCAAAGCAAAGTATGAGACCATCTTCATTGCCAATCCGAATCTCAATGAAGAGGAAACTGCGGAAGTCGTCGCAAGATTCCGTGCGCTCATCGAGGAAAACGCAACCATTGACAAGGTTGACGAGTGGGGCAAAAGACGCCTTGCTTATCCGATCAACGACTTGAACGAAGGCTATTATGTCTACATGTCCTTTGAATCCAAGCCAGATTTCCCCGCTGAGCTTGACCGTATCTACAAGATCACGGACAACATCATGCGTTCCATTATTGTTTGTTTGGACTGATTTGACCTGCTGAGGAGGATGCGACGTGCTCAATAAGGTTATTTTAATGGGAAGACTCACGCGTGATCCGGAACTGCGCTATACGCCGCAAAACGTACCGGTTTGTACGATTACGTTGGCTGTCGACCGTGACTTTACCCGTTCCGGTGAGCAGCGCGAGACAGATTTTATTGACGTCGTCGCCTGGCGCAATACAGCGGAATTTGTAGCAAAATGGTTTCGCAAGGGACTTCTCGTCGCCTGTGAAGGCCGTTTGCAAACACGGAAATGGAAGGATAAGTTCGAGCAGAACCGCGTTTCCTTCGAGGTGATTGCTGACAGCGTCTATTTTGCCGAGCGTGCCGGAGATTCCGCACGTTCGATGGATACGGCGATGTCACAGCCCCCGCGTTATCAGGCGCCGCAGGCCGCCCCTTCCCGCAATCAGGATTATCCCATGCCGCCGGCTTCTGATTTTGCAGAACTCGACGATGACGACGACGTACCGTTCTAAGTTTCACTTTTCAGAAGGAGGATATGACTCATGGATACTGAAAACACTGCTCCGCGCGAAAAAGCCGAACGCCCTGAGCGTACCGAGCGCCCTGAGCGTGCTGAACGCAGCAATATGCGTCCGCGTAAGCGCAGAAAAGTCTGTGCTTTTTGTGTAGATAAAGTCGAGCAAATCGATTATAAAGATGCCGCGAAGCTCCGCAGATATCTTTCCGAGCGTGGAAAAATTTTGCCCTGCCGGATGACCGGTACCTGTGCGGAACATCAGCGTCAGCTGACGGTTGCGATCAAGCGCGCACGTCAGATTGCTCTGCTCCCGTTTGTTGCTGAATAAGTTTTGAAAAAAACGGTCCGTTATAACGGACCGTTTTTTATATACACCACATTTAGTTTTTCCAAGATAAAACCCCGCCATCTTGCTATCAGACAAGACCAAATGGCGGATTTCCATTCACAAAGTTCCTTAACGGGCAAGTCCATATCCGACAATGGAACGCAACGGCTCTTGTAATTGGTGATCGTATTTCACCTTTAAAACCAAAGTTCTGGCACTATCTAAAGGTAAAGCGGTAATTTCCGGATTTAAAAATTCATCTGCACGATTTGTCGTCCGAATGTTAATATCAATTCCTATCCGCACATTCCCAATATTGGATTCCAGGGCAATTTTATCGCTATCAATCACATTTTTTGTTACATATTCCTCAACTACGAGCTTTTGATAAAACTGATGCAGCAGCTCATCTTCACTCTTCGCAAGCTCAAGATAATCGCGCTGCAAAATAGCCCGACACATTTCCTCTGTAATCGGCGTATACGCTGTCATCACGCGTTTTTCCAACGTACTCTCCCGGCAGAGACGCAGCGTTGAAAGATCCTGATTATAATAGCGAATATAGAATAAATCCACGCGTTCTTCCCGAGCCCTCCGGCTTCTCGAAGCACGCACACGTTTCCGGCCGAAATACACGGTTCGCACATGATATCTGCCTTTTTCATTCGTAAACGGTGCATTCGACGCGTATTCCTTCAATCTTGAAAGAATCGGAACAAACTCGCCATGCGTGATATAACGCTTGAATTCATTCCGGATCGCTGTCACTTCCATCACTAAAATTTCTCCCGCGCATGTTTTTTTATTTTTATTATACTACGTCATGGCCCTGTACTGCTATATTGAAAAGTTATGAATACGGCGACCCTTTCTAAGAGAATTTTATTAAAAAGCAGCAAATTCAACAAAATAATATCTATACCATAAAATGTATTTTATAATATTGTATTTATAACAATAATTGTAATTTAGCCAGCGCATCTACTCCTGATATACTCACTCAGCCAATTTTTTCAAATCGTCATCTGTAACCCGGTAGGTTGTCCATTCATCCAGCGGCTTTGCGCCAAGCGAACGATAAAATTTTATCGAATTTACATTCCAGTTCAAGCAAACCCATTCAAAACGGCGGCAACCGCGTGAAACCGCGATTCTCGCAACATTTTTTATCATTGCCAGTCCAATGCCATGACCACGGTATTCCGGTTTGACATACAAATCTTCCAAATACATCCCCGCTCGACCGAGAAAGCTGGAAAAGTTCATGAAATAAATTGAATACCCCACCGCTTTTCCGTCATAAATGGCGAGAACCGCTTCTGCACTGTGCTTAACAAACAGAGAATCCTCTAAAATTTCTTCCGTCACGTAAAAGATATCCTCTAAATGCTCATAAACTGCAAGTTCATAAAGCAATTCACATAAAACCGGCAGATCTTTTTTTTCTTCAACAGGTTTTAAAATCAATCCGGGCACTTTTGTTTCTTGGTTTTCCATCTTTTTTACGTCCTTTCCGTTTCAAAAAGTTTTTGAATCCGATCATGCAGCATCGCATTTTCCGAAAGCGAAAGCTGGGGATCCCGCTTCAAAAGAAGCGAAGCGGCCTTATGTGCGTCAGAGAGCAAGTTCATATCCGCACCCAATTCCGCGATTTTCAATCCCGGCACACCGGACTGCCTTTGTCCAAAAAATTCACCTGGCCCGCGGATTCGCAAATCCTCCCGGGCAATTTCAAATCCGTCGTTCGTCCTGCACATGACATCCAAACGTTCCCGCGTCACGGGAGAGGTCGAACGAGTGAGCAGGACGCAATAAGATTTTTGATTGGACCGCCCTACGCGTCCGCGCAGCTGATGCAGCTGCGATAATCCAAAACGCTCCGCATTTTCCACAACGATCATGTTGGCATTTGGCACATTCACGCCAACCTCTATTACAGTT
>CALWBW010000060.1 GCA_944376195.1 uncultured Clostridia bacterium | reverse complement strand
TGTCTGTCTGTCTGTCTGTCTGTCTGTCTGTCTGTCTGTCTGTCTGTCTGTCTGTCTGTCTGTCTGTCTGTCTGTAAGAGCATACTGCGCTGGAGCATATTTGTCAAGCCCCTTTCTTACAAAATTCTTTATTTTTTATCCTCATTTTTTGGGATATAGCTATTTAAGAAATCACCACGCAACAAAACATTATTACTATAAAATCCTATTTATTTTCCTAATTTTCCCTCTGTTGAGTTTTGTGCTTTATTATATCAAATCAAATAGATGTATGTCAATATTTTAAAATAAAAATAATTTTTTATGATGAAAAGTATAATCGTTTATAATCAGAAAGTACAGGGACGCACGTATTTTTTATTTACAAAGGCAAAACTTATAAAACAGACTGTTTTTTGAGCATAGATCATCTTTAAAAATTACATTATCTAACAAGTTAGTGTGTCTCCTATGCGCGACGAGAGTGTCCTTTTTAGCGATCAAAGCATGTATGATTTTCAAGCGTTCCAGGTCAGTCAGGCTGGTCCAGTCGTCAGTTTCCTTTCCGAAGCACCTCCAATGACTCGATTAGCCCCGGAGATACAGAAGGGGGCGTGCGACATACTTTTCCAGATGCAAACAAAGGCTCTAACCCTTACGGATTAGAGCCTTTCTCTTGCCTTTGCTATGCCTACTCACTTCTGAAATGAATATCCTTAACAGGCATTAGCTAATGGAACAGGGTGTTTTTATTAACAAACCAAATTACTCTGCAATTTCAACAGGTTCACGGCCAATAGCTTCAAGATAACGGTTGACGCGAGCCTGCATGACATTGATGTACTCCTGGAGACCCAGATTGTCATACGCAAACTGCACCTGCTCGTCGATGGTATCCGTAGAAACAGAACCAACGATCATGTTCGTCGTCATCTCAAGCAAATAGTCCTTCAACTCAGTCTCATACTGAGCGATTACAGCGGCTTCCTCAACAGTAGCCATGGTGGTGTAGGAATAGTAGGCGGTCGGATGATAATTATCAATGCCATACTCCTTCAGAAGGAGGAGCATCTGCTCTGCGCCGGAAATGACATCAGAACCAACCTGATGCTGCGCCTGCCAAGACTCACGGGTCTGATTTTCCTCCGTGTAAGGCTCGCCAGCTGCAAGGGCTTCGTCAATATCATCATAAGTAGCCATCGGGACGCCCCAGAGGTTACCATGGTGACCACCGTTAATCGGGAATGCGTTATTGCCAAGCCAGTAAGTCTGAGCAGATCCGTAGCTCTCCAGCTCATCCTCATCCAGCGTATAGGCGGTGATTGTGCCATCTTCGTTCCAATCATAGGACTTGCCTTCGATACCGAACTTGAAGATCATGTAGGTATCCTGGCAGGTCAGGAAGTCCATAAAGGTACCAGCAGCCTGGTAGTCACAGTCAACAGAGAAGGAGAAGCCAACGAAAGCAGCTTCAGATTCCTGGATCAGCAGACGGGGCTCAATGCCCTCAACAGCCTGGACAATCGGCATCGGCATATACATACCATCCGGATCGCCCGTGTTCCAGAACTGCAGGTTCGACGGCATCATGCCAATAGCAGCAACCGTATTGGCGCCGATTTCAGTAGCATTACCCCACGGGTGCGTGCCTTCAACATATACCAGGTTATCCGCATACAGCTCACCCATGTAATCGCAGAATTCCTTGTAGCCATTCGTCAGGCAGGAAACCTCGATCACACCACTTGCAGGATCCTCGATGAAGTCGGTGTACGGGAGACCGAACCACTGGCCAACACCGGTGGTCTGGAAAGCACTACCAAGCTCGCCAATGTATCTTTCATCCGTCGTGCCGTTGCCGTTCGCATCCTTCTCCTGGAAAGTCAGCAGCATCTGATGGAACTCATCGGTGGTCGACGGCATTTCAAGGCCAAGCTTATCCAGCCAGTCTTGACGGACACATACAGAGTAAGCGCCATGAATCTGGCCATTGGCACGCAGATCATATTTCGAGTTAGAGAAGTCAAAAGAAGAGCCAGTGGTGTTGGGCAGCGGTACATAATACCAGTTGCCGTCCGCAACCGTTGCAAAGGCCTTCAAATAAAGCAGCTGACCTTCCGTATTATAATAGCTCTTGGAAGAACCATCGGAATACTCCAGGATATCGTCGACAGAAGCGAGTCTGCCAGCCTCAATCAGCTGGTTCAGCGTCGTGTCGTCCAGGACTTCACGGGTACAGAACATGTCCGGAAGCGTGTTGGCGGCAATGTAACCGCTCAACGTGGTGAGATATGCATCACTATAAATGATATCCCACTTATAATCCAGATTATAAGTATCCGTTACCAGATCCATCAAAGCTTCGTAAGTCGCGAAGTTATTGTCTCTGGCTTCCTCAGCGGTCGCGTAAGTATTGGATCCCTGATTACCCATCCAGGTAATAGCATGTCTTTCCTCTTCCGGTGGGTTCTCATCGGTATCGTTCGTACCGACATCATTGGTGTCATCCGTCGCATTGTTGTCGTTCGTGTCCGACGGGTCATCATCCGTCTGTGCGCAGGCGCTGAACAGCGCAATCAGCATAAACACCGCGACAAGCAAAGCGAATAAGCGCTTCTTGCTCATACTTTTCCTCCTTTAATCAAAAAGCTCTTTTTCTGGGACATTTTTATGAACTTAAAATAAATGTCCCGTTTTGTATTATATAATTCTTTTCACAAAAAATCAATACTTTCGAGAATCTGCAAGCAGAATGGCTCCGTTCTTCCTAATCCACGCAAAACTGTTAGGAAAATTTGAATTTATTTGCATGCTTGTCATAACATTTTTCGATCCATTTTTGGGTATCCAGACCAGTTTTGCAATTATATTTTTCAAGAACCATCCAAACTCAGTGCTGATACTCTCCGTATTTTTTCTTCAATTTCTCATTAAACGCATCGTGCTGACGTCTCCATTCCTCTTGCGAAACGTAAGACTTGGCAAGTTCCGCAACATCATACGCGTCAAAAAGATCGGCAAGATGTTCCGCTCCACCCACAATAGAAAGACCGCCGTCCACACAAATCACCTGTCCCGTTATATAAGACGCCTTTTCCGAAGCCAAAAACGAAACGACATCCCCCATATCTTCCGCATACCCGTTGCGGCGCAGCGGGATAAATTTCGGTGAATTTTTATAAAACGGATTTTCCGCCTCATCTTCGGGTTTGGGGCTGCGCACGTTGGTAACTCCGGGAGAAAAACCGTTGACGCGGATTCCATACCGGCCCAGATCAATGGCAAACGAACGGATGGTTCGATTTAAACCGGCCTTCAAACCGCCGTATACGCCATCATTTGAATGCGGTGCAAAGCCTCGAATCGACGTATTAAAAATAATAGAACCCTGTACACCGTTTTCCACCATATACCGCGCCGCTTCGGAGGCGCCCAAAATCATCCCACGATAATTCAGGTAATACATACTATCCATAATTTCGGCGGTAATCTCACGCAGAGGCTGAAACCGGGTAATTCCCGCGTTGTTGACATCCACGTCCAGACGGCCCAGTTTTTCAACGGCTTCTCTAACCAGACGGCGCGGCGTTTCCGCATCCGACGTATCGCCATGCAACAGGCAGGTTTTCACACCCATTGCTTCAATCTCCGCCTGCACTTCCTGCGCGCGCTCCGGAGAACGATTATAATGCAGTGCGATATCGTAGCCATCGCGTGCCAACGCCTTAGCGACTGCGGCGCCAATGCCGGTGGAAGATCCCGTTACCAGTGCGACTTTCCCATTTCTCATGATTCAAACCTCCTTATTTTTTCTCCATTCCTCCCGAACACGCCGGGGTTCCGCCTTTACACAACAGGGAAAGCGGAACAAATTTATTATAAAATTGCCTTTTCAAAATTGCAAGAAAATCCACAAAAACGGCAAAAGGAAGCCTAAAATCAGTGAAATTTTCAGTCTTTTCCCAATTCATTTTGCAAACCTCTGAAAATATTACGCATTTTTTTCCACTTCCTCGACAAACGCATATTGTTTCCGCGGTCATTTTTTGATATACTAATAGGAGAAGGTGGTGGCCCCATGTTTAAAAGCGCGTATATCGACCGATATCTGTTGTACGCCGACAACTATGTGGAAAATGATCAGGAAAATACTTCTTTATTGAATATTAACGAAGCACATCAACTGATTTACTGTCAATCCGGACGGCTGTCAGCCAATGTCGAGGGAGTCGCCTATGTGGTCAATCCCGGCGAAATTCTTTTAGTTCGAGACGCAGAAATTCACAAAGTACAACCTATCGATTTCCCTGCCGAATTTCATCATATGGAATTCAGCCCATATTACTACTCCATTTTTGACCCCGACGGACGTATTTGCCGTCCTCTTACTGAGCGCAAATTGGGAATGGACTGCGTGGTTCCACGTGGAAAGTTAAATCGTACGCTCATTGAATCCTGTTTTTCGTGTGTTTCCGCCGTTTCGGGAACATATATGAGACGAATTGCCGTATTCGGCGCGCTCACCATGATCTTAAGCGAAGTCAATCGTATTTATCCCTATGTTTCCGGCTCCAGCGATAACCGTTCTCCGCTCCTGCGTGAAGTTATTTCGCATATCAATGAGCATTTGGAAGAGGATTTGAACCCGGACAGTCTTGCCGCTTCTCTGTACATTTCCCGCTCTCAGCTGGATCGAATCTTCAAGCAGCATCTTGGATTTACGCTCTGGAAGTACATTACCTATAAACGTCTGATTCGGGCGCGGCATCTTCTGCATGCGGGAATTGCAAATAATGAAGTGGCGCGCCGGTGTGGTTTTGGGGATTACTCCACGTTTTATAAGGTCTATACCAAAGTGTTTGACACACCTCCCCGTGCCGCACAGCCTAATGACACGACAGATCCGCTGCTCAAGCAATTTTACCAGTTTGATGAGACCTGTAGTACCGTTGAGTCTCCGGGAGAGCAACATCAGATTTTGCAGCGCATCAAAAAACTAAATTTAGGATGATTGCTACCAAAAGCAAAAATTGCCGGACAGCACAAAAATATTGTGCTGTCCGGCAATTTTTGTAACAAACTTACGGCAAAGCGCATAAGATAGCGTATCCTGACTGAAATAAAGGACGGCTGCCATGAAACTGATTGAATTTCCCTATAACCGCGAACTTGCAGTGGCTTATGCCCACCGTTGGGCATACGGTAGAAACCCGGAATATTTCGACTTCCAGGGGATCGGCGGAGACTGTACCAATTTTGCCTCGCAGTGTATCTATGCGGGCGCCGGAATCATGAATTATACGCCCATTTATGGCTGGTACTACATTACCGCAAACGACCGGACCGCTTCCTGGACCGGCGTGCAATATCTTTATAACTTTCTCACGGGAAACCTGAATGCCGGTCCCTTCGGAATCGATACCGACATCTCGCAGATGCAACCCGGAGACGTTTGCCAACTTGCGATCAACCGCGCGGAATTCCATCATACGCCGGTCATCGTCTCCGTTGGGGAATCCCCCTCGCTCGACAATATCCTGGTTGCCGCACACTCGAGCAATGTGGATTACCGGCCGCTCTCCAGCTACAGCTTTCGCGCGATCCGGTTCATCCACATCGCCGGTGTCCGGACGTTTGTACCGGAAGAAGAAACATCGTAAAAAGCAGGAGCAAAAGCTCCTGCTTTTTTAATACCGGTCTTTTATTTTACGCGCGACACGCTTTCCCTGCACATTCAGCCGGCGGATTACACCGGTCGCAAAAATTCCCAAGAACACCAACGGCGTCAATACGGAAACTGCCGCAAAGACCAGCATCAGCGCCATCATATCTTCCGTATAGCGCGCCGCATTTTCCCAATACGGATAAAGGATGCCGGAAGTATTCATGGAGCGCCGTCCAAAATCCAAAATAATATCCAAAATTCGTCCAAGACCGTATCTGGCGCTGTTTTCTACAATCTCTCCGCCTGTCGGAAAACTCTCCGTTACAATATTTTTGGCAAAACTTGAAATCGGGTCAGCCAAAATTATTTCATAACAGTCTATCTTCGTGTCTGTGGTTTGATATAACGCATCATAGTGCACATACAAACACTGCCCGCCGGCGCCCGCTGCCAGGCTTGCCGCATCGTCTTCCATATCCACAACGCCGGAAACCAGATAGGGCTTTCCGCCTACCGAAACCGTCATGCCGGCAACATCTACCGCGCCAAATAGAGCCCAGGCAAGGCCGCGCGTGAGCACGACGCAGTCGCGTGCCAAATCATCCTCTGAAATATAGCTTCCCGAGACAAGTTTGAGCGGGTGGAAGGTGAAATACTGTCCGCCTATTCCATACGCCGTTGCTTCAATGGAACCCTTATTTCCCTGTACCGTCAAGGAGGATTTTGCACTGAAAGCGTCTACCCACATTTTTACATCTGTTTCCAGGTCAATGGAGGCGTCCGTCAGCTTTGTTTCGACCGCAGAACGGAACTGCGCAACGTCATTTAACGTAAGCTCCTTCCCCACCGGACGGAAGCAGGAGAGCTGCGCAAACCGGACGCCGCTTGTTCCCGCCCAGCGTGTTGCAGCCTCCTGAGACTCCAAAAGGTTCGCATAATGAACACACCGGATTGTGGACGCAAGAAACGCGGCAATCAACAGCGCGTTTATTGCCAATATGACGATCATGCCGCGTTTTATGCGCATACTGTTTCCCCTTTATGTTTCCTTAATTTTCTACCAGCCGTACCAGCTGACCGGGCGTTAACGGCGCCGACGACGTGGTAATGACATAATCATAGCTCACCAGTCCGCCGGAAACCGCCGTATTGGTATCGTCGGAGGCCAACACCTGCACATCGACACGCGTCGCCACATACCGGTTGCCTAAAGGACTGCTCTTCGTCTGAACCGTGAGGACAAAATAACCGTTTGCATCAGAGCGAAGCGCGCTGTTTGGCACAATGAGCTCATAGTTGGCGCTCTTCTGCCCGATGGCAAGATTGACCTGATCGCCCGCTGAAACTTCCCCTTCCACCACAAAATTGAGAAGCTTTCCCTGTCCGGGATTCGACGGGTCATTTGTAATGGTGGCAAGCTTTGCCGTAATGTTTGCTCCCCAGTAATTACTGGTCACCTCGGCGCTGTCTCCCACTTTAACCTTTTGCGCCTGCTCATTGGTCACGGAAATACTTGCCATATAACCACGATCTTTTTCCTCAATCGTCATGAGCGAAACATCATATTCCGTTGTGGAACCGGCGGAAATATTGATTGCCGTAACCGTGCCCGCGACGGGAGAAGTGATAGTGTCTCCCAATCCCTCCTCCGAGGACCCGTCAATTTTTGCCTGCAATTCTTCAATCGTCTTTTTGGCTTTTTCCACATCCAAATTATATTTGGATTTTTCCACCGTCGAGCTATGCTGGGAATCTTGCAGAGAAAGTAATTTATCCTCCAACGCATCCTCAGCCGATTGTACGGCAGCATCGAGATCTTTATAGTTCTGCTTTTTGGTATTCAGTGTTTCCAGTAATTTATTGGCGTCCTCCAAGGCAGAATCCGCCGCCGTTTTTTCCTTCTCAGCAGTTTTTTTCTGATCGTTCAGATTTTCAAGCTGTGCCTTGAGATTGGCGAGCTGCGCGGACTCCATCATGGAAGATCCAAGCTCCTGTTGCCGTTTTTGCAGAGCTTCCACAGCACTCTGATAGGCAATTTGCGCTGTTTCTACCGCCGACTGCGCTTCCGTAATGGTTTCATAAGCCGTAGCAAAATCATATACTACGCCGTCAATCTCCACCGCCGGATACATCCGCGCATAACCGGCCATCCGCGCTTCCAGTGTATAGTTGGGGTACCGATCAATTTCCCAGGTTGCCGCAACTTCGCTCAATTTCTGATACGTTTGGCCATAAATCAAATTGGCACTCTGCAAATCGGTCTTTTTCGCATCCAATTCACGCGCCGCAGCATCAACAGCTTTTTGCTCCGTAGAAAGGTCATAGTCTCCCGAGCTTCCTCCCAGCCCGGAAATCTGTTCGTTCAGGTCCGCAATGGCGTCGTCGATATCGGTAACCTTATCCGCCGCAATCTGCGCGGCAATTTCTTTGTCTACCACGTCGCTCTCCGCGCTCGCGATCTGCGAATCCGTCACATAGGAGAGGTCGCGCTCCTCAATAGCCTTATCCAGCGCTTCCTGCAACCGTTCGACCGCAAGATTGTCCGCCGTGGAATTGATATAAGGAGAATTTAACAACAGCAGACGATAATTATACTGCGCTTCCTCCAGCTGATCCCGCAATTCCTGCGTAGACGTGCTCTCGCCTTCCTCCAGAAGGAACAACACATCCCCCACTTCCACCGTATCGCCTTTTTTTACGGCTACCGTTTTAATGACGCGGTTTTCCTTCACCTTGACGTCATAGGCAGAATTCGCCGTTACTGTTCCCGTACCGCGAATTTTGGCCGAGATCGTCCCTGATGAAACATACTGCGTTGCGACCTCCGGCAGGGAACGGTTCATTATGGTATTGGAAAAGAAGGTCAAAACCAGCATAATCGCCAGGAATATAATCGCTGCATTCTTAATCC
Source organism: uncultured Clostridia bacterium (assembly GCA_944376195.1). Lineage (GTDB taxonomy): Bacteria > Bacillota > Clostridia > Oscillospirales > QAMX01 > Allobutyricicoccus. The sequence goes on along the minus strand of CALWBW010000060.1, from coordinate 2,075 downwards.
AGCCTCTTCTTTTTCCTCTCTGTACTTCCTTTGTATCCATAAGATCCCCCTTACCCCTTTACGGAGCCTGAATAAGTGATGCCTTCCACCAGGTAATCCTCGCCATGCAAGAACAGCAGCAGCGTCGGTACCATATAAATTGTCGCGACCGCGAAGGCAAGTCCGACTTCGCCGGAATTGATCTGCGACAGGAACACGGAAAGCGGCTGTTTTTCCGCGTCGGATAACAACACAATCGGCTGTTCCACCATGTTCCAATAGTCAATAAACACAAGTATGACAATGGAGTAAAGTGCGCTGTGGCACATGGGAATGCAAATACGGGAAAAAATCTTCCATTCCCCGGCGCCGTCCAATTTTGCCGCTTCAATCAGCGACACAGGTATTCGCCGCATAAATTTTGTCAGGAGAAACACGGAAAACGGCGCGAAAATTCCCGGCAAAATGATGGACCAGCGTGTATTTAAAAGATGCGTCCACTCCGCCACCAAATAGTTCGGCACCAGCGTCACCTGATACGGCATCAACATCAGAATAATGTAAAAGAAGAACAGCACTTCCTTCAACTTTCCGCGATAACAGGTAAAACTATATGCGGCAAACGCCGCGACCGCCACCTGGAACACCACAATCGGCAAAACCAGAATCACGCTGTTCCAGAACTTCAAAAGGTAATCCGGGCTCTTTAATAGAGCAGTTGCATACTGAGAAAAACTGACTTGATCCGGAATAAACTTCAAGTTTACCTGGTCGGAAATATACGTCGTCGCGCTGGAAAGGGAAGAAAAGACAACGCCGTAATTGGCGGCAATTTCCGTTCCGGACATGAAGGAGTTGGTAATTGTCAAAAGCGTCGGCATAACAAATACCAGCGCAAAGAACAAGGCGGTCAGGAAAACCAGGCCGCGCCCGATCATATAAATAGCCTTTCTCATCCCTCCACATCCTTTCCAAAGAAATTCTCCGCCACGAAAAGGATGGCAATCAGCACGACCATCACGGCCGCCATCAGGACAGCTGCCGCCGACAGTTTCTGATAGTCCGTATTCAAGAAAGCATTATTCATGAAATGCTGCAACATATAAAGCGATTCATAGGGATAAGAACCGGTCAACAAATACACTTCTCGGAATACCTTAAAGGAATTGATCAGCGACAGGATTGTAACAAACAACACCGTCGGAGAAAGGTAACGGAGCTTAATATTAAAGAAACTATAAAGCGGTCCTGCGCCCTCCACCTTCGCCACTTCCAAAAGGCCCTGCGGCATATTATTCAGCGCCGCCATAAAAAGGATCATATTGTAGCCGAGATTCTTCCACAAAAACAACAGCACAACCGGGAACTGCCCATAATCGGACTTAAACCAGTCAATTTTGTCGTATCCGAATATCGACAGGAAATTGTTCAGCACACCGTTATAATGGAAAATGACCTGCCAAATCAACACAATGGACGCTACCGGAACCATCATGGGACTCAAGAAAAACGTCCGGAGCTGACTCTTGACTGGAATCTTGCATTCCAGCATGAGTGCCAGCACAATGGCCAGGATGACCGCGAGCGGTACGGCGACCGCCGAAAACTTCAGCGTATTGGCGGCCGCCATCCGAAACGAGGAATTGTTCAAAACGTTCGTGAAATTTTCAAAGCCCACAAATTCCTTGACGAGGGGGCTTTTTATCAGGGAATAATAGACCACCACGCCAAAGGGCAATATGTAAAATATGGCCGCGCCAAGGAAACTCGGCGCCAAAAACGCCGCGCCGCTCAGCCTGCCGCGTATCTTGCGGCGAAGTTTCGCGTGATTGATCTTCATATCCGTCCTGCCTTAGCGTTATCTCTGTTCGTTCACGTAAATCGTTGCACGGCTCTGAATAATTCCGGCGACATCCTGGGCGGTTTTCTGGCCGGCAAAGAAAGCCTGTGCTTCTTCGGAAATAATATTATAAATATCCTGGTCAAACGATACCGCGCATCCAAGGTTGTCAATCAGGTTCAGCACCTGATCCACTTCTTCCTGGGTAGCGGCGTACAGTTCAATCTCAATCCCGTTTCCAAATCCCCAGGAACCG
>CALWBW010000059.1 GCA_944376195.1 uncultured Clostridia bacterium | reverse complement strand
GATCTGGTCTTTATCAACTGGCGCACAGGGGAACCAGCGAAAAACAGTTCCTATGATACCCACCTCTATAAGCTTTGTGATGAAGCGGGGATCAACCGCTTTTGTATGCACGCGCTGCGCCATACCTACGCAACCCGTGCGATTGAAAGCGGAATGCAGCCGAAAGTGCTGCAAAAGCTGCTGGGGCACGCCAGCATCAAGACTACAATGGATCGATATGTCCATGTGACTGATGAAACGCTGGATCAGGCGGTCAAGCAATTTCAGCTCAGCAGCGTATGTTGATGTAACCCAATACAAGTCAATGCGTAAATGGCGTAAAAATGGCGTAGCAGCCAAAACGCCAAAGTGCGAAAAGCCTTGTAAATACAGCATTTTTTAAGGAGATGTAGAGATATATGAAATTAGGAATCGTCGGCTTGCCGAACGTCGGCAAGAGTACGCTTTTTAACGCCATCACCAATTCCGCGGCCGAAGCCGCAAACTATCCGTTCTGTACCATCGATCCGAATGTCGGCGTCGTTCCCGTTCCGGACGAACGGCTGGACGTGTTGGCGGACATGTATCATCCGGAAAAATATACGCCCGCCGTCATTGAATTCGTGGACATCGCCGGACTTGTGCGCGGCGCGTCCCGCGGTGAGGGGCTCGGCAACAAATTTTTGGCCAATATCCGCGAGGTGGACGCAATTGTCCACGTCGTGCGCTGTTTTGAAGATGAAAACGTCGTCCATGTCTCCGGTTCGCTCGATCCCGCGGACGATATTACCACGATTAACCTGGAATTGATCCTCTCCGATATGGAAGTGCTCGCACGGAGAATCGACCGCAGTGAAAAGCTGGCCAAGGGCGACCGCAAATATCTTGCGGAAGTCGACCTCTTTAAACGCCTGATGGCTCATCTGGAGTCGGAACAGCCTGCGCGTACGTTTGACTGTACAGACGAAGAACGCGAGCTTGTGCGCAGTGTCGCGCTCATTTCAGCCAAACCCGTGATTTACGCGGCCAACCTTGATGAAGACGGTTTTGCGGATTATGACAAAAACCCGCTCTATCAAAAAGTCAGCGCCATTGCTTCGGCGGAAGGCGCGCGGGTATTGCCCATCTGCGCAAAACTCGAGCAGGAAATTTCCCAGCTGGACGCGGAGGAACGCGGCATGTTTATGGAAGAGCTCGGCATCCATGAGAGCGGTCTTTCCCGTTTGATCAAGCTGAGTTACGAGCAGCTGGGGCTGATTTCCTATCTCACGGCGGGACCGAAGGAGGTCCGCGCCTGGACCATCGAGCGCGGTACCCGCGCCCCTCAGGCCGCCGGAAAAATTCACTCCGATTTTGAACGCGGTTTTATCCGTGCGGAGTGCGTTTCGTATGCCGACCTCATCGCGTGCGGGTCCATGACGGCCGCAAAGGAACGCGGCCTGGTGCGAAGCGAGGGCCGCGACTATGTCATGCAGGACGGCGACGTGGTGCTCTTCCGCTTTAACGTATGACAAACGCCGCAAAGAAGCCGCGCCGCGAACGCATTGAGGCGCTTGACGTCATCCGCGGCATCCTGATCCTCGGCATGATTTGCGACCATCTCCTCTATGACTGCGTCTCCTATCTCGACGTGCCGTACTGGTTTTTTCAAAATCCCATCCGCATGACGGTCCACTATGTCGGTTCCTATCTTTTTATCCTGCTCTCCGGTTCGTCGTCGTCCGTCTCCCGCTCCAACTGGCGCCGGGGACTGGAACTTGCCGCCGTCGCCGCGGGCGTTACGCTGGTGACGTGGATCGGCGACCACGACGCGTTTATTGTGTTCGGGATTTTGCACTGTCTGGCGGCATGCACTCTGCTTTATGCGCTTCTGCGTCCCCTTCTCGACCGAATCCCCCGCAGCATACAGCCCTGGCTTTGGGTAGCGCTGACCATGCTCTCGTGGATTCTCACCGATTTCATAAGCACGGATGTACCGGGGCTCTGGATCTTCGGTTTTCCCACGGCCTCGTTCTTTTCCGCCGATTATTTCCCGCTGCTTCCCTGGATTTTTGTCTATTTTCTGGGCGCGTGGGCCGGCCCCATTATTTTTGGATACGGCCTTCCTGCCTGGTTTTACCGGATCCGCTGTGCGTGGCTCTCCTATATCGGACGCCACAGCCTGCTGATCTATCTCGCGCACCAGCCTGTAATCCTCGCCGTAATCCTGGTGATTGCAGACCGGCTGTAAATCCGTTTGACAGGAGAGACCTTTTTATGAGAGATTATGCCCGTGAAACCCGCGAACGTGTCGCGTTTATCCGCGACGTCATGTCCCGTGCCAACGCTCACGCGCTGGTATTTGCAAACTCCGGCGGCAAAGATTGCGCGCTGGTCGGGATTTTATGCAAAATGGCCTGCGAAAACACGCTTGCCATTATGATGCCCTGCCATTCCAAACGCAACTACGGCGAAGATCTGACGGACGCGCTTGCCCTGTGCGAGCAGTTCGGCATCGAGCATATCACGGTGGACCTCACCGCCGTCCGCGAAGCGGTTCTGACGGCGATTGGGCAATCCCAGGAAGTCACGCCCGACGCCGCGTCGAACATTGCCCCGCGCCTTCGCATGACGGTGGACTACGCTGTCGCGCAGAGCCGCGGCGCGCTGGTCGCCGGAACCGGCAACCGCAGCGAAGGCTATGTCGGGTACTTTACCAAATGGGGCGACGGCGCTTATGACTTTAACCCCATTTATGACCTGACCGTCACGGAAGTGTATGAATTCCTGGACTATCTCGGCGCGCCGGAACATATCCGCCGCAAAGCGCCTTCCGCCGGGCTGTTTGAAGGCCAGACGGACGAAGGCCAGCTCGGCGTCACCTACCGGCAGATCGACGACGTGATTCTGACCGGAAAAACCGACGATCCCGCCGCGCAGGAAAAAATTGAACGGTATCATCGTGCGACGGAGCACAAACGCACCGACCCGCCGCGTTACGGCGCTTAATGCAAACAAAAAACCGCCGCTTTCAAAAAAGCGGCGGTTTTTTTACGACGCAGAAAGGAAGCAACTATGGCTCAAAATCAAACGCCGGACATCCGGCTGGAACCTGTCTTGACAGAAGAACTCCCGGCTTACGAAGCGCTTTATCTGGAGGCGTTTCCCGCAAGCGAACGCAAACCGTTTTCCCTGCTCCAGACACGCGCGCAGGAGGGGAAAGCGGAATTGCTCTCCATTCGTTTTGACGGCGCCTTCGCGGGGCTGGCCGTCACGTTACTGCACGGCCCGTACGTCCTGGTGGATTATCTCGCGGTTGCGCCGGATTTCCGAAACCACGGCATCGGCGCCGTGGCGCTTAATCTGCTCCGCGCCCGCTATCCCCGGCGGATTCTCTTTTTGGAAATTGAGGAACCGGAAACCGAATTGCAGGCGCGCCGGCGGAACTTTTACATCCGAAACGGCATTCTGCCGACCGGGCTGGCCGTCACCCTCTTTGGCGTCCCGATGCTGATCCTCTCAGACGGGGGACAGAATGTGCCGTACGACGACTACATCGCGCTCCTTTTATACGCCGCCGGGCCCTATACCAAAGGGCACGTCGCGTTCCGCGGTTTCACGCCGCCGGACCGGACCTGACAGGCTCTCCGCCGCCGCATCCATATTGGGTACGGCGGTTTTTCCTTCCTCTCCCGCCCCGGCAAAACGGCATAATCCCGCATCCGGCAGCATATCTTGACGAGGGAAACCCGCCGGACGGAGCGTTCCGCTCCGGCGCGCTCCCGGACGGGATCTGCCCGCCCGAATCCACTTGGAGAGGACTGCTTATGAGAATCATCATCCTACGTACGACAGCCATCCTTCTGGCGCTTGCGCTGCTTGTGGCCTGCGCCGCTGCGCTGATGACGGACCCAGGCGACCATCCCGACAGCGAAAAGCCTTCGGAGCCGGTTTCCGATCCGGTAGATCCGGCTCCTGTTTCCGAATACCCTGCGGCAGAGCCTGCCGCCGCATCAGAACCATCGCACAGTGACGTACCGGTTTCCCCGACGCCTCCCCCGGCGCCGCGGGAAGCCGGCGTCGTTCCCTCGGACGAGCCGTCGGAGCGGATTTTTTCAGACGAAAGCACCCCGCAAAGTGCGCAGGCGCCGGAAAAAACACCGCCTTCCCAGAGAATCTGCAATGCCCCGGAAGACCGTTACGCATCGTTAACCCTTTCGGAAAATGACTTGGAACTGCTTGCGCGGCTTGTCTATCTGGAATCCCGCGGCGAACCCTATGAAGGACAGGTCGCCGTCGCGGAAGTCGTGTTAAACCGCGTCTTGTCGGACCGCTTCCCGGATACCGTGGAAGAAGTGCTCTATCAGACCGGGCAGTTTACCCCGGCCGCGCGGCTTTCACAGACAACGCCTACGGAAGAACAGTACGAAGCCGTGGCCGACGCGGTGGACGGCACAACGTGTGTCCTGGGGCCGGATGTGGTGTTTTTCTCCGGCGCACCCTATAACGACCAGGTATATGCGGTCATCGGCAACCATACGTTCTGTGAACTGTGACAAAACGAAGGGCGTTCTGCAAACAAATCAGAACGCCCTCCGTTTTCTACATAACAGCGCGGCCTTATAGCCGGTAGGTCACCATACTTTCCAGCGGACGGCGCGGACGGGCATTTGGTTTCTCATCCGCGTACCCCAGCGAAACAGCTGCTACAAGCTGATGTTCCGTTTCCAGGAACGCGGTCAATTCCGGATAGGCAAAAATGGTATTTGCAATCCAAAGCGTACCGATTCCCAGGTCCTCCGCCTTTAACAGCATATTTTGGATTGCGGCGCCGATGGATTGCGTCGCAATAATTTCGCCGATTCGACGGCCTTCGCCGATCTCTGCAAACGGCGTACCCTCAAAGCGGTTTAAAACCGCAATCGTGATGGGCGCCTGGCGCATGATCCGCAGCGTATTCCAGGCGTCCGCAAGGCCGCCGTGCGACTCCGGCAAAAGCGGCTTTTCCGTCTCACGCCGCAGACCTGCCTCCATGCAGGCGCAGAAACGCTCTTTTTCTTCTCCGCCCAGCACAACAAACTCCCAGGGCTGATCGTTTTTCCCCGATGGCGCAACGCGGGCAGCTTCCAAAATCTCTTGAATAACGGAAAGCGGGACTGCATCTGGACGGAATTTCCGGATACTCCTTCTTGTGACAATCGCATCAATACTCATCCTGTATGCACGCTCCTTTTTTTAATAACACAGAATGTTTTTTCTTGCGTACGGTCAGAAATCCCGCCGGAAGGTCTTGTGGTTTTTGACAGGCCGGTATCCGCAGCGCTCATAAAAGACGTGCGCACCCGCACGTTCCATACCGGAAGAAAGCCGGACACCGGAAAAGCCCTGTTCTCGCGCCCAATTTTCCAGATGCGCAAGCAACGCACGGCCAACACCGCTTTTTTGTGCGCCGGTTGCCACGGAGAGCGCCAGGACGTTGACCAGCGGATCATGATAAAGCGTGGTATAAGGCTGGCCGTGGATATAACCGAGCACTTCGCCTTCCCTTACGGCGACAAAGATCCCATCCTCGCCGCGCGTCAGGATGTGCTCCAGATTCCGCCTGGTCAACGCAAGCGGATAGTCATAACCAAGACTGGTACTGTTAATACCGCAAAGCGCGGCGGCGTCCCCATATACGGCAGGACGTATCAGGAAATCCATTAAAATCCCTCTTTTCCAATTCGACTTTTCTAGATCCGTTCGGCATTTTCAGAATCTTCCGCCAGCAAGGCGCGGCTGCGCCGGCGCGCAAGCACCGCCCCCGTCAGCGCAAACGCCGCAAACACCACGACATTTGCCGCCACCACGCTGGCGCCCGCCGGGGTGGAAAACAAATAGGACACGGCAAGCCCCGCCACCACGCAGACGACCGAAATCACCGCGGATACGGTGACGACGCTCCCAAACCGGCGGCAAACCCGCATCGCCGAGAGCGACGGAAAAATGATAAGGCTGGAGATGAGCAGCGTTCCCATCAAACGCATCCCCAGCACCACCGTCACAGCCGTGAGGACGGCGAGCAAGGTATCATAAAATCCCGTGTGCGTACCGGTGGCGCGCGCAAAGCTCTCATCGAAGGTCACCATGAAAATTTTATGATAAAACACCACATAGAGCACCAGCACTATGCCGCACAGGACGGCAGACAGGATCACGTCGCTTTCGCTCATGGAGAGGATACTGCCGAAAAGATAGGCAGAAATGTCGGTATTCATCCCACATACGCTGGATACCATGACGCCCAGCGCCAACGCGGACGTGGAAAAAATCGCAATGGCGCTGTCGCCGCGTATGGCGCCGCGGCCGCGCAGGCGTAAAAGCAGAAAAGCCGCCGCGACCACAACCGGAACGGCAACCGTCAGCGGCGCAAGGTTCGCCGCCGCCGCGACGGCCAGCGCGCCGAATCCGACGTGCGAAAGCCCGTCGCCGATGAGCGCGTAATTCTTCAGCACCAGGCTGACGCCCAAAAGTGCGGCGCACAACGCAATCAAAACCCCCGCAAACAGCGCACGGGTTAAAAATGCATAGGAAAAAAACGCGGAAATCAACTCATTCATGCCGCTCGTCCCCCAGAAAACGCCGTCCCAGCTCCGTTCGGAAATAGTCCTCGGCCGGGCCAAAATAAAGCATCTTGGTGTGCAGATGCAAAATGCGGTTCGCACTTTCCAGCGCACCGTGTACATCGTGCGATACCATGATGATGGTAATTCCCTCTTCCCGGTTCAGCCGCGCCAACAGCTCGTACATATGCGCCGACGCAACCGGGTCCAGACCGGAAACCGGTTCGTCGAGCAGCAAAAGCTTGTGCGTGGCGCACAACGCGCGCGCCAGCAGCACGCGCTGCTGCTGGCCGCCGGATAATTCACGGTAACTGCGCCGGGCAAGCCCCGAGAGTTCCAGTTTTTCCAGCACCTCCGCGGCGCGCGCCCGGTCGGCCCGGGTATAAAACGGAAGTCCGCCCCGGTTTAAGCATCCGGACAGCACCACCTCCGATACACAGGCCGGAAATTCGCGCTGAATCTGCGTCTGCTGCGGCAGATAGCCGATTTCATTCCGGCGCAGGCCGTCGCCAAACGCAATGGTCCCCCGCGCAGGCGCTTTCAGTCCCAGAAGTCCTTTGATGAGCGTACTTTTCCCGGACCCATTTTCGCCCAGCACGCACAAATAATCCCCGGATTCCACGGTAAAAGTGAGGTCCCGCAGCGCAACCGTGTTCTCATAGGTCATCGTCACGTCGCGGCAGGAAATCAGCGCCATCAGGCATCCCCCTTTTCCGCGCTTTTGGCCGCGCAGTCGGCGCAGATTCCATAGAGCACGGTCTTCAAACTGTCGACGAGAAACCCGTGGTGCGTGGCGATATGCGCGTCCAATTCCGCCAAAAACTCGCAGTCGGCATGGATGAGACGGCCGCAGCGCGTACATTTCAAATGAAAGTGCCGCTCGCAGCCCTCATGCTCCCGTACATACTGCCAGCAGGCAGCGCTTGATTCATCAATGACATATTTGCGCAAAACGCCCTCGTTTTCCAGCCGTTCCAGGCAGCGGTAGACCGTGGACGCGGCAATGGGCGAACCCTCCCGGCGCAGATAGTCCACGACGTTTGCCGCCGTCAGATGCTCGCCCTCGTGCGCAGTGAAATACTCCATTATTGCCTCTTTTTGGCGTGTTTTATAGCCGCCCGGCATATTCACATCTCCTCAAATTGAAAATAAAACGCAATTTCACTGGATACGGTACCACGTTTTCCGAAAAAAGTCAAGCATCCCGCGGTTGCGGTGGGTATTTAAATCTGTTACACTAAAAATACATCTTAAAATTCCTGTTGCAGAGGTTTTTCATGAAATTGTTTTTTGATTTGGACGGCATCCTTTTTCATACGCTGCCCTGCGAGATTGCAGCGGTAGGGCAACTGTTTGCCACTCTGCATCTGCCTCCGCCGGATGAGGAGCGGATCCGGCAGCAAATCGGCAGGACAACCGACATCTTTCTGCGTGCGCTGCTGCCTTCCCAAATCGCGCCGGAATCGGTACGGGAGAGGTTCCGTGCAGCAGAACGTCGTGCCATCCGGGAGCAGGGCACCCTGTTTCCCGGTGTACCGGACCTGCTCGCGGCGCTTGCGGCACAGGGGCAGGAACTCATCCTCCTCTCAAACGGCAGTCCGGATTATCTCAACCTCGTGCTTGACGCGACTGGTATCGCATCGTATTTTCAGACGCGCTACAGCGCAGGCGCCTATTCTTCCAAAGCGGAGCTGTTGCGGCATATTCTGATCCCGGGCGAAGCGGCAGTAGTAATCGGGGATACCGCTTCTGATCTGGAGGCCGCGGCAAAGAATCAGTTGCCTTTCATCTGTGCGGCCTACGGATTCGGCGATGCGGAAACATTGGCCGCCGCCACCTTTTGTGCCCGCGACGCCGCTGAAATTGCAGCACTCGTCACACAGCTGGATGTTTTTTTCCGTCTTAAACGCCGGTTATTCACACCGGGCAAGCGCATTATTGGGATCAACGGCGTGGACACCTCCGGAAAAACCATCTTCTCCGAGCGATTTGCCCGTTTTTTGGAGATCACCGGCCTGAAAACTGCCGTCTTACATCTGGACGATTTCCACAATCCCGCAGAAGTTCGCCGGCAGGGTGAAAATGAAGTTGACGCCTACTATCAACATGCATTTGATTATGAGAAAATATGCCGGGAAATTCTTGCGCCACTCCAACGAGACGGCCGTTTGGATCGAGACGTGATGTGCCTGTCGCTCGATACGGACCGGTATGAGGTTCGGCGGCACTTTTCCTTGGATGCGGAGACGGTTCTGCTCATAGAAGGTGTCCTGCTTTTTCGCGAACCTCTTGCCGCCTACTTGGATGGGCGAATTTATTTGCAGATCAGTTTTGAAGAGGTCCTTCGCCGCGCCGCCGTACGGGATGTCCCAAAATACGGCCAGGCAATTCTGACACGATACGTGGAAAAGTATCTTCCTGTTCAAAAACGCTATCTGGCCGAGTGTGATCCGCTCCGGCAAAGCGATGTCGTCCTCGACCACGAAGACTGGCGGTTTCCCAAAATCTTGCGGATTTAATTGCAAAAAAGCCCGCCCGGTGAAGCAGATTTTCTTCATCGGACGGGCTTTTCCATTATTTTTACCGGTTTTTGGCCAAAAGCAAATAGGAAAGCGGCAGATCTTTTCCCTCATAAACCGGCGTAATCCCCACATCATGGGGATACTCCTGAAACAGTTCCAAACAGAGTCCGGCACGCAGAACGCCGCCTAAAATGTCGGAAACCGTGTGTGTAAAGCTGGTAAACGTCGGGGAATCGTATTTTCCGGACAAATAGCCCATCCCGCTGTTTTCCAGCCAGGGCGTTTTGCGAAAATAAGGGTACGAAACGCGTACTTCCCCTTCGCGGTACGCCTCTTCGCCCGGAACAGGCAGCAGGCACAGAAGCGGATGCGAATCGTGAACAAGCAAAACGCCGTCCGGTTTCAGACATCGCTTTCCCAGCGCAAACACCGGGTCCAGGTCTTCAAACCAGGCAAGCGCCCCTACTGTGAAAAAAATAAAATCAAACTGTCCGGTATACCGCGCGGGCAGTTCCAACAGGTTGCACGCCTCAAAGGTACAGGCCGCACCGACGGTGGAGGCCATTTCCCGGGCCTGGGCGATCAGGTTTTCCGCAAGATCAAAGCCAAACCCCCGTTCCGCGCCCAACTGCATCAAAGAAAGCAGTTCCCGTCCGTTATTGCAACAAAATTGCGCGACGGTTTTTCCCTGAAACGCCATTCCTTCCACGACGCGCACAATGTCCGGATGCAAAAAGGGCAAATGTTCGCTTTGCAGTCGCGCGACATTATCGTCTCCCCAGCCGGGTTTGCGGTGACGGAATGCATCCTCCCAGGCCAGCTTATTCGATTGGATATAATCCATAAACAACTTCCTTCCACACAGGGCACGGCATTCTTTTCACGAAAGCCGCCCCTTAAAGTCCTCATACCCAAACTGCCGCACCATCTTAAAACTGCCGTCCCGATTCCGCCAGGCAATGGCAGGCAGCGGCATCCCGTTAAACGTATTGTTTTTCACCATGGAGTAAATCGCCATGTCGCAGAACGTCAGGCGGTCGCCGGGGGATAAGGGGTGGTCAAAGGAATAGTCGCCGATTACGTCGCCCGCCAGACAGGTCGGGCCCGCAAGCCGGTACGTATACGCGCCCTCGCCCGGCTCGCCCGCGCCCTCGAGCGGCGGGCGGTACGGCATCTCCAGCACGTCCGGCATATGACAGGCGGCGGACGTATCGAGAATCGCAATTTTGATCCCGTTTTCCACAATATCGAGCACCGTCGTGTCGAGATACCCGGCGTAGTACGCCACCGCCTCGCCGGGTTCCAAATAAACCGTCACGCCGTAACGCCCCTGCATACGCCGGATACAGCGCTCCAGAAGCGGGATATCGTAGTCCGGGCGCGTAATGTGGTGACCACCGCCAAAATTCAACCATTTCATGCGCGGCAAAAACGTTCCGAAGCGTTCTTCCACGGCGTCAAGCGTCGTTTCAAGCGCGTCGGCGTTCTGCTCGCAAAGCGTATGGAAATGAAGCCCCGAGACGCCCGAAAGGTCCGCGCCGGCAAGCTGCGCCGCCGTTACGCCAAGCCGCGAACCCGGCGCACACGGGTCGTAAATCGCGTGCCCGTCCTGCGTGGAACACTCGGGATTGACGCGCAAACCGCATTCGCCGCCCGATGAGAGGACCTTTTCCCGATAGGCGGCAAGCTGCGCG
>CALWBW010000058.1 GCA_944376195.1 uncultured Clostridia bacterium | reverse complement strand
AAGGACTGCACAGGAAGGGCGGAACCCGGCCATACGGCACTTGATATCAAAGAATTTTTCCGCACCAAGGTCCGCGCCGAAGCCGGCCTCCGTTACGCAGTAGTCGGCCAGTTTTAAGCCCAGACGCGTGGCGCGGATGGAGTTGCAGCCGTGCGCAATATTGGCAAACGGTCCGCCATGCATAATGCAGGGCGTATTTTCCAGTGTCTGCACCAAATTGGGATTAATCGCATCTTTTAAAAGTGCCGCCATGGCACCCTGGGCGCCAAAATCACGCGCATAAAGCGGTTTTCTATCCATCGTATAGCCGACCAAGATCCGTCCCAGACGGTCTTTCAAATCGGTCAGATCCGATGCAAGACAGAGAATCGCCATGACCTCGCTTGCCACCGTTATCATAAAACCGTCTTCACGCGGTACGCCGTTCGTACGGCCGCCCAAACCGACAATGGTATACCGCAGGGCGCGGTCATTCATGTCCATCGCGCGGCGTATCGCAATCGTACGCGGATCCAGTCCCAACTCATTCCCCTGTTGAAGGTGGTTATCCACCATGGCACAGAGCAAATTGTTGGCCGCTCCGATTGCGTGCATATCACCGGTAAAATGCAGGTTGATATCCTCCATCGGCACAACTTGCGCGTAACCACCTCCGGCCGCCCCGCCTTTCACACCGAAAACCGGCCCTAAAGACGGTTCTCGCAGGCAAATCAAAGAGCGATATCCCAACTTTGCCATAGCCTGTCCAAGCCCGACGGTGGTCGTCGTTTTACCTTCGCCCGCAGGCGTTGGGTTGACTGCGGTCACCAGAATCAATTTTCCGTCCGGGCGATCTTTCACGCGGTTCCAGAGAGACTCGGAAAGTTTCGCCTTATATTTTCCATAGTGATCCAGTTCTTCCTCCCGGATTCCCAGCTGTGCGGCAATCTCCGAGATCGGTTTCATCTTCGCCGCCTGGGCGATCTGAATGTCAGTTAACATATCGTTCTCCTGTCCTGTCAAACATTCTCTTGAATTAACTGTGCAGCCAGCAAAATGCCCAGCTTCCCGGACTCGAATGTCAGTCCACCCTGCAAATAACAAGTATACGGTTCCCGCATCGGCGCGTCACAGGACAGTTCAATTGATGCGCCCTGAATAAACGCACCTGCCGCCATGACAACCTGGCTGTCATATCCCGGCATATCCCACGGTTCCGGTGTTACATAGGAGTCAACCGGCGAACCAGCCTGGATTCCCTTGCAAAATGCCAAAAGCGGCTCCGGTTTTCCAAATGCAATCGTTTGAATGATATCGTGCCGTTCATCACAAGGCTTGGGATCCACTGAAAACCCCATTTCCTGCATCACAGTCGCACAAAAATGGGCCGTTTTGAGTGCCTGCGCCACCGTATGGGGCGCCATAAAAAAGCCCTGATAAAAAGCACGGTTAACGCCGTTCGTCGCACCGCATTCACGTCCGATTCCGGCAACCGTCATACGCGCAGCCGCACGTTCTATCAACTCCCGCGTCCCGGCTAGATAAGCGCCTCCCGGAGCCAGACCGCCGCCGGGATTTTTAATCAAGGATCCTACAATCAAATCTGCGCCGTGCTGAGTAGGTTCCGTCTTCTCCACAAACTCCCCATAACAATTATCGACCACAATGGAAAGCGCGGGATTTGCTTCCCGGATCACAGCACAAAGCGCGCCAATTTCCTCACAGGAGAGCGAAACGCGATCCGCATATCCGCGCGAACGCTGAATAAGCACCGCGCCAGACTTCACGCCCGCACACGCCTGTGCAACAGCTTCCCGGTCCGGCACACGCCCGGCCATCGGCACGACAAGCGCATCTACACCCCACTCTTTTAAAGAACCGGGCTTTGCCTCTCCGATCCCGATTACCTGCAGCATGGTATCATACGGCAGACCGGTTGCACAAATCAAGGTATCGCCGGGGCGCAGCGCGCCAAACAGAGCGGTACCAATGGCGTGCGTACCATTGACAAATCCAATGCGAACCAACGCATCTTCTGTCCCAAACACATCGGCATAAATGCGTTCCAAGTCGTCGCGCCCCCGGTCGTCATAACCATAGCCGGTTGTCGCAGCAAAATGTCCTTCCGCCACACGATACTTTTGAAATGCGGAAAGCACTTTTTGCGTGTTAAACAGCGCAATTTCATCAATTTTTTCAAATTGTGGCAAAAGCTTGCGCTGGGCAAGTTCGCCAAGCGCAAGCGTTTTCCTGTTCAGTTCTTTCATTGCAGTTTTTCCAGTTCCTCGTTTCCCAATACCTGTAAACCATTTTCCATCAGCACTTCCGCCACACTGCCCGGCTCGTCAACACGCAACACCACATAGGCAAACTCGCGGTCACGGGACACAAACGCATAGGCATACTCTACTGAAATAGAATTTGCGGCAAGCACTTTCATGACATGATTCATTGCACCGGGTTTGTCTTCCAGGCGCACTGCCAAAACCGGCGTTTTCACGACGGTCGCTTTTGCCGTTTTCAGAACCTCTTCCGCAATTTCAGGGCGATCGACAATCATACGTAAAATTCCAAACTCCGAAGTATCCGCGATGGAAAACGCACGCAGATCCACACCCGCTTCTGCCAGAAGCTCCGTTACTTGTGCCAGGCTGCCGGTCTTATTTTCGACAAATACACTAATTTGGTTGACATAATTCATATAAAAACCCCCTTTATCTTATTTGAGGTTACGTCTGTCAACGACATGTTTGGCCTTTCCTTCGCTGCGCTGAATCGTGCCCACCGGAACCAGGCGAATATTCGCCGCAATTCCAAGGGAGCTTTCCACAGCACTCTTGATCCGTTTGGACAGTTCCTGGAGGCGGCGCACCTGGTCAAAGGGATATCCGTCGCGCAGTTCCACTTCAATATCCATGGTATCCAGCACACCGACACGGTCGACATAAATCATGTAATAAGGCGACGTCTCGTCAATATCCAAAAGCACTGCTTCGATCTGGGACGGGAACACATTCACGCCACGAACGATGAGCATATCGTCGGTACGTCCGGCCGGCTTGGACATTCGCGCTAACGTACGGCCGCAGGCGCAAGGCTCATGCGTAATGGTACAAATATCGCGGGTACGATAACGCAAAAGCGGCATTCCCTCCTTCGTCACGCTGGAGAACACCAGCTCGCCCGGCGTGCCATCCGGCAATGGTTCGCAGGTGTCAGGGTCAATGATCTCCGGAATGAAATGATCTTCATTCACATGCAGACCGCCGTGTGCATCACATTCAAAGGCAACGCCCGGTCCAATCATTTCCGTCAAACCGAAAATATCGTAAGCACGAATTCCAAGGGAACGTTCAATTTCCTGACGCATATTTTCCGTCCAGGGTTCAGCGCCGAAGAATCCATATTTTAAGCTGATATCATCCGGACCCATCCCCATTTTGGCAAGCGTCTCCGCGATGTAAAGGGCATAAGACGGTGTGCAGCAAATTGCCGTACAGCCAAAATCATGCAGAATTTGAATTTGCCGTTTGGTATTGCCGGTGGAAACAGGCACAACCGTCGCGCCGATGGTTTCCGCGCCCGTATGTGCGCCCAGACCGCCGGTAAATAAGCCGTAACCGTAGGACACATGTACAATATCCTCTGAGGTGGCGCCGCCTGCAGTCAAAGTCCGCGCCATAACCTCGCCCCAGAGTTCAAGGTCGTGTTTGGTATATCCCAAAACCTTTTGCTTTCCGGTCGTACCGGAAGATGCCTGGATCCGCACGATATCGCGCATGGGAACAGCAAAGAAACCATACGGATAGTTTTCCGCCAACTCATATTTATCCGTAAACGGAAGTTTTGTAATATCATCGATCGACTTGATATCGCCCGGCTGAATTCCGGCGGCATCAAATTTCTTTTTATAAACCGGAACGTTTTCATAGACTCGCTTCACACAGTCCATCAGCCGCGCACTTTGCAGGGCGCGCATTTCTTCCCGGGACATGGTCTCACATTTTTGATTCCAATACATATTGTTTTCTTGCTCCCATCTGATTTAGGAATGTTGGTAGCCAATTTCAAAAGCCTGCAGATTCAAATCCACAAAGGCGGGTTTTACCGTATTGCGGATGGCGTTTTCCCAAGATTCACGCGAAAAACCGATTTCCCGTGACGCAGCGCCAAGCAACGCCACATTCGCAGCACGCTCACTGCCAGCCTTGGCAGCGGCGCTGAGCGCATCAAATGCGACCAACTTTACGCCTTTTTCGGAAATTTTATTTAAAATATCCTCCGGATATTCCGCAGCGCCCGTCAAAACAGAAAGCGGGGAAATTTTCTGGTCATTCACCACAACCAGGCCATCCTTCTTCAGCCACGGCAGATAACGTGCAGCCTCAATCTTTTCAAAGGAAATAATGACATCGCACTCGCCCATGGGAATCAATGGGGAGGGAATTTCCTCACCTGCACGAATATAGGTAACAACGCTGCCACCGCGCTGCGCCATGCCATGTACTTCACTGAGTTTTACGTCCAAACCTTCCGAAAGAAACAGGGTGCCGAGTATACGGCTTGCAAGCAGCGATCCTTGTCCCCCAACGCCAACAATCATGATATTCAGCATGGATCTCACCTCCCTTTTATTCCATACAATTAAATTTACAGAGCGATTTGCACAGTCCGCAGCCTACACACAGCGACGCATCGATCGCCGCATGGCCGGACTCAAAACTGATCGCAGGACAACCAATCCGCATGCACATCCGGCAGCGGCGGCATTTATCCGGATCAATCATCAGCGGTTTTCCACGTTTGAAAGTCTTTAAAAGTGCGCAGGGACGGCGAGAAATCACAACAGAAGGCTCATCTGCTGCAAGTTCTTCACGCAACACGCGTTCCAGTTCTTCCGTCTGATAAGGATCCACCACACGAACGCGCCGTACACCACAGGCACGCACCGCTTCTTCCAGATTGACGGCGTTGGTCTGCTGATTCTTCAGCGTCACGCCGGTAGCCGGGTTCGGCTGATGGCCTGTCATGCCCGTAATAGAGTTATCCGCAATAATGACTGTCGCGGGGGAATTATTATAGGCAATATTAATCAGGCCGGTCAGACCGGAGTGAATAAACGTGGAATCGCCGATCACCGCAACCGTCGTCTTGGCGCTTTCAGGGCGTGCTTTAATCCGTCCGTGGAGCATGGAAATAGACGCACCCATATCGATGGTCGTATCCATCGCGGACAGCGGGGCCGCAGCTCCCAGAGTATAACAACCGATGTCACCCGATACGGACACTTTTAACTTATTTAATACATAGAAGAGGCCTCTGTGCGGGCAGCCCGGACAAAGCACCGGCGGACGCACCGGCACATTTTCCGCCTCATACACCGACTCGCTCGGCGTACCCAGCAGCTTAGTCCGGATATCGCCGGCAGTATATTCTCCCATGAGCGAGAAGAGTTCCTTACCCTGGCAGGCAATTCCAAGCGCACGTACATGCGTTTCAATAATCGGGTCTAATTCTTCAATCACATAAAGCTTGTCCACGCTCGCCGCAAATTCACGGATCAAATCCGTCGGCAATGGGAAAAGCATACCAATCTTCAAATAGGAAGCGTTGTCACCCAGAGCCTCCCGCGCATAATCATAGGCAATTCCTGCCGCAATTACGCCAATTTTTGTGCTTCCCTTAATCACCTTGTTGATCCGATCGGAGTTTGCAAGCTGCAAAAGGCGTAAAGTCCGTTCCTCCACAACCGGGTGGCGCCGGATTGCGTTTGCAGGGGACATGACATATTTGGCAGGATTCTTTACATAAGGTTTCGCCGGGAATTCCTCCCGCTCTCCCAGTTCCACCAGACTTTGGCTATGGGAAATACGCGTAGAGAGACGGAGAAATACGGGCGTATCATATTCTTCGGAAAGTTTGTATCCTAGTTTCACATAATCGCGGCACTCAGCCGAATCAGCCGGTTCCAGCATGGGCATTTTGGCCGCCGCAGCATAGTGACGGCTGTCCTGTTCATTCTGGGAAGAATGCATCCCCTGGTCGTCTGCAACGGCAATGAGGAATCCGGCGTTCACACCAGCATAAGACGACGTGAAAACCAAATCCGTCGCCACATTCAGGCCGACGTGTTTCATCGCGGTAAAAGAACGAACGCCCTCGACACACGCGCCATAAGCACCCTCTGCCGCAACCTTCTCGTTCGGCGCCCATTCGGCATAAATTTCCTCGTATTCCGCGGCAGCCTCCGTAATTTCCGTCGACGGCGTGCCCGGATAACTCGATACAAAACGGCAGCCGGCCTCATATAAACCCCGCGCAACCGCCTCATTCCCAAGCATCAGCTTTTTCATATCTGCACCTCTATTTTTCTAAGTAATCATCAATCCAAAATGCCGCTTTCCCGAATTGCAGCAACCGCTTCATGGATCTTGTCCTCGTCCTGGACCAGCGCCAGACGGACATGATCCCGCCCAGACGGACCAAACGCACTTCCCGGCGTTACAATTACGCCAGCACGGCGCACCAATTCCATGGCAAATGTTTCAGAATCGTCAAATTTTTCGGGAATCTTCGCCCAGACAAACATCGTAGACGGACTGCGATTGACAGGCCAGCCTATTGCCGTCAGGCTATCGCACAGGACGTTACGACGATGTTCATAGGCTTCACGCGTCGTAATCACACAACTCTGATCGCCCGTAATGGCAGCCGCAGCCGCTTTCTGAAAGGGAATAAACATTCCATAATCCGTATTGGACTTCAGCTTTGCAAGTTTACCGACCAGCTCCCGGTTCCCCACGCAAAAACCGATCCGTGCGCCAGCCAGTCCATATGTTTTGGAAAGAGAATTGAATTCTACGCCCACTTCCCGTGCGCCTTCATAGGCTAAAAAGCTGCCTCCATATACCCCATCAAACACCAGTTCCGAATAAGCGTTATCGTGCAGCACCCAAATGTCATACTTTTTAGCAAATGCAATCAATTTCCGATAAAATTCCGGCGGAGCCACCGCTGTCGTCGGGTTATTGGGGTAACTCACGATAATCAGTTTTGCACGGCGGGCGATCTCTTCCGGGATTTCGTCCAAATCAATAATATAACCGTTTTCCGGTCTTTGCGGCATGAAGTAGAGTTCCGCACCGGCAATCCGCGGGCCATCGGCAAAAGCGGGATAACAGGGATCCGGAACCAACACAACATCGCCCTCATCCGCCACAGCCAGGGAAATGTGAGAAAGGCCTTCCTGTGAACCCAAAAGAGAGATCACTTCGTGCACAGGGTCCAATGTTACGCCGTATCGTCTCTCATACCATGTCGCCACCGCTTCGCGCAATTCCGGCAAATCTGAAATGGCATATACATAATTGCCGCGATCCGCCGCAGCTTCAAGCAGCGTATTGACAATTGTTTCGGACGGCGGAATATTCGGCGTTCCAACGCTCAAATCGACAACGCTTTTTCCCTCCGCAAGCCTGTTTGCTTTGATTTCCGCAAGCTTGGAAAAAATTCCGGTTTCCAGCCGTTCCATACGTTTTGCAAATTCCATACGTAACCTCCGGGAAAGTGCAGCATTCAAAATACTGAGAATACTGCAAATACTATCTATTCATAAAACTCTTCTATCAGTATATGCTAAATTCGTCGTTTTGTAAAGTACAACTCTTTCCTGTCGAAGTTTCAGGAAACAAATTATCCCGTTTGGATGGTGTCCTAATGTATCAGTTTGGAAAAAAAATACGTTCAGTCGTATATTTTATGATCGCCGCCCTCTTGTTTTTGATCTTTCTCCCTCCCGCCGACGCTTCACAAAAACAAGAGGAATCATACATCCACTACGTAGAATTCAATCCGACGCTGCCTGTACTTGAGCAGGCGCTTGAGTACGACATCTCCTCTCACGGTACGGAATGCCCCCTTAATTGGATTGAACTTTTGGCATATGCCGCCGCAAAACGCGGTGGCCTTTTTGAAAAGAAACGTTCTGCCGACATTGAGGAATTGGTAACGCGGCTTCGGAACGGAGAACAGCTTGAAAAAATAACAAAAGACATGCCGTACTACTCCTATTATTTGAAAGCATACGGTGCCATACTCTGTAACTTTTTAGGGGAATACCGCGTCGAAGTATATGATGAATCCGCCCCTGAACACAAACGGGTGGAAACGCATTACGGACTGACGTGTTTTTCTCCGATTGCCGCGGGGTATGATTTTTCCCATTATGAAGACTTCGGCAATGCGCGGAGCTATGGTTATCGCCGCGTTCACTTGGGGAATGACCTGATGGGTTCCATCGGCACCCCTGTGATCGCCGTAGAAGGGGGGATCGTAGAAGCGCTTGGTTGGAATCAGTACGGCGGCTGGCGAATTGGCATCCGCAGTTTCGACGGACAGCGCTATTACTATTACGCACATTTGCGCCGGGATCATCCGTTTCACAATTCTCTGGACGAAGGCAGCATCGTCAATGCCGGAGATGTCATCGGATACCTTGGAATGACGGGCTACAGTACACGGGAAGGCGTAAACAATATTTCCATTCCCCACTTGCATTTTGGTCTTCAGTTAATTTTCGACGAAAGCCAAAAAGATGGAGTAAACCAAATCTGGATTGATCCCTACGCGCTGATAGAACTGTTGCAGCGCAACCGCAGCACGGTCGCACGGGATGGCGAAACGGGAGATTATCACCGTGTTTACCATTTTGCGGATCGTTCGGATACGGAGGAAACGGCGGCTGTCGTTTCTTTGGCAGAAACCGAGGGCAGGGAATCCTATCGGCTGCCGGTTATCATGTACCACAGTATCCTTCCGGACCCCGGCTCCGCCGGAAAATATGTCCTTCCTCCCTCCGTTTTAGAATCCGATATGCGTTATCTCTCGGCTCGCGGTTACGAAACCATTACCGTATCCGACCTGCTTGCCTATGTCGATCACGGTGTCCCATTGCCGGATAAGCCTGTCATGTTGACCTTTGATGACGGATACCTCAATAACTGCGTTTATCTTCCTCCTCTCATGGAGAAGTACGGCATGTGTGCCATTGTCTCACCGGTTGGGAAATTTTCGGACGACTATACGGCAAACGGGGACCGTAATGTCTATTACGCCATGGCTAGTTGGGAAGATTTACGGATTTTAGCGGAATCTTGCCATTTTGAACTGCAAAATCATTCCTATAACCTGCACAGTCAGTCTCCCCGATTGGGAGCGGGGCGCTGCTCCGGAGAATCCGACAGCGTATACCAAACGTTGCTGCGCTCCGATCTTGCCGCCATGCAGGATGCCATGGAGGCGCGCTGCGGCGTCCGTCCGCAAGCCTTTGTTTATCCCTTCGGCAATGTGGATCAAGTCTCCGGCGAGGTTTTACGCGCGCTTGGTTTTCGGGCGTCTTTTTCCTGTAACGAGCATGTCAATACCATTTCGCGCGATCCGCAATGTCTTTGGTTGCTGGGCCGCTATAACCGTCCCTCCGGCGTCTCAACAGAAGAATTTATGGCAAAACTTTCGATTGATTGACAGTCTGGTCCTGCAATGTTACAATGACCACAGGAATATGTAGGGAGGTATGGTTATGCTTTCACATAAAGGGACTGTGTGCATCAAAACCAGGCACCTGCTGCTCCGTCCCTTTACGTTGCAGGACGCGCCGGATATGTATCAAAACTGGGCGTCAGACCCGGAAGTCACCCGATATCTGACGTGGCTGCCTCACCGAAATCTATGCGAAACGGAAAATATCCTTTCCGCTTGGTGTGTACTCTACGATGATCCTCATATTTATAACTGGGCAATCGAATTTTCAGAAACAGGCGAGGTAATTGGGAACGTTTCCGTGGTAAACCGGAGCGAACGACACGAAAACTGTGAATTGGGGTATTGCCTGTCCAGGCGTTTTTGGGGACAGGCACTGATGCCGGAAGCGGTATCTGCCGTGTTGCAATTTTTATTTCATGATGTAGGATTTCACCGGGTTTCCGCCTGGCATTTGGCCGACAATCTGGCGTCTGGCCGTGTGATGCAAAAATGCGGCATGTTGCATGAGGGCACCACGCGCGAAGCTTGGTTGACCCGGGACGGAACTTTTGCCGATCTATGCGTGTATGGAATAACGCGCGATCAGGTCGAATTACGAAAACAGGGGGAACAAAACCCATGATTATGGCCATTGATATCGGAAACACCAATATTGTACTGGGCGCATACCAGGATGGGAAACTGATGTTCAGCGCACGTCTTGCAACGGAGCGCGTACGCACTGATTTTCAATATGCAGCAGACATCGACGCCATTTTGCGGATGTATGGTTTTCGGGAGGGACCCTATGAGGTAACGGCAATTTCCTCCGTTGTGCCGCCTCTTCTACCGGTCATTCGAAATGCTGCGGCGATGCTATTCAACTGCCGGATCATGGCAGTGGGTCCGGGTATTAAAACAGGGCTCAATATCCGCATCGACAATCCTTCCATTCTTGGCGCGGATCTGGTTTGCGGCGCGGTTGCTGCCATTCGGAAATACGGTACGCCATGCATCGTCATGGATCTCGGCACCGCGACAAAAATCAGCGCCATTGACCGAAACGGATGTTTTATCGGCTGTTCCATTATGCCTGGTATTGGCGTTTCGTTGGACGCGCTCTCCTCCAGCGCCGCACAACTTCCTTTCATTGACATTGCCCAGGCCGGAAATGTCATCGGCACCAATTCTGCCGATTCCATGCGTTCCGGCATCATCTACGGTACCGCCGCCATGTTAGACGGCATGTTGGAGCGATATCGGGAAATTTTGGGACAAGATGCAGCAGTCGTTGCAACCGGCGGTTTTGCAA
>CALWBW010000057.1 GCA_944376195.1 uncultured Clostridia bacterium | reverse complement strand
CGCTTGTGATGCTGGATGCGCATTTGGATCAGATTGGATACACGGTGAGCCGAATTGAAGAGGGCTTTTTGCACCTTGTTCCTGGGTATGACCGTACCCCTCTTCCGGGTAAGGAAGTGCTGGTTCTGGGAAGGAAGCGCCTTTTCGGCGTTGTGGCGGTGATGCCGCCGCATTTGCAGGCGAATGCCGACCGTGTGGATGACTATGAGCATCTGGTGGTGGATATTGGATATTCTCAGGAACGCGCCTGTGAGCTGGTTGCGCCGGGAGACGCGGTGGTTTATCTGCCGCACATGGAGGAACTGGATGGCGGACATGTTTCCGCACCGTCGATTGATGACCGCGCTGCGGTAGCGGCGATTCTGCTGGCGCTTGATCGCGTGGCCGCTTGTGACCTTGCGGTGGATGTAGCGGTTGTGGCAAGCGCACGGGAGGAAGTCGGGGGACCCGGCGCCCAGACGGCGGCATTTGGACTTCAGCCGGATTATGCCATTGCGCTTGATGTGACATTTGGCATCCAAAAGGGTCTGGACAGTCCTGACGGCGTGCCGGAAGACTGCGGCGTAACCATTACGCGCGGTCCGCATCTCAACCGCCGCTTGACGGAGACGCTGTTTCGTCTGGCAGAAGCGGAGCGGATCCCTCATGGTATCGAAGTAGAGCCGGGCAATACCGGGACGAATGCTACGCAAATCCGCGCGGCGGGAAACGGTGTGGCAACAGCCCTTCTGGGGTTGCCGATGCGCTATATGCACTCGCCCGCCGAAACCATCAAACTTTCCAATATCGAGGCAGCAGCGCAATTGCTGGCGGCATATCTGATGTCGTTTTCGGGAGGTGAGCGTCATGCGTGAGTTGCTGCTGGAATTGTGCCGGTTGCATGGCGTCTCTGGGTTCGAGGATGCAGTGCGGGATGTGATCCGTGCGTATGCGAAGCCGTATGCAGATCGGATAGAAGAAGATCCGGCCGGAAATTTGATGGTTTATAAAAAAGGTACGGTAGGCGCGAAAACTGTGATGGTCAGCGCGCACATGGATGAAGTGGGATTTTTGATAACCGGTATTCAGGCCGACGGTACGCTGCGTTTTGCGCCGGTCGGCGGGATCGTCCATAAAATTCTCCCTGCTATGCGCGTGGCGGTAGGGGAGCGCGCGCTGCCCGGCGTGATCAGTATGCCGCCGCCGCACAAGGGCCGGGATAAACTTTTGAAACCGGGAGACCTTGTGATCGACATCGGCGCGGGTACACAGGCTGCCGCAGAAAAATTGACTTATCCGGGGGATTTCGCGGCTTTTGCGGGAGATCCGGTCTTTTTCGGGGACGGGATTTTAAAAGCAAAGGCATTGGATGACCGCTTGGGCTGTGCCATATTACTCATGCTGCTGCGTGAGACGTTTGCCTGTAACGTTTGGTATGTGTTCACGGTACAGGAGGAGATCGGGTCCGGGGCGATGACGGCTGCGCATCGTCTGAAACCGGATTTGGGTCTTGTGATCGAGTGCACGACAGCGGCGGATTTGCCGTTTGTAAAGGGCGCGCTGCGGACCTGCTCGTTTGGAGCGGGCGCTGTGATTCCCACGGCGGACGCCGGTACGCTGTATCACCCCGCGCTCGTTGCTGCGGCGCGGGAGGCTGCGGAAAAGGCTGGAATCCCTTGGCAGGATAAATGGACGATTGCAGGGGGAACCGATGCAAAGGCCATCAGCCAGTCCGGATACGGCGTGCCCATGGTGGCAATTTCCGCGCCTGGCCGGTATTTGCATGCACCGGTTTCCTGTGTGAAATGGTCGGATGCAGAGGCGGTCTGCGGCGCCGCGCGCGCATTTCTGCATACGCTGCATGGAAAGCGTGATGAATAGAAAGCCCCGGGAAAGGAGAAGTACTATGGAACGGCATGACCGTCCCCGCTGGGCGCCGAGAGTGCAGGCCGCGATGATTCGCCGCCTGTACGAACAGAATGCCGCAGGGATTTATGATGATCAGCTGGTTGACGAAGTAGGCTATGCGTTCCTGGCACGGGCGGATAGCCTGTTAAAGACAAATCGGGCGCATTATGACCATGTGGTGACTTGCCCGGTTTGCGGCGCTGTTGCGCGGTATGAAGATCGAATGTTGTACTGTAGCTGCGGTTGGAGTCTTTCCTGGCGCGAGTATCACGCGTCTTATCAGAAAAAACAACTGATTGGAGAGAATATTCCGCCGCTTGTAGAGGTGTATATTCGGGAATTCAGCGCCGCGCAGGATTATCATGCCAAAATGCGTGCCATTGATCATCTCCTGCATCGCTTTCACTGGGAATTGCAAAATACGCCCACCAGACCGCTTGCTGTCAATTTTATTGATTTGCGGCTCTGGGATGTTGTTCGTTTTTTGATTACGTTGGCCTATCCGGAGGATGACCCGGAGGCAAGACGGCAGTATGAGACATGGCTTGCAAACGCCCAAAAGTCCGGATGGTATGAAAACGAATTGGCGGAATTTGAAAATGCAAAGTAATGCGCGGAGAAAAGGACACGTGTTCTATGCGCAGAGAAAAACGCCCCGGTTACAGAATGTTCTGTAACCGAGGCGCTCTTTTTAAGATGAATTATGTACGTTTTGCCGGGACGGCAAATGTACGTTGCTGATTTACCAACGGGTTGTTTCTCCCTCGCCCTGCACGACAGGACGGCCGGGAATAATCCCTTTGCGTGCATTATCAAGCTCTTCCGTGAAGTCAAGGTGACGGTATTCTTCCGCTTCGGGCGCAACCGGGAACCATTCGGCAAAGTCTTCCCACATGCAAAGCTCCCATGCAGAATCGATCTGCGCGGCAGTATACTTGCCTTCATGCAGACGCTGGAAACCGAAAATGTCACGGACGTGCGTCTTTTCCGCATCGATGACGCAGGTTTCGGCCAGGTGCGCCGGAACAAAAATAATACCGGCCTCGGTACCAAGTACAACGTCGCCAGGCATACAGACCGCTTCGCCCACCTGAATCGGCACATTGATCCCAACCAGCATGGCCTCACGGAAAGGCGTGGGGTCATAGCCTTTATAGTAGAACTGGGAGCCTTCGATCCCGACAATCTGGTCGAGGTCACGGACGCCGCCCCAGGTCATGCCGCCGACACCGGTTTTGGTATAGATCAGCGTGGTAAGGTTTCCGCCCCATGCACAGCCGTTGCGTACTTTCCCAAACATGTCAATGACGATAAAATCGTCTTTTTGCAGATCTTCCAGTGGCCACTGATTGAAATTACCCTTCCGGCCTTCTTCCTTATGGCCATATTCCATCAAGTAACCGGCCAGATCAGGACGAGTAGGCATGTAATGCGCGGTAACGGCACGCCCCACCACAGTCGGAACATTCGGGTTGGAACGTTTCAGACTGGTTTCGTGCTGATAATTGTAGCCCAGGCGAACCAGCGGCGCCCACATTTCTTCAATCGTTGTTTTCTTGATACGCGCGAGAATGTCGTCCGGTACTTTTGGACGGCCGTCGTCAAAACGCTCGCCCTTCCACAGGGGGGTAAGCTGAATGATATCTTCCTTGCAGTTAAATTTCATAGTATCCTCCCGAAATCTCACACGGCTTCCTTGCCGCTTATTCTGACATTGTAAGTATTCTATCCTGTGTACGTTGAAATGTCAACCATGAAATTGCCTGAATGAAGGGGGAAAGTTTGTGTATTATAGACAAATTGTAAGGCGTACATTTCCGAATTCTTCTGTTGAAAATTGTATAACCTGCACAAAATCAGGGAGAATATTTGAAGAAAACGAAGAATTTGACGGAGACTCTTGACAAAGCGGGCGAAACTCAGTAATCTATACGATGTAATGATAGGTGCGCATGGCTCTTTGCAAATTGTCATGTGCAGAAGATCATAAAAAACAGAAAAGATGAGGTGCAAACGATGAGTAACGCCAAATTTGAAGAAGTCCTTGCTCATGTCAAGAC
This sequence comes from uncultured Clostridia bacterium, assembly GCA_944376195.1. Lineage (GTDB taxonomy): Bacteria > Bacillota > Clostridia > Oscillospirales > QAMX01 > Allobutyricicoccus. Next base: position 7,032 of record CALWBW010000057.1, on the reverse strand, counting down.
CGCTTCAAAGCCGTCTGAACTGAAGATCACGGATATCAAGATTTGCGATATCGGCCGTCCTTACGGCACGTCCGTGATTAAAATCCTGACAAACCAGGGCCTCGAGGGGTATGGCCAGGTTCGCGAAGGCTGCAGCCGTGTGTACGCTGTCATGCTCAAGCGTCTTCTCATTGGTGAGAACCCCTGTAATGTTGACAAGCTTTTCCGCCGGATTAAGCAATTCGGTTGGCATTCTCATCAGGGCGGCGGCGTCAGCGGCATTGAAGTGGCCCTTTGGGACCTGGCCGGCAAGGCGTACGGTATTCCGGTGTGGCAGATGCTGGGCGGTAAATTCCGTGATAAGATCCGCATTTACTGTGATACGGATATTCATGGCAAACATGATGGTACGACGATGGGTAAGGTGCTGAAAGAGCGCATTGAAACCCGCGGTTATAATATTGTCAAGATGGACCTTTCCGCCGATGAGCTTTGCTTCGGTGTGCCCGGCGCTACCACGTGCCCGACGGATCATATGAAGCAGACCCTGGATGATGCGGAAAAGAAAGCCATTCAGTACAGAACGATTTCCAACATTGAGACAATGTCCCCCGAGGAGCGTCGTGAGGTTGTCAAGCTGCGTAACGATATCGTGTTCCGTGAGTGTTTCCCGGGCAATCAGCGCGGCATTCATCTCACCGAAAAGGGCCTTGACATCATGGAAGAGTATGTGAAGCAGGTCCGTGATGTCGTAGGTATGGAAATTCCGATCGCAACCGACCACTTTGGCCCGATCAGCATTGGTTCCTGCATTAAACTTGCGCAGAGATTGGAAAAATACAATCTTGCGTGGCTGGAGGATATGGTGCCGTGGATGCAGGCAGATGATCTTGCCGAGATTCAGCGCAATACCACCGCTCCGCTTTGCACCGGTGAGGATATTTACCTGAAAGAAAATTACAAAGACCTCTTTGAAAAGAGAGCAATCCGTTTGGTCCATCCGGACGTTATCAGCGTCGGCGGCATTTACGAGTGTAAAAAAGTCGGCGATATGGCACAGGATTACGGCATCAACATGGTGATCCATATGAACGAGACCCCGATTGCCGGTATGGCTGCCGCCAACGTTGCTGCCGCGACGGAGAACTTCTTTGCACAGGAATTCCATCACAACGATTATCCGGATTGGTCCGACATGGTTGTCACGCGCGACAATCCGATCGTCCACGATGGTTACATCAATGTTCCGGAGGAGCCGGGCCTTGGTATTCTTGCATTAAATGACGAGTGGCTTGCAGAGCATCTTGCTCCGACTGCAAACGGAAAAATTTGGCAGGATACCGACGAGTGGGACTTCTGGCAGAGCCGCGACCGTATCTGGCTGTAAGCGTTTTACGTATGTGTTTTCAATAAAATTTTGCAAGACCTGCGGCCTTCGGTTCGCAGGTCTTGCACCATTCCGGCACGTTTCAGCGCCTGGTTTCGGGTGCTTTTGAAATAAAAAGAGGGGAGAGCGTTATGAAACCTGTCACAAAAGAAAAAATCGGATGGGGTTTTGTCGGTACGGGACGAATTGCAAAAGATTTTGCGGATTGTCTTTCGTTGCTGGATGACTGCTATGTGGCGGCAGTGGGTTCGCGCACAATGGAAAGCGCCAAACGATTCACGGACGTCTATGGTGGCAAACCATATGGCAGTTACGAGGAGATGATGCAGGATCCCGACGTGGATGTTGTCTATGTGGCGACGCCGCACATGGTGCATGAGGAAAATGTCATAATGGCTGCAAAATATGGGAAGAACATCCTGTGTGAAAAGCCGTTTGCCATCAACCGTCCGCAGGCGGAGCGGATGTTTGCCGCGGCGGAAGAAGCCGGGGTTTTTATCATGGAAGGTTTGTGGTCCCGGTTTTTCCCGGTTTGGCAGGAGGCTAGACGGGTTTTGGATTCCGGCGTATTGGGACGTTTGGTGTCCATTGACGCTGCGACCTGCTGGGGTGCGCCGCGTGGCCCGGAGGGGCTTCCACCGGATGATCGGCGTGTGGACCCCAATTTGGCGGGCGGTGCGCTGCTGGACGCTGGGATTTATGTGCTGGCGGCGACCTCTGTGGCCATTGGCGGCATGACCAAAATGCCAAAGCAAATTTTCAGTACAATGCGCTTTGAGGAAAGCGGTGTGGATTCCGATACCGATATGCTTTTGGAATTGGATGATGGGGTTACGGCACATCTGGTTTGCAGCCTTCACCGCCGCAACCATGAGGCGACGATTTATTGTGAAAACGGCAAGATTTATATCCCGCTTCACCGTTGCCCGAGAAGTTTGACGGTTTCCCGCAGAAAGCCGCATGGTTATCGGGGAAAACCGAGCGCGACCTCCTTCCTGATGGATGGAACAGAGTCTACCACGTTGGAACTGCCGTATCAAAAGACCGGTTTCCAGTTTGAAGCGCAGGTGGTGCATGATTGCCTGCGGAAAGGGCTTCGGATTTGTCCGCAGGTCACGCCGGAAGAAACGCTCACGCTGATCGGAATTTGCGATCAAATTCGCAAGGAGCACGGTTTCCGGTATCCTTTTGAAAAATAAAGAGAACGCATGACACGCCGCAGCGTGATTTGTGCAAACCTGTCTGCAAGAGAACGGACGGTGTTTGTACGATCCCTGCGGCGTGTTTTTTTGCAAGATGCAAAAATATAAATTGCATTTTGAGCAACGATCCGGTATAATAGGGCTTGAATGAAATTACCGGAGAGAAAGAGAAATCCGGAGGACTTTAAAGAATGAGACAGGGAGGTTACAAACTATGGAGGTCGTGAAAGAAAGTATCGGTTGGGGTATTTTGGGTCCCGGAAGAATTGCACATCAGTTTTGTGATTGTTTGGAGGAACTGCCGGACGCCCATGTTGCCGCTGTGGGATCTCGTTCGCTGGAACGTAGTCGGGAGTTTGCTGAGATTTACGGCGGAAAACCGTATGGCAGTTATGAGGAAATGTTGGCGGATCCCAATGTGGATATCGTTTATATCGCAACGCCGCATCCCATGCATGAAGCGCACGTGATTATGGCTGCAAATGCCGGCAAGGCGATCTTGTGCGAAAAGCCGTTTGCTGTTAATCGTGCCCAGGCGGAGCGTATGTTTGAGGCTGCGCGGAAAAACAATGTCTTTTTAATGGAAGGTCTGTGGTCCCGGTTTTTCCCGGCTTGGCAATATGTAAAGGAACAGCTTGATGCAGGCCGCTTTGGCAGAGTGGAGTCTATATTCTGCTCTACGGGTTGGGGCGCACCGCGTGATCCGGAACATATGGATCCCACGAACCGCCTGCATGATTTGAATCTTGCAGGAGGCGCGCTATTGGATGCCGGTATTTACAGCCTTGCGGCCATGTCCCGCATCCGCGGCAAGTTTGATATGCCGACCAAACTTTTCAGCATGATGTCGTTTGACCCGACCGGCGTGGACGGCGACAATGACATGATGATGCAGTTTGAAGACGGCATGGTGGCGCATCTGTGCAGCAGTCTGCACCGTCGGGATATGGAGTGCAAGATCGTCTGCGAAAAGGGAATTATCAGCATACCGGTTAACCGGAACCCGGATAAGATTGTGATTCAGGAACGCGCGGAATTCCCGCGCCTGCCGAAGGATGTTGAAAAAAAGGCAGAGGCACAGCCGAAAAAAACCAGCATGCGCGATTATTATGCGTCTATGAATCTGCTTCCACTCAGCCAGCGCCGCATGAGCGGCCGCGATATCCTTACGATGGAGTTCCCGTATCGGAAAAGCGGGTTCCAGTTTGAGGCGGAAATTGTTCAGAAATGCTATCGTGCCGGATTGAAAACCTGTCCGGATGTGACGCCGGAAGAGACATTGCTGTTGATCAGCATTGCGGATGAGGTGCGCCGTAATGCGGGATACCGATTCCCATTTGAAAAATAAGACGATTTGGAGCCTGCCCAGATACATAAACAGTGTAAAATGGGCAGGCTTTTTTTTGGCGGAAGAAAAAAGAAAGTTCCGGATTTCCAGAGTGCAAGAAATGCCGGCCCAGCCGCCTTAACATTGAATTTATCACCTTTCTTCAAAAACACCGTGCAATATGAGTTCGAATATGGTATAATGAACAAAACCGGGTTTCCCGGGAGAGAAAAAATTGGCAGGGAGGCGTTTCTATGAAAATTACCGAAGTGAAAACATATCTGGTAAATGCAAAGAGACAAAACTGGCTGTTTGTAAAAGTCATGACCGATGAAGGAATCTATGGCTGGGGCGAGGCCAGTGTGGAGGGACAGGAACTCGCTGCCGAAGCGGCGATTCATGTGTTGGCTGAGCGCAGTGTGATTGGGGAAGATCCGCGCAATGTCGATCTGATCTATCAGAAGATGTACCGTCATGGATTCTGGAAGAGTGGGTTTATTTATGGTTCCGCGATTAGCGGTATCGATCAGGCTATCTGGGATATCAAGGGTAAAATGCTTGGCGTCCCGGTCTATGAACTGCTTGGCGGCAAGGTTCGCGATAAGATCAGAACGTATACGCACGGCGGCCCACAGAATGCTGCACAGTGCATCGAAATGGGATTTGCAGGGTTAAAGACCGGCATAGGCCCGGGCATTGAGGTGGCAAACGACCGTTATGCTGCGGCGAAAGCTTTCGCGAAGGTTTTGGAGGAAACGCGTAAAATTATCGGCGACGATAAGATTATTGCGGTTGACCATCATGGCCAGAGCACGGTTCGCGATTCTTTGGCGCTGATTGAAGCAGCGAAGGACTATAACCTCCATTTCTTTGAGGAACCGATTTCTCCGGAAAATGCGCAGCTTTACCGCACGATTCACGATAATCCCTGGAATGTGCCGATTGCTGCCGGCGAGCGTCTTTACAGCCGTTTCGACTTCCGTGAGATCATTTCGAACCAGTGGCTTGATATTGTCCAGCCGGATATCTGCCATTGCGGCGGTATTTCTGAGATTCGCAAGATTGCTTACATGGCCGAACCTTATCTCATCAAGTTCGCGCCGCATAGCCCGAACGGTCCTGTTGCGACTGCGGCTTCCATTCAGGTGGCTGCTGCCATGCAGAACTTTGATATTCTGGAGTTTGCGCAGACGGTGTATCTCCGTCCGGATCTCTATGATATTGATCTGAAGCCTGTGGATGGATATTTCAAGATTCCGACCAAGCCCGGTCTTGGCATTGAGCTGGATGAAGAAGCACTGACGAAATATCCGTATGAAAATATTCAGTACAAAGCGCGCTACAGAGCGGACGGCTCCGTCGCGGAAATTTAAGCTTGCCGGCTGAATCACAATGAAATAAGGCTTTCTTTTGCCGTTTTTCTATCGAAATTGGTAGAAGAAAGTGTGTTGCCTCGGCTGCTTTACAGTACGGCGCCCTCATTTGTTGGAGCTTATATGGAAGACAAATGAGGGCGCTTTGCCATTTTGAGAAATCTGGGGACGGAAGCATTCGAAATCCAGCGTCGGCCTTTCTATGCTGGTATGGGCTTTTGACCCCCTGACAATACATGTTGTAAGGAGGATATGCAGTTATGTCTGAGAAAAAACCTGTGATGAAAAACCCCTATCTGCCGTCGTGGGAATATGTTCCGGATGGCGAACCGCATGTGTTTAACGGCCGTGTTTACGTTTATGGATCGCACGATCAGTTTAATGGATTTGTGTATTGCATGAACGACTATGTCTGTTGGTCTGCACCGGTGGATAATCTGGGAGACTGGCGATATGAAGGCGTCATTTACCGGAAAACACAGGATCCCTTGAACCCGGACGGCGCGGGCGCGCTGTATGCGCCGGATGTTACGGTGGGTCCGGACGGCAGATATTATCTTTACTATGCGCTGAGCAATTATTCCGTGATTTCTGTGGCCGTGTGCGATACGCCGGCCGGACAATATGAATTTTACGGACATGTGCACGATGCAAACGGCACGCTGTTGGGCGCCCGCGAGACAGACGATCATCAGTTTGACCCCGCCGTTTTGACGGAGGGAGACCGTACCTACCTCTATACGGGCGGCGTCTGTTTCCCGCGCGATTGCACGCTGGGAGGCGCCATGTGTACGGTACTGGATAAGGATATGCTCACGATTCTGGAAGAACCGGTTTTCGTGGTTCCCAGTGCCCGTGACAGCGCAGGAACTGCCTATGAAGGAGAAGAATTTTTTGAGGCGTCCTCCATTCGAAAGTTCGGCGATCGCTATTATTTTGTCTATTCATCCGTCAAAATGAATGAACTGTGTTATGCCGTCAGCGACAGGCCGAACGGAGGGTTCCGGTATGGCGGCGTCATTGTGTCAAACTGTGATAAAAATATTGACACTTATAAACCCGCGGACAAGCTGATGTACTTCGGAGGCAATAACCATGGCGGTCTGGTAGAAGTAAACGGCGAGTACTATATTTTCTATCACCGTCACACCAATGGCACCAATTACAGCCGTCAGGGCTGCATTGAAAAGGTACAGATTTTGCCGGATGGTTCAATCCCCCAAGTGGAAATGACGTCTTGCTGCGGCGGCGAACCACTGGAAGGCAAGGGCGAATATCCGACATATCTTGCCTGTAATTTGATTAAGGACGAAAAACCCATCAATCCGAACTTCCCCATTTGGATGCAGAATGTCATGCCGCGGATTACGCAGGATGGACGGGATGGCGACGAAGAAACCGGATATATTGCAGAAGTTTCGGACGGGACGACAATTGGATTCAAGTATTTCCGTTTTGAAGGCGTGAAAAAGATTACAGTTCGTATGCGCGGCTATATTAAAGGTAGTTTTGAGGTCAAGACGGCTTGGGATGGAGAAGTCCTTGGCGTGATTGATGGGATTCAATTCACAAATATTTGGAAAACCTATGCGGCGAATATTGCGATCCCGGACGGCGTTCATGCCCTGTATTTCACATTCCGTGGATCGGGCAGCGGTATGTTTGGTTCTTTCTGCTTAGAATAAGGAGGCATAAACGTGAAGTTGAGAAAACTTTCTTACCCTTATCCCTATATTCCTGCGGAAAATCGGGCGGACCTGCTGC
>CALWBW010000056.1 GCA_944376195.1 uncultured Clostridia bacterium | reverse complement strand
TTGGAACAAGGCCGTGGTAACAGCCTTTTTATCCATGTGACGCTGGTACCGTATATAAAAAGTTCTGGTGAACATAAATCGAAGCCGACACAGCATTCCGTAAAGGAATTGCAGTCGATGGGAATTTCGCCGGATATTATCGTGATGCGCTGCGACGAACCGGTAGACGAAGATATCCGCAGAAAAATTGCGTTGTTTTGCAATGTCAAACCGGATTGCGTTATTGAAAATATTACCCTGCCGGTACTGTATGAAGCACCGATCATGCTGGAGAAGAACGGATTTTCCGACATTGTCTGCCGGGAATTGGGCATCGAAGCACCGAAGCCCGATTTGCGGGAGTGGACGGATATGCTGGAGCGAATCAAAACGCGTACGCGTCGGGTTACCATAGGATTGGTGGGCAAGTATGTTAAACTGCATGATGCCTATCTTTCCGTGGCGGAGGCTCTGCGGCATGCAGGATATGAATGTGCGGCCTACGTGGACATTCGTTGGATCGACAGCGAGGGAATTACAGCGGAAAATGTGGCGGAGCAATTGGACGGCTGCGATGGAATTATTCTCCCCGGCGGTTTTGGAAATCGGGGGATTGAAGGAATGATTGTGACGGCGGAATATTGCAGAACGCATAATCTTCCGTATTTTGGCATATGTTTGGGTATGCAGATCGCCGTGATTGCGTTTGCCCGCCAAGTGTGTGGTTTGCAAGACGCAAACTCCGGAGAGTTTGCCCCGGATACACCACACAAGGTGATAGATTTTATGCCGGATCAGAATGAAAAAATTGCAAAAGGCGGAACGATGCGCCTGGGCGCATACCCTTGTCATATTGTCCCGGATACGCAAATGCATGCGTGTTACCGGTGTGAGATGATAAAAGAGCGTCATCGTCATCGTTACGAATTTAATAACGAGTATCGGGAACTGTTAACCCAAAACGGTTTAAAAATCAGCGGGACATCTCCGGATGGACGGATTGTGGAGACTGTAGAAATTCCGGAAAACCGTTTTTATGTGGGTGTACAGTTCCATCCTGAATTTAAAAGCAGGCCCAATAAGGCACATCCGCTATTTTTGGGTTTTGTGAGGGCGTCTTTAGACAGCCAGTCGAAGTAATCGACAGGAGGAACAGGTTATGTGTGGAATTGTGGGGTATACCGGCGCGCGTCAGGCATCCGAAGTGATTTTGGATGCGCTGGAGCATCTGGAATACAGAGGTTATGACTCGTCCGGTATTGCCATTCATGAGGCGGACGGTATTCATGTGGAGAAAGCGCGCGGCAGGTTACAGGTTCTGCGTGAACGGACGGATAATGGCGCGAAGTTGCCGGGAAACGTGGGAATTGGGCATACCAGATGGGCGACGCATGGAGAACCTTCCGACCGCAATGCACATCCGCATGCGAGTGCCGGTTCCCGAGTCGTAATTGTACATAACGGAATTATTGAGAATTATCTTCCTTTACAGGAATTTTTGGCGGCACAAGGATATACGTTTCATTCTCAAACGGATTCCGAAGTAGTGGCCAATTTAATTGATTATCATTATCACGGGGATCCCGTGGAAGCGGTCCGTGCGGCGCTGGTTCAGATAAAAGGTTCCTATGCGCTGGGCGTTTTGTTTACGGATCATCCGGATTTGATTGTGGCGGCCCGAAAAAACAGCCCCCTGGTGATTGGATTGGGAGAAGGCGAAAATTATATTGCCTCCGATATTCCAGCTTTTTTGAAATATACCCGGCGGATTGTGCGGTTGAGGGAGCTGGATGTCGCTGTCGTACGCGCAAATGGTTTGGAGATCTATGATCCTTTTGGAAATCCGGTTCCTTATACGGAAGAGCATGTGGAATGGGATGTCTCCGCTGCAGAAAAGGGCGGGTACGAGCATTTTATGCTGAAGGAGATTTACGAGCAGCCTCGTGCGATCCGGGACACGATTTCTCCGCGTGTGGTGGAGGGAAAAATCGAACTTGGCTTGCAGAGCCTTGATGAAGCCCGCATTCGCTCTCTGAAACAGATCTATATTACCGCCTGTGGTTCTTCGTATCATGTCGGAATGGTGGGCCGTGTTTTTATGGAGCGGTTGCTTCATATCCCGGTACGGGTGGAACTGGCCTCTGAATTTCGTTATGAAAATCCGCTGGTGGACGCCGATACGTTGGTGCTGGTAATCAGCCAATCCGGAGAGACGGCGGATACGCTTGCCGCGTTGCGAGAGGCAAAACGGCTTGGTGCCTACACGATCGGCATTGTGAATGTGGTTGGAAGCGCCATTGCGACGGAAGCGGATGAGGTGCTGTATACGTGGGCCGGACCGGAAATCGCTGTTGCAACGACGAAGGCTTATAATACGCAGCTTTCCGTGCTCTATCTGATGACCATGTCTCTCGCACGTATGCTGGGGCGCATGGAAGATACAACCTATGCGGAGTACCTACAACAGCTTGCACAGTTGCCGGATTTGTGTGAGAAATTGCTGCAGGATACCTCTCATATTCAATATTTAGCATCTTTGTGTTTTGCAAAAGACGATATCTTTTTTATCGGCCGAAATCTTGATTATGCATTGGCACTGGAAGGTTCCTTGAAATTGAAGGAAATTTCCTATATCCACTCGGAATCGTATGCTGCCGGCGAATTAAAGCACGGAACGATTTCTCTGATTCAACCAGGCAGTCTGGTGATTGCTCTGTGCACGCAGAAAAGATTGCTGGAACGCATGATTTCTGATATTCGAACGGTGAAAGCGCGCGGCGCAATGGTGATTGCGCTGGCCGAAGAGAATACGCCGTTTATTCAGGATGTCGCGGATCATGTAATCACGCTTCCTGCCCATGCGGATTTTGTAGCGCCGTCGCTCTCTGTGATCCCACTTCAACTGTTTGCGTATTATGTGGCGGCGTTAAAGGGTTGCGATATCGACAAGCCGCGTAATTTGGCAAAAAGCGTCACAGTGGAGTAAAGAGGAAGATTTTCTCTTTCCTTTCCATTGATAAACAAAAGCCGTCCGGAATGTAACTGCCGGGCGGCCTTTTTATGTCGGGAGCAGAGAGAAAATCGTTTAAACTGGGTTTATAATCTTCCTGTAAGATCATGATCAGACGCCATGGATCGGCAAGCTACTTGCCATACACCGCGCGGTGTGATAGAATCAGGTGGTGTCAAAATTACACAAAGCCGCATTTTGCGGCGCTGTACATGTGGAAAGGACGTGCAGAATGGATCATAATGAATATTCCTATGTGCCGCCGAAGCCGAAAAGGCCGCAATTAGAGCCGAAAAAATTGAAGAGATGGATCATTCTCGGCGTGGTGGTACTTTTGGCGGTGGCAATCGGAACTTCATGCTGGTATACCGTGGATGAAAAGGAACAGGCAGTCGTTACGACCTTTGGTAAAGTGACGGATGTAACGGAGGCTGGAATTCATTTTAAGCTTCCTCTCGGAATCCAGCAGGTGCAGAAAGTTGCCGTGAATACTTATCAGAAAATTGAACTTGGTTATCGGAGCGATCCCTACAGCGACCTGGGTTATGAGGTGGTTGAAAGCGAAAGCAAGATGATTACTGGCGATTATAATATTGTAAACGTAGAATTCTTTGTCGAGTACAAAGTGTCTGATCCGGTGAAGTATCTCTTTAGCTCCTACGAGCCGGAGGATATCCTTCGCAATCTGATTCAAAGCCAGGTCCGCAATGTGGTGGGTTCTACGAATGTGGATTCCGTGCTGACGGACGGCAAGGAAGCAATTCAGATGCAGGTGAAGGATTTGATCATCGAGACGCTGGAGCAATATGATATCGGGCTTATGCTGAACGATGTGAAAATTCAGGACAGCGAACCGCCAACAGAAGAAGTAACGGCGGCCTTTAAGAACGTGGAAACGGCAAAGCAGGGTGCAGAAACTGTGGTAAACGAGGCAAAAGCTTATCAAAATGCGGAACTTCCCGCAGCGGAAGCCCAGGCGGATCAGTTGATTCAGAACGCGGAATATTTGAAGCAAAAGCGTATCAATGAAGCACGGGAACAGGTTGCGATGTTTGAAGCGCGGTATGAAGAATATGCCCAGAATCCCGCAATCACCCGCTCCCGTATGTACTACGAGGCCATCACGGAAGCGTTGCCGGATGTCCAGATTTACATGGATTTGTCGGAGGGCGATCTTGTAAAAGTGTTGCCGCTTGATGAGTTTGCCAATGCTGAGGAGGCAGGCTCCGTTACCTCCGCTCTTATCCCGGACGTTACAGAAGAGGCAGGTGTAAACGAATGAAACATCTTGCAAAATGGATTATTGCTGCGATTGTAGTTTTGGCGGTTATCATCTGCGTCTCCACCTCGGTTTATACGGTCGCAGAGAATGAGTACGCCTGTGTCGTGCGTTTTGAGAAAATCATTTCAACGACGGATACGCCAGGTTTACATTTCAAGGTACCGTTTATTGACGGTGTCAAACGTTTCCCCAAGGCAGTCATGCTGTATGATATTTCTCCGTCTGAGGTTTTGACATCTGATAAGCAGAATATGACGGTGGATAGTTATGTGCTTTGGGAAATCAGCGATCCACTGAAATTTTATCAGACGCTGGGGACCATTCCCGTCGCGGAGCAACGGCTTGACGCGCTGACGTATAACGCATTAAAAACGATTATGGGCACGCTTGCCCAGCGCGATATCATTAATGAAGACGATGCAATGGGGCGCAATGATATTTACGCGGGAATCGCATCAAACGTAGCGGAATTGGCGGATACCTATGGGATTCAGATTGTCGATATTAAAATTAAACGCTTTGATTTGCCTGAGGCGAATGAACAGGCAGTATATGCCCGTATGATTTCCGAGCGAAATCAAATTGCAGAAAAGTATACGGCCGATGGTGAGTATGACGCTTCCATTATTCGAAACGATGTGGATAAACAGGTGAACATTATCGTTTCCAATGCGCAGGCCGAGGCGGCCAAGCTGGAGGCTGAAGGAGAGCAGGAATACATGCGCATTTTGGCCGAAGCATATGATACGGATGAGAAGAAAGAGTTTTATGAGTTTACGCTGGCGTTGGACGCCCTGAAAGCTTCCTTAAACGGCGACGAAAAGACTTTGATTTTAGGTCCGGATTCTCCGCTTGCTGAAATTCTAATGAACCAATAATTTTTGGTCGGAATCCCGTTTGTCAATTGACAGACGGGATTTTTATGTAAACCAAGTAAAATTGCGTTTACTGTGAAAAAATTCGTGTCTCCACGTTCTATACCATTCCAAAAATAGTATGATAAAACCAAATTTTTAATCTTTTAAAAAATGCAAAGCTTTAAACAAAAACCCCCTGCCGAAATTTTCGGCAGGGGGTTTTAGAAAAACAATTACCTTTATGTAAGAATGACGCCAAACATTGCGCGGGTAAAACGTTCTAAAGCTTCTCCGCGCATACGATAAAACGAACTTTTTTCCACACCGATTACTTCCATAATATCCTCCGGCGTGTTTTCCCGTCTTACATAGCATTCCGTCAAAAGTCGGCGCTCTTCATCGGAGAGAACGTCGAGCGCCCGACCAATTCGCATCATCCGCAATTGCGTTTGCCTGAGACGGAGCTGCAATTCGCTTTTTTGGGACTGTAACGCGAGTAAACGTTCGTCTCCGGCGTGAACCTCTTTGCGCGTTTCTTCATAGTAATCCTGCATATTTTTTATGGACCGCAATTTGAGTCGGATCTCCTCTAATTCCATCGCCGTATTTTCCGACGCGCTCGCAAGCATGGGAAGAGATTTGAGTTCCTCCTGTGCAAGTAATCTATAGTCCATAAGCGCCTCGCTGTTCTTTATGCAACCAAAATTGATGCAAAACGCAACAATTGAAGTTTGAAGACATATCCGCCGGAAGTTGAGAATATCGGGCGCCATTATACTGGTATGTACATCTGTGACAGATATTTCTTTCATTTTTATCTATATAAAAGTATAAAAAATGAGGCAAAATGTCCTTTAAGATGGTGCTTGCTTTCACAAAAAACATCTCGATAACTACCTCCTTATAAAATTAGTTGTTGCAATACGCAACACAAATATACAATAAAGTGAAATGTTTGTCAATAGTTTTTTTGCAAAAAATCGACATTTTTCGACATTTACATATTGCATATTATAGAGGGTTTTAGTATAATATATACAGTGAAATAAAAGAGGGAGGGTTTATATGCCTGACAGCATTGGCGCGCGCATTAAGGCTTGCCGGGAAGCGAAAGGGTATTCGCAGGCGCGGCTTGCGCGGGCGCTTGACGTTGATCGTTCCACAATATTTCGCTATGAAAAAGGTGTGACGGAAAAAATTTCTCTGTCTACCCTGGAAAAAATTGCGCACATTTTAGATACCACACATGAGTACTTGTGCTATGGAAAGGGTCCCATTTTGCGAACAGAAGCAGAAACGGCGTCGACAGAATCCACACCGTTTTACATGCGATCTCCGGCTCCTGGCTATGAAAATGTGCGAAAAGAGTCTGAATTAAATGAGCAGACGCTCTCACAATATCATCGTTCTTCTCGTTTTATTATGCGGGTAGAGAGCGAAGATTTATCACCCAGAATTGTACCGGGAGATTTATTGACAATTGTTGTGTCTTACGAAATACAAAATAAATATGTCAATCTTTTATATATGGACGGCAGGGTTTTATTGCGTCGTGTGACGTGTGAGAACAACGTTGTGACGCTTATGCCCAACAAAGGTTCTTTGTATTCTGATATTTATACGATTGAGGAGCTGAAAAAGAAGATGAAAATCATTGGATATGCGGAGAAGTTAGAGTCAACGAAGCCATAAAGTAATACGCGTTTAAAACAGCTTTTAGATACGGCAGGCAATTTTGCCTGCCGTATCTTTGTTAAAAAATATGGAAAGTGAACAGATAGACGAAAATTTTAAGTGTTATCCGTGAGAATGTTTAGAAAATTCTGTTCCGAGAAAATGGGCTTTCTCGCCTTTAATAAGTGAGGTAATATTGTTTGAAAGAACTGTGGGGAGAATTTTACGTGTAGACAATTGATTAAGAGGAATCCATGTACACGATTTCTGCGCGTAATCCTTTTCTGTTGGTGTAATTTGAGGGAGGTGTCGCAATTTACAAAAGAAGACCGGATAGATTCTGTGCGAATAATCCGGATAATTTTGCTGTAAAAGCGGATCCGTAAAAATTTCTTCATATAACCCTGCAAGCCGCTCCGGATATACAGAGTAGCCTGTTTCTTCCAAGACTTCACGCACCAGAGCTTCTTCCAAAGGTTCATAGAGGTTTTGTCCGCCCCCGGGAAGTGTGTAGTAAACGCCGTTCGTCTCGTCTTCACAGACATTTAAAAGTAAACGTCCTTTTTCCAGAACGAGCGCTTTGACAGAAATTCTGGCTCCCATAGGAAAAACCTCCTGAAAAAAACTCGTCAACGATATCGCATATAAAAACAAAGCAAGGATTCTTAAAATAAGGAAAAAACCGGTGGTATGCAAGTTACATACCACCGGTTTTGAAACAAAACCATTATTTCTTGAGGTTAGCCTCAAGCTTTGCAAGCTCATCCCACATTTCCTTCGGCACTTTCCCCTCAGAGAATTTGCCATAGAACTCCTTGATGCTGTCGAGATCGGCAATCCAGGAATCCTTATCAATGGTGAGAATAGACTTCAAATCGTCAATATTGAACTTATGGCCCTTCTTGATTTCATAATTCAGGCCGGTAAGGTCAATATCTTCTGCCTTCGGGACATAACCGATTGCAGTTTCATCGGCACCAACCTTGCCTTCGCAACGGGCAATGATCCAGAGCAGGACGCGGAAGTTATCACCGAAGCCCGGCCACATGAAGTTGCCTTCGTCGTCAAGACGGAACCAGTTAACATTAAAGATATGCGGCTTCTTGGTGATCTTCTTGCCCATATCAAGCCAATGCTGCCAATAGTCACCCATGTTGTAGCCGCAGAACGGGAGCATGGCCATCGGGTCACGACGGACAACGCCAACAGCGCCGGAAGCGGCAGCAGTCGTCTCGGAAGCCATGATGGAACCAACAAAGACGCCATGCGTCCAGTCACGGGATTCATAAACCAGCGGAGCAGTCTTGGCACGACGGCCGCCAAAGATAATTGCGGAAATCGGCACACCCTGCGGATTCTCGAATTCAGGGCTGATGCACGGGCAGTTGATAGCCGGCGCAGTGAAACGGGAGTTCGGATGCGCACCCTTGGATCCGTCATCCGGATTCCACGGCTCACCCTTCCAGTTATTCACGCCGTGCGGCGGATTCTTGTCGAGGCCTTCCCACCAAACGCCGCCGTCAGCAGTCTTGACAACGTTCGTGAAGATGGTGTTCTTACGCGTGGAAGCCAGCGCGTTGGGGTTGGACTTCTCATTAGTACCGGGCGCGACACCAAAGAAGCCATATTCGGGGTTGATCGCATAAAGCTGTCCGTCTTCACCGACACGCAGCCAAGCGATATCATCGCCAACCGTCTCAACTGCGTAGCCCTGATCGAGGAACTCCTTCGGCGGGATCAACATGGCGAGGTTCGTCTTGCCGCAGGCAGACGGGAATGCACCGGTAACATACTTCTTGGAACCATCCGGGAACTTGATGCCGAGGATCAGCATATGCTCAGCCATCCAGCCTTCGTTACGGCCGAGATAGGAGGCAATGCGCAGAGCAAAGCACTTCTTACCAAGGAGAACGTTTCCGCCGTAACCGGAGTTGACGGAGCAGATATAGTTATCCTGCGGGAACTGGACAATGTAACGGTTTTCTTCATCGATGTCCTTTTTCGCATGAATACCCTTGATGAAATCAGGGTTGTCACCCAGCGCATCAAGAACTTTCTGACCGATACGGGTCATAATGTTCATGTTCAGAACAACGTAAATGGAGTCGGTGATCTCAATGCCGTATTTGGCAAACGGAGAACCAACAGGGCCCATCGAATAGGGAAGGACATAGCAAGTACGGCCACGCATGGCGCCATCATAAAGGCCCCACAGGAGCTTGTACATCTCATCCGGAGCCATCCAGTTGTTGGTGGGGCCGGCTTCTTCTTTCGTCGGAGTACAAATAAACGTACGGCCTTCAACACGGGCGACGTCGTTCACCGCAGTACGGTGATAATAGCAGCCGGGAAGCAAATCCTGGTTTAAAAGTTCCATTTCGCCGGTTCTGCACGCCTCAGCACGAAGATCGTTCAACTGCTCTTCGCTGCCATCGATCCAGACGATACGGTCAGGCTTTGTCAGCGCAACCATCTCATCAACCCATGCAAGGACAGCCTTATTATTGGTCATGATGAAATCTCCTTTTCTTCATTTAATGTCCTGATGTTATTATAACAAGGTCTAAAACCTGTGTCAACACAAAAAATTGCAAGATGGACTTCTTCAAATTGTAGTATTTGAATAACGGACATCACAAACTGGACATTTACGGCTCAATTTTGAAATCCAGATTGGTGTCAAGATTCATTTTAGGAGGGGGCAAACGTTTTGTTGGATCATATTTGAATTTACGGCAGGTATGTCTTGCACCCACGACACCATATTTCCGACAAAGCATATCCGCCGAATCCAGGGGTATGGCACGCTCACAATGTGCACAACAGTGCGGGATGTCTTTTCTGAAAAGCATGAAGATCCCCCCCTCTTTCAGACGCCTCCGCAATATCAGCAGAATCAGTTTTTTAGAAGCGGTATAGCGCAAAATAAACAGGATACTTTAGTATACACCATTTCCCCACAATTATCAAATCTTTCCCGCAAACCGATCCCATATCCAGAGACAGAAAAGAGTCAGTGCGACTGCGGCGCAATTGATGAGAGCACAGACCAAATATGCCATAAGATTCATCTGGGTCAGAATTTCGACCTGTCCTGCGGCGATGGCGGCGGTACTTACAGAAATGGGGAAGATACGAAACAGCACGGCGATATATACGGTAGACAATATGGCGTGTAATAGTTTGCCGCAGAGGTATGGCATCAGGGATAGTCCACTGTCACCGATAAAACTGAGTACCTGGCAATGGACGCTGACCCCGGCCCAACCCAATAAAAAAGCAGCCATGGAAAGACGGGCGTTCATGCTTTCTGCCGCACCCTGCAAGGAGGTCAGGCCGGAAGTCATTTCAATGACCCCCACGAGCAGCCGGTTTATGCTGCCGCTGTCTATCCCAAACGGCGTAAGCAACGCAGCAATACCGCGCGAAAGCGCGCCCAGCGCGCCGGAGGCAAACAGCAGATTAATCGCTACGGCGAAAAAAATGACGAATGCGCTGATGTTACCGATTCCTACAAGGCCGGAACGCACCGCATCGACAAAGACGCGCGAAGGCTTTTGCACTTCATATGTAACGGCACGCGTCCGGGCGAGAGGCTCCCGCCTTTTATAAAAGCGGAAACAGACCCCAACGGTGAGCGAAGCGAGAACGTGGGAGAGATATAAGAGCATTCCGGCGCGGGAATTGGCGAACACCCCTGCGCCGACGACGCCGAGAATAAACGCGGGACCGGAATTGTTGCAGAAAGAGAGCATACGTTCACATTCGGCCTTGGTACACAGGCCACGTTCGTAGGACGTGATAGCGGCGCGTGCCCCGACCGGATAACCGCCTACAATTCCCATGATAAAAACGCTGGCGCAAGATCCGTTTAAATTGAATACCCGGCGCATGAGAGGCGCGGCAATCCGTCCTGCGGACTCGGCAAAACCAAGGCCGATGAGCAGGTTGGAAACAACCAGAAATGGGAAAAGAGAGGGGAGGATGACTTCTATGCACATGGCTGCGGCTTTTCCTGCTGTTTCCATAGATTCGGAGGTGTAAAGAACAAGCCCGACGCCTGTGCCCAGTACGGCCGCCCCCAACAATACCTTGTAACACATGCCTATTTTATTCCGGATCGACATATGAATAAATCATCAACCCCTTCGCGGCTCATATTCAGTTTAATATACGCCGAAAACGGGAGAATATGCGGAGGCTGAAAAATATGGCGAAATGGAAACTGAGACAAAGACTGTCCCGCGCTCTGGAACTGCCGGCGGATGCGGCGCTTCCGGTGCCGCGCTTGGAAATTACGGGACGAGACGATATTTTGATTACGGGAAAAGCAATTTTGCTGGAATACAGTCCCGAATTGGTACGGGTGGGGCGTGATGCCTGTGAGGTGTCGATACACGGCGCAGAGTTGCGAATCAGCGCGATGGATAAGATGGGAATGCAAATATTCGGATGTATTGCTTCGGTGGAATTCACGGAGCCGGGAGGTGAGAGCGGATGCTGAAAGGGTTTCACAATTATATGCGCGGCAGCGTGTCTTGTACGGTGTCGGGCGTTCGGCCGGAACGATTTCTCAATCAGTGCGTTGCCGGGGGAATCGGGTTTTGGGATGTACAATATGTGACGCCGAATCTGCTGACACTTTCCATGAGCGCGCGGGATTTCCGGCATATCCGACCGGTTGCCCGCAGTGCGGGTTGCACGCTCCGTCTGACGAGCAAACGCGGTGCGCTGTATAGTTCGCGCCGCATGCGGCGCCGGTATGCCTTGATTTTTGGAGCACTGGTACTGGGCGTTTTTTTCTGGGCCATGAATTCCCTGATTCTCACAATTGACGTGACCGGATATGAAC
>CALWBW010000055.1 GCA_944376195.1 uncultured Clostridia bacterium | reverse complement strand
AGATGCACAGCTCCTACGTCGTTACCGACCCCAAGGGCACCATCCTGGTGGAGTGCGGCAAAATGCTCCAGCGCGGCACGCCCAAGCTGGGCAAGGACGGCAAGCCGGTGAAGGACAAGCACGGCAAGGTCATTTACGAGCCGTACCAAATCCGGGTGCTGAATACCATCAACTTCAATAAGTCGATGCACTATAACCGTGCGACTTGTTCGCCACCGAAAATGCGGCGCACAGTGCTGTTTCAGTCAGTTCTGTGAACTGATAATTCAAGAGGTGGAATGATAGGGTAACGCCTCCCCTGATACTCCGGCATGCAGAGGGCAAAACTCTGTATGGAGCCCGGTGAAGTCGGCAGAGAGATGCCGTAACAGGTTAAGCTGACGAAAGCTGTCCAGAGGTGGACGGTGCATCCTATATGCCGGGGGTCTACAAGATACCCATGGTGAGAATGACAGAGATGTCTGACGAAACTCCCGAATGTAAAGGTCTAAAAGTGCCACGCTCAGAAATGGGTGTGTGGGTTAATGCCCAGACAGTGCGGCAGAGTAGAAATGGTTGTTACGAAACGCCGTGGCACGTTACAGGCGTGTCCAAGCTGTCAGGCCCAGAGGGAACACCTAAAGGTATGTATGGACAGATAGAATTATCGGAACAAGGAAAGGCAGGAAGTCCATTGGATAATCCGACGAAGAACAATAAGCGGATAAATTCTTGCTGAAAAGCAGTGGTCGAACCGATGATGCCATCTGCGAAAAAGAGGATGGTTAGGAATGGCCACGAGTCAGGCAAAACGTCAGCAGTACACAACCACTATTCATGCAGTCGAGTAAGAAAAAGAAATTGTCACTCGATTTCAAAAGAATGGGGTGATGTACATGGCACAGAAAGCTAAGAAGAAAAGCAAGATGCGCCATGCGGAATACTATGACATGCAGAAAACCTTTGACGACCTGTATGCCGCTAGTAAGAACGGTGAAACTTTCGGGCATTTGATGGAAATCATCAGTGCGCCTAACAACATCAAGCTGGCATTCAGAAATATCAAGGGAAATGACGGCAGTCATACCGCAGGCACGGATGGGCGGACGATTGAGTCACTGGCAGCCATGCCAGAGGATATGCACTCACATAGACAAACGCCATGTCCACAATCATATATATTGGAACTCTACAACACTGGACTGCACCCGAAAATTCCGGGACTTTCGTCGCTCCGGCAAGGCTGTCAGAACGTTGAGTGACCTGATATGTACCGAGCACAAGCTGTCTGTGATTGCAGACCCACAGAGACATGGAGCCAGCTATAATAAGTGGCTTGGAAATCGGGCGAAGGTCTCGCATCGCGAACTCCTGCGCATTGCGATTGACGCCGCGCTTTCAAAAAAGCCGCACGATTTTGATGCTTTTCTTGCTCTGCTTGCAGCAGAGGGCTACCGGGCCAAAAGAGGAAAGTACCTCGCATTTGACCACGATGATTTCAAACAAAAGGTGCGGATAAGCACGCTGGGGGAAGGATACTCCGAGGAAGAAATCCGTGCGGTCATACAAGGCCAGCGCAGCCATACGCCGCAGAAGCGCCGTACTGTGAAACGGGCAGAAAGACCACAGACCATTATCGACGTCCAGGCGAAACTTGCTGAAGGCAAGGGCGAAGCATACCGCCGCTGGGCAACCGTTGAGAATCTTAAGCGGATGGCAAAAACGAAGCTCTACATGGATGAGCACCATCTGGATTACGAGGCTATTGCTGAAAGAAAGACGGTTTTAGCAAAACAGGAAGCTGAACTGACTGCAAGAATAGCTCATGCTCAGACAAGGCTTGCCGAGATCAATGTGCTCAAAACGCATATCGTAAATTACTCAAAAACTAAAGACGTTTACGTTGCGTACCGCAAGTCCGGTTACTCGAAGAAGTTTCTTGAGGAACACGAGTCAGACATCATCATTCATAAAGCCGCGAAGAAGGCTTTTGATGAATTGGGCGTTAAGAAGCTTCCAACCGTCAAGAACCTACAAGTTGAATTTGCAGAGCTTCTTTCAGCCAAAAAAACTGCCTATGTCGATCTAAAGAAGGTTCGTGACGAGATGCGCGAGCTGTCTATCCATAAGGCGAACTATGAGGAGTTGCGAGACCTTGAGAAACGCGAGGATCGCAAAGAACAAGAGCGTGGCCGTGAATAACGGTCACGCTCTCATAGCGTTGGCACATGAAATGTGGTAATGCGTAGCCGCAGATGAAATCTGCGTTAAAGGGGGTCGGGGATGTTTCTCAGACAAGGTTTTCGACAGTTTCCATGAGCAGCGGGAATCGTCAGAAAACGCATCAAGGACCCTTGATGCCCAGCTTGCTACAAGTCGTTATCCCGAATTTTGCAAAAGTCCAGAAAATATGGGGGGTTCAGAAAAAGTCAGGATAACCAATTCAAAAAAATCCACGTTCATTTTTCTGATATAATAATGGCTAAGCGGATTATTGCATTCTGTAATATTGTGCCTGAGCATCCCACATTTTCGCGTATAGTTCGTTCTGATCAAGCAGCTGTGAATGCTTACCCCGTTCGGCGACATGACCGTTATCCATGACAATGATGTCATCACAGAATCTGCATGACGTCAGGCGGTGCGAGATGTAAATGACACCTTTCGATCCGATTAGATCAGCAAGCCTTGTATAGATCTCGTATTCGGCCTGGGGATCCAACGCAGCTGTTGGTTCATCTAAGATCACTAAGGCAGCATCCTTGTAAATCGCGCGGGCAATGGCTATTTTCTGTGCCTCGCCTCCTGATATCTCCACACCGTCTTTTTCATACTCCTTGTACAGGATCGAATCTAGTCCTCTGCCTTGTGACTGGAGCCATGCGCCCATTCCTACCCTCTCTAGAGCATCCTCCACGCGATTGGCATTATAATCTTCAGAAGAGGCGATCACGCAACCGATAGGAAAAGAGAACAACGAGAAATCCTGAAATACGACCGCCAGCATGTTGCGATAGATCACTTCGTCATAATCCCATATGTCCACACCATCCAGCAATATAGTTCCTTGATCCGGGCGGTACAGGCGGCATAACAACTTGATCAGCGTGGTTTTTCCGCTGCCGTTTAAGCCAACAATGGCTGTTTTTCTGCCTGCATCGATTATGAAATTCAAGCCTTCAATCGCGGGATGATTCGAACCAGGATATGAAAAAGAGACATCTCGGAACTCGATTTTTCCCATGGTATTTTTCTCCGCGGTGTTCGGTTTAATTCTATTGACCGCTGACTGTGGCTTATCGATAGCAAGATAGTCCAGCGTGCTTACAAGTCGATCAGTATCTACCCTCAGCTCAGTGATTATTTGCAGGAAAGAGGAAACACCGATTGACAGCTGATACATTGCCTGGGCATACTGCACGATATAGCCTGCCGCAATTTTCTCCACAAAAACGCAGAAAGCAGCCATGCAGTAAGACAAGCCTAATAAAAAACCGGACGATCCGCCCTTAATCAATCCACCGATAAAGTTCAGTTTAGACAGTTTCAGCGCATGGCAGCGGATTTTCTCATTTTCCGCCTCAACGCTAGGCCCAATGAGAGAGGTCGCTCTGTAAATCAAAATATCCTTGATGTCTTGATAACTGATGATGCGACTTCCCTCCGTCATGCTGTGAAAACGGCTGTTGTTCTCAGTCAGCGTCATCTCGCGCATCTCAGAAAATTCGCGCTTGCTGTAGAAAAGGTCAAAGAGAAGGGCACAGACTACAGACAGAGCAAGCATTAAAAGGATAGCCAGAAACAAATACCAGTTACTCTTCGCCACCGATTCAATTAGAAAAGGTACGAGGATGATTATTGCTGCTATGATGCCCGTCAGCTGCTGAACGATCTGCTGTGTTTTGGATGTTACGCCGAAAAAGCCACTTCCCCAGCTGCGATCGGCTTTAATCTGACCCTGCATCATTTTTGTCTCTTTGCTCTCCATTTGTGCATATTCCATAGACATAGTTGTGCGTGAAACGAGGGTTTCAAAGCTATATGAAATGTTCTGACTTCGAACATTTACCGCCTTCTCCACCAGTGCTTGAAGCATGGAGAGGATCCATATACCGAGCGCACCAGCGAAGGCAAAAAACATGATCGATTGAAAATCTCGCTGCTCTAATATTCTATTGATGACCTGAGAAAGAACAATCATCGGAAGGAAGCTGACTGAGGCCTGAAGAATTCCACTGGCGATGACATATGAAAAAAAACTGGAATCCATTTTGTGGAGTAACGCAAAAGATCTGCGAACGGTACTGTGATTATGACGCTTCATTTGCATTTTCCTCCTCCTGATAGTACTTGCTTTGCATTTCGAACAAGTGCGCGTATTTGCCCTGGTTGCGGAGTAGCTCTTCGTGTGATCCGTCCTCCGCGATGTGTCCTTCGTCAAGCAGAATGATCCGGTCAAGGAACCGTGTGCTTGCAAGTCTGTGCGAAATATAGATGCAGGTTCTTTCTCCACACAGAGTATGGAAGAACGCGTAGGTTTCACTTTCCGCCAGAGCGTCCAATGCAGCGGTAGGTTCATCCAACAACCAGAGCGATGCGTCTCGCCGATAGAGCATTCTGGCCATTAGAAGCTTTTGCTGTTGCCCGCCAGAAAGTTCTATTCCCCCTTCATCCACAGCTCTTGTCATTTGCGTTTGTAAACCTGAAGGAAACTGGCAGACTGCCTCATAAAGACCAACACGCTTCAGGCAATCCTCCACTTGAAGAATATCCGTCTCTTCATACGGCTTCATCGAGACGTTTTCCGCAATGCTGTAGGGAAGAATCAGACAGCCCTGAAAAACTGCTCCAATCCGTTCAACCCGCTGGGAAAAGGTCATTTCCTCTGCAGGTTGCCCGTTCAGTAGAAGTTGCCCAGACTGCGGCGTATACAGGCCGCACAGCAATTTCACCAACGTTGTTTTTCCTGCGCCGTTTGTCCCTACCAAGGCCACTTTCTCCCCAGCTTCAATTTTCAAATCAATATGATCCAAGACATTATGGCAGCCATCATAAGAAAAACAAACATCCCTCAGTTCTATCGATACGTTTGAAGTAGAATCAAGCGCGCTGCTGTCTTGGCAATCATGCGCTAATTCTTCAGTTTCAGTAAAGTAATCGCTGACCGCAGAAATTCCCTTGCAACCCAGACGCAGCGTGCCATAACTTTGAATGCAGGCGCTGACAAATCCCGTGAGCTGATTGATCATTCCGAAATACAGCACGAATTCGCCAATTGTAATGTTATGATTACATGCCTGATAAATCAGGTAACTATAGGCAATGCCATCTCGAAGCAAGGCTGTGCTGATCGCTACGGCTCTGCTAGCAAGGATGCGCGTTTGAAATCTATTGTGAATTTTCCGTAATCGACAAAGGCTTTTGTCCATCACCGTGCATAACCAGTCGTTCATATTGTACAGGCGGATGTCTTTTCCTATCTTAGTGTTTTGAAAAGTATTAATCAGATAAAAGTACTTCCGCATTTCGGCAGCTTGTTCATCCATTCGCCTGTCATTCGCCCTTTGCGTTCCATTCAGTGTGATATAATTCAAGCCAGATAACCCAACCATCACGAGAATCAACCAAGGCGCCAACCGGCTTAACAAGCTTGCGTAGATGGCAAAGCTAGCAACACAAACAATCAGACTCATTAATCCTTCGAGCAACTGCCGGATATCTGCACCCCACAGGCATACCTGCCTAGCTTTTTCATAGGCCTTTTGCCCAGTATCACTTTCCGTATACTCATACCGTGCATTCAATCGCCGCAAAAACAAACTGTACAGCAGATTCCGCCCAATATAGAGCTGCCTCATCCCTCTGCCGCCCTGTACCCCGCTACAGATCATCGAAACAGAAACGTATGCAATTGTGATCCAGATAAGATTTGTCAGGAATGGTACCGCGGAATTTCCGTCTATCATGGCCACGGCATACGAGGGAATATACACAAATAAAATGGATGAAGCAAGTGTCAGCAAAACACACAGGATTACCATGACCAAGAGCAAGGGCTCTTTTTTAAGGACATTTGAAAGAAGGAAACCTATGCCCTTTCGTAACATATTATCTTTCTTCATGCATATTCCTCCTCGGCAATCATTTTCCTTAGCTCTGTCACAGTGCTACTTCACGATATTGCAAGACGAACTTTCCAAATTCCTCGTCCATGGAATTAGGCATGTATCTGCTTATACAATCCTCAGTTCTTTTCCAAGTAGGGTAATGACATATTTCTTGCAAAGCACATGTTTCACAATCGGGACACGATGGAACCTTGAACCCATTCTTACGGATGTCTATCAAGTTTTTGACTTCTTCCTCAATTTTCTGATTTTCTCCAAAGCCATTAGGGTTTGTTGATTGCAGCAAAGAATCTGCATTCGCACAAGCAATACGAAATGCATCATGTATTACTTCATCTGTGAGAGCAGGATTGATCAATAAACGTCGTGCATATTTTTTCAATAATGGTTTTAGCTCTGTATACAGTTCTGCAATAGCCTTAGCTTGATCAATATTCAGACCCATCAATATGCTCCCTTCTTGTATAAATAGTTCCAAAAGCATTGAATTATTAATATCATATTAATATTATAGTGCATTACGACATAATTTTCAAGCATCGGCGAACTTTCATTTGGGTAAAGCCGTCAAGGAAAATAGCAAGCACATTAAAATACGAACTTTTGCACAATATATTAGGTAAATGCTCTCATATATCTACTGAAAGGGGCATGGAAAACAAGTATATTTCCTTCAGAAATAATAGAGGCAGGTACAGTTATGAGCAAAGAAATCGAATTCATAAACCGAGATAGATACGTGCAGCGCGTCATTGCAATTGCATACCTTCACAAAGTGCATGGCATGACCCAGGAGCAGTTGGCAGAACACGAAAAAGTGAACAGATCGCACATTAGTTCAATCGAAGCACCGGGAATTGCGCGACCGTTTTTCTTAGAAGTATTCTTTAATATTGCAGATGCATTAAATGTAGCCTCGTAGTTCTAATTAATGCATCTGATTTTCCTGACAGTATAATTAACAAAAAGTCAGAATAAGATAAATGTATCCAAAACCTTGAGGAGAGGCATTCCATGTGAATACACAGCGACATGTTTCGCATGCTCTAGCGAGTAGGAGCTTGTGAAAAGAAGAAAATCTTCTCAAAATTGGGGCACAAACGGCCAAGTCGTTTGTGCCCCAATTTTTTCGACAGGCATTTCCCCTCGTTTTGAAGTAATAAGAGCAAAAGGCAACAAAATCGGCATTATCACCAATAAACCGTAAGATTTTTTATGTGAATGGTCATGTCTGATTGCCAAACACCCGTGATCTCCGTATTTTGACTTTTCAAAAATTCACTAGAAGGAGATTGTGGTATGAAAACACCGAAAGATTCTGAATATGACCTTTGGATATCCGATGATGGAGCCTACATGGTACGGGGCAAAAGCACAAGCGAAGTAATCGAGGTAGAACGAGACGTGATGCGTGTCTTTGACTGGATGAAAAACGCCTCCGTCGGGAGATACAGACAGAACAAGAAAACGACAGTCAGCTATTTCTGGTACTTACCGGAGAAACGTGGCTGGTTTGATACATACGACTTTCAAAGCGAGCTGATGGTGAATATTTTCAAGGATGAATTTTCTAAAACACTCACCCAACGCAGCTTTCCGTTTTTCACGAATGCCTTTTGAGTGAACGATGAATCCGTAGTTATAAAAACATACCAGGAACTGCCTGAACTTTACGCAACTGCCTTTATTACCGCTAGGACAAGGAAACCAAAGGACAAAGCCTTGGTGGAGGGCTCTGTAGGCGTTGTTTCTACATGGATTCTGGCAACCCTACAAATCGGCAATTTCTCTCTTGAATATAACTGAATATAGCCGTTCAGGAAAAGTCGGATGTATTCAACAGAAAATCGTTCCAAAAGAAAGAAGGCAGCCGAGCAAGGGAATTATGGATTAAGTGCAACGGCGTGGAGTCTGATATCATGCCAGTCTCCACGCCAATTTTTTCAACTGTCGAACTATCGGAAGAGGTGTCCTTTTCAGTGGCTTGGGTGTCGGACTTCGGCGGTCCGACTTTCGTTTCGGAATGGTATATTGAAGAACGTCTTAAGCTAGTATCGGTAGAGCAACGGGAATATTCAGACTTGTGGGCTACTTGGGATCTTAATAAACAAGCACTCGAACCCGTACTTAGTACGATCATAAAGGATTATCCGCATTTCTGTTTTCATGACGCAAGTCATTCGGAAAGTATATTGTTGAATGTAGAGCGATTGTTGGATTTCCTTAGTACAGTTATCATTTTAGAATTGCCATGTGGAATCAACAATACAAAGATTGTAAAGACTAAGCAAAAGCGCAAAAGTTTTGAACGAAAAGATAAAGGTGTACGAAAACTCGCCTACGCATCTTGCTTCGTTCATTTTGATTCGGTATAATCATATATAGACGCTAAGTTATAGACAACTTGCGGGAAAGGGAAATAATTTGGCACTTACAAACCGAACACTAATTATTTTGAGATTTCTTTGGGCAAACACAGACGAGCGTCATCCTGTCTCCCTTGCAGATATATCAGCACATTTTGAACAATTCAACATGACCGCTGATCCAAGAACGCTTCGCAAAGATATTGAGCAGCTTGTGGAGTTCGGCATCGACATTGTAAAGGATCGTAGAGTTCAAAACCTCTACCATGTGGCATCCCGTCATTTCGAAGCACCGGAGGTCAAATTGCTGATTGACGCTGTGCAATCGGCTCGATTTGTCACTCCAAAGAAGAGCAAGGAATTGGTCAAACGGCTGGCTGCTTTTGTTGCCCCGCATGACACCGCATTACTAAAAAGGCAGCTTTACATAGATAGCCGCGCCAAAGCCACAAATGAGAGTATCTACTTGAGTGTTGATCGAATCCAGACGGCAATTACTGAACAAAAGAGAATCGCATTTCTCTATTTTGATTACTCGCCGTCCAAAGAGCGCATTCACCGGCACGATGGACAAGTTTATTCCGTTTCTCCGTATGCGCTTCTCTGGAACAACGATACTTATTACCTTGTTGGCTTCCACGATTATCGGAAGCAGGTAGCCAAATTCCGCGTAGATCGCATTGACAACATAGAGATTTCGGACGAAATCGCCGTCTGCAAACCTGAAGATTTTGATGTGTCAGAGTATTTCGTTCAGGAGTTCTCTATGTTGAATGGGAAAGAGTGCAAGGTAAAGCTGATCTGTGAAAACACTTTAATGAACAGCATCATTGACCGCTTTGGTGAAAGCGTTCCAACGCAGATGCTGGACGGGAACCATTTTAGTGTGGAAGTAACCGTGGATCTCAGCAATAATTTTTATGGTTGGGTTTTTGCTTCCGCCGGAAAGATGAAGATCGTGGAACCCGCCGAAGCAGTGGCGGGCTTTCGTAGGGTCTTGAATAGCTTCGATGAAAAGTAAGGGCAAATCCCAAATTATAAGATTTTCGTGGAAGGTGTGCATCTGAATGCACACCTTCTTTTTGCCCTATTGATTTTGGGGGAATTCCGAGTATAATTATCGCTATCAGGAACATTTGTTTCAGATAGGAGCTGTTTGCAAATGAGAAGTAAGAGCACGGAGCTAATGCTCCGCATCAAAGAGTATATCGAAAACTATTTTTCGAAGTATTCCTCCACTCCGACCGTGCGTGAGATTGCCAGTGCGATGAAGGTCGCAGCTTCTACTGCCCATAGATACCTTGTCGCAATGACAGAAAAGGAAATGATCTACTATGAAAACGGTGTGCTTTCAACTCCCAAAATTAAAATGATGAACCCGGAGTTCAGTCCAGCAGCAATTGTTGGTTCTATTCCTTGCGGTACACCGGATGAACGAGAAGCACAAGTTGAAGAATACCTTCCCCTGTCTGTGTCATTCTTTGGCAAGGGAGATTTCTACGCTCTTCGCGCATCCGGCAACTCGATGACCGAAGCTCAAATCGATGATGGCGACCTTGTTATCATCCGTGAGCAGCAAACCGCCGAAATTGGAGATATTGTTGTTGCACTCACTGATGAAGATAAAAACACTCTGAAGCGGCTCTGTTTTGACAACGAACAGCAGCGCTACTATCTGCATCCGGAAAACAAGGAAATGGAGGATATCTATGTGTCCAGCCTTCGGGTGCAAGGTGTGGCCACCTATGTGATTAAGGCAATTTAACGGAGGGTACCGCTGATGCAGAAGAAGTATGTATCCGTCAACGCAGATGTTGATACAGATGGGGTGATTCGCCCTCTGCGGATTCTTTGGGATGACGGAAGACAGTGGGAGGTGACGAAGGTGCTTCATACCTGTACTGCCTCTCATGATGAGTTTGAAGGAATTCGCTACACCATCAAAATTGGTCGTGCGGTAAAATATTTGTATCGGGACGGTCAGCGTTGGTATGTTGACGCGGTTCCGTAGGAGGTGCTTGTGAACAATGAGGATTTTTTCGTATGACGAGATCGATGAGTTAGGCGAAGGCTTGATCCGTCAATATCTCGGAACAGACGCCGGACAAACCTATTGCGTCGATATTGAGGGGTTCGTAACAGAATATCTGAAGCTGCCGCTTCTGTACCGCACTTTTGCCGAGCAGGATACCGACAAAATCGGTTTCATTGCAGACGGTATTACACCACTTCGTGTCTTCGAGGGCAAAACGCCCATTGACCGTGTTTTTCCAAAAGGGACGATCGTGATTGAACGTTACTTGCGTCACGAACACGAAAGTGGCAGACGGCGCTTCACGATCAGCCATGAAAGTGCTCACTATGTTATGGACAGGACGATTCCCTATGCCAGCTTTCACCGTGAGTTTGACAATGAACGAAATTACGCCAAGGAGGACTTCAGGAATCTTTTCAGTTTTCAGGAGACACAGATTGACCGCATGGGCGCGGCACTTCTAATGCCAAAGTTCATGGTCCATAATGTAGTTGCTATGCACGGATGCACCGGCTGCATTCCTGTGTTTGGAGATAGCGTCCTGAAAGCATCAGACAAGTTGCTCATCAAGCGGATGGCAAATACAATGGGGGTATCTTTCTCTGCCTTTTTCATTCGACTCCGCGAGCTGGGTTATCTGTGCTATCGCCCTCTGTCCGAGTACATTACAGACGAAATGGGATTGGGGCAGGACGGTAAACCGAGATGAGACAAGTAGCCGCTACACGGCAACATCGGCAGCTGCCGCCGGATACATCCCGTAAATTGAGCGCATCGCGCAAAGAGGCTGCTTCGTTGACGCTCAGAGAGATCCACTGTCCATATTGTGACTTCCTGGTTGAAAAGGTCTATCTCGGCATCACGGTGGGCATCGACAAGGTCAAAGCAGCCTGTGAGTCCGCCAAGCAGAACCCCGCCGAGGAAAACAGTTTCCGCCAACTCCGGCTGAACCAATGGGTCAAACAGGTGGTGCGCTGGATGCCCATGGAAAAATGGGATCGCTGTGCCTTCGCTACCTCTGAGGACAATTTGGAAGGCCGGGTCTGCTACGGCGGTTTGGATCTGTCCAGCACTACGGATATTACCGCCTTTGTACTGGTCTTCCCGCCGCTGGACGAGGAGGACAAATACACCGTGCTGCCTTACTTCTGGATACCGGAGGACAACATCGA
>CALWBW010000054.1 GCA_944376195.1 uncultured Clostridia bacterium | reverse complement strand
GGTGCTGGTTTTGACGGGAAGGGATCCTGCGGAGGATTTGTTGAAACTGGCGGATTATGCGACGGAAATGCGAAAGATCCGGCACCCGTTTGACCGAGGGGTTTCCGCCCGAGACGGAATCGAGCAGTAAATATACAAGAAAGGCCGTCCGAACAAAACCGGGCGGCCTTTCTCTGGTTAGGATTCGCAGTCTGGAAACAGCAGATTGGCGAGATAAGCTTCGCAGAAAACGGGATCGGAGGAAAGTTCAATGGTCCGTGCACGTTGAGCAAGCTCTTCTGCCGTCGCAATCATTTCTTTGGAGAGCAGCTGCATGACTGCGCCCATTCCCGCGGCATTGCCGACAGCCGTCATGCGGCCGGAAAACCCGGATGGGATCAGGCCGATTCTTTCCGCGCTCTCCGTATTGAGAACAGTGCCAAACCCCCCCGCAATCCACAGATGGGCAACGTCTTTTGCATGCAGCCCGGCATGTGAAAGCAGGGTTTCGATTCCTGAACAAATTGCGGATTTTGCAAGTTGGACTGCCCGTATGTCTTTTTGCGTGAGGACGATATCGCTTTCTGGAAACCGGATGGCCGGGACACCGTCGGCGCTGGCGCGGAGTTCCTTTGGAATGCAAGTTTCATCAAAGGCTCCGGTTTCATCGAGAAAACCAAGCGTCAGACAGGCTGCCACCGCGTCAATCACACCGGAACCGCAGATGCCTGCCGGCGTGGTATTGCCGATTGTATGGTAAGAAAGTGTTCCATCTTTTGCACAGACTTGTGAAATGGCTCCATGTGAAGCCGTCATACCCTGAAAGATACCGGCGCCCTCAAAGGCAGGTCCTGCTGCCGTGGAGCAACATAAAAGCTCCCCATGATGCGATAGCGCAAGTTCCCCGTTTGTGCCGATGTCGGCAAGCAGAACCGGTTCCCGGGCTGCGGTCATTTCGGTTGCGAGGATACCGGAGGTAATATCGCCGCCGACATAAGCGGAAATACTTCTTGTGAGATAAACGGAGGCGTTTGACGCTGCCAATCCGAGCTCTGATGCGGAGCAAAATTCCCCAAACCAACGATCCTGGACAAAAGGCGCCTGCGCAAGGGCCGTAGGATTTGTTCCGGTGAGGAAATATTCCATAGCGGTGTTGCCGGTGAAGACAAGCGCGCTTAGTGATGCGATGGGAATTTGGGCCTGGTGACAGAGACGAGAAAGTAGCGTATTGATGCCGTCGCGAATGGCAGCGGCCAGTGCTGCTGTTCCTTCTGAAACAGCGTAGGAAATACGGGAAATTACATCCGCGCCGAAAACGGACTGCGGGTTTTTTTCTGCATCGGAGGCCAGGCAATTTCCCGAGGTCAAATCGTATAGATACGCGGCGACAGTGGTGGTACCGATATCAAACGCAGCACCGTAGCCCTGCGCCCAAGGAATTAGGGGGAATTCCGGCATGTGCCCTGTCGTGAGAATTTGATGGCGGGGCTGCTCCGGCAAAATGATTTCCACATCGCCCAACGCAGTAGTCATGCAGGCAAAACGTACGTTCTTGCGCACTTCTTCGTCGGTTAAAAATGCTGATTCGATTTCTGTGAGCGGAGAAAGTTGCCCGCGCGCTATGACTTTACATTTGTGGCAGCGTCCGTGGCCGCCACAGGGGAGAGAAATCGTATTGTGCGTCTTGGTAAGAAGTGTAGAAAGGAGAATGGGCGTGGAACTGGTGAAGACAACAGACCGGCCATTTTGATAAATTGTCAGTTTCATGGAATCCCTCCTATCGGTATCTTAGGAGAGAGAAAAGAAAAAGTCAAGGGTCAGTCATTCAAAAAAGCAATGTGTAAAGAAAATATTAAAAATACCGGGGAAAAAGATAAAAACTACTGTATTTGTAAAAACGGATGCGGTATAATAAAGCCATACTATCACGTGGAGCGGAGGAGTTTCATATGGTGAGCATGGAGGAAATTAGTGGGTTTCTGCAAAAGGGCCGCGCCCGTAATGTCAAACAGCTGGTAGAGCAGGCATTGGAAGAAGGGATTGGGCCGGCGGAAATTTTAAATCATGGTTTGCTGGCCGGTATGGGCGTGATTGGTGAGAAATTTAAGAATAATGAACTATTTGTACCGGAAGTATTGATTGCCGCGCGTGCGTTGAATGCAGGGCTGGAGGTGCTGCGTCCAAAATTGATGGAATCCGGCGTGGAAGCAAAGGGCACGGCGGTCATAGGGACGGTGAAGGGCGATCTGCATGACATTGGGAAGAACATCGTGCGCATTATGCTGGAAGGACACGGCATTCAAGTTGTAGATCTTGGCGTAGATGTGGCGGCGGAGCAATTTGTTGAGGCCGCTTTAGAACATCACGCACAGTTGATTTGCTGTTCTGCGCTCCTGACGACGACCATGGGAGAAATGCACCGCGTTGTAGAACTGGTAAAAGAGCGTGGTTTGCAGGACCGGATTAAGGTCATGGTGGGCGGTGCTCCAGTTACACAGAGTTTCTGTGACGCCATCGGAGCAGATGCGTATGCACCGGACGCTGCATCCGGCGCGGATGCGGCCGTAAAACTGTTGGCGAAAATGGCAGGATGAAAATGGTTGAGCGTATTCGCTTTGTCATTTAAGGCTTTTTTTGAACATAATTTCTGGAAATGAAAAAACACTGGCGGGATAGTCAATTGAATTCCCGCCAGTGTTTGCCGTTTTCATATATTGCTTCAGCGAATAAAGTTGGTCCGTGCAGGAGGTTCTGCTGTCGGAAGAGCGACGCCGGCCTGCTTTCCTGCTTCAAAACAGCGCAGCATCCAGGCCATGTTATGAGCCAGTGTACGCATTGTTTGTAACCCTTCTGCGTCCTGTAACGCATCTTCAGCAACCGCGCCGTGTACCATGTTCCAGTATTGAGACGGAACAACAGGCATGTTGGCAATCGTGAAGTATTTGTTCAAGGAATCAAATGATGCGGTTGCGCCGCCTCTGCGGCAACAGACAACCGCTGCACCTGGCTTGTAGGTAAAGGCGTTTTTACCGGCATAAAATGCGCGGTCAAGAATCGCATGCAGTACGCCGGCAGGTCCGGCATAATGAACGGGTGAGCCAAAAATAAACCCATCGCATGTCGCAGCTTTTTCAATGATCGTATTGACCGGATCATCCTGAAAAACACAGCGGCCTTCCTTGCTGCAGTGATGACAGGCAATACAGCCGTGAACCGGACGAGTGCCGATGTGAAAAATTTCCGTGTCAATGCCTTCTGCATTTAGGGTTTTTGCAACTTCCGAGAGCGCGATAAAGGTGGTGCCGTGCTCGTGTGGGCTACCGTTAATCAGTAAGACTTTCATAAGTTTCCTCCTGGAAGATTAATATTCTTATCTTAACACGTCTATGATATTCAGGCAAGGTTTTGCAGTAACTTTTATAAAGAGGATGGCAAAAACTTTTTAATGTAAATAATAGAATTAATATCCATGTTAAATTTTACAGTTCTTTGGATGATAAGAACAATTTTGAAATAACAAATTTTGTTTTTTATTCAAAAAAGAAAAAATTACCAATCATTAAGAATGGTTCTACAAAATTCGACTTTTTTATTGAATTTAAAAGAAAAAACAAAAAAATTAAGGCTTTAGTACCAAAATTTTATAGTTATAATACCAAATAAAAGAACAAATAGTTGGCGGTTTTGACAAAAAATAAAAAATGAATTGACTATTGATTTGCAATCAGGTATACTAAGATTGTAGATTTCAGGAACGGGGGAATTTGAATATGAAATCGACAGGAATTGTCAGAAAAGTGGATGAATTAGGGAGAATCGTATTGCCTATCGAGCTGAGACGCACGTTGGATATTGCCGAGCGTGATCCGCTTGAAATTTACATAGAGGGCAACGATACCATCATTCTGAAGAAGTACCAGCCGACTTGTGTGTTCTGCGGAGACGCAAGAGGTGTGAAGGTCTTCAAGGGCAAGAATGTTTGTGCGGATTGCGCAAAAAGTCTTGCAGAGTTTTAAATTCATCTATAAAAGGGCTTCCGGCTATTGTCGGAAGCTCTTTTATATTTGCATTTTACTTTGTTTTTTAAACTCTTGTTTCCTGAAAAGGAATATTGTATAATGATAGGTGAATTTTGACGGTTTTGTACCGTAATCTCAAAAAAGGCGTACGCCGAAGAAAAGAAAGGATATAGAAAATGACGGAATACACCTTGTTAACAGATTCGACTTGCGATTTGAATGCCAGTCTGTATACACAGATGGGAGTTCGCGTTATTCCTATGCATTATACGGTAGATACGCGGGAATATGTGGATGATGGAACAAACGATAGTCATACATTCTATGAGATGCTGCATCAAGGGGCGTCTGCTTCTACCATGCAGATTAATAGTCAGACTTATCTTGATGTTTTTGAAGAAGAATTGCGTGCAGGTAAAGATGTGATTTATCTTTGTTTTGCCTCTGCGCTGAGCGGCAGTTACGGAAATGCGCAGTACGCCGCGAGAGAGTGCGGCGAAAAATGGCCGGATCGCCGTATAATTGTCATTGATTCTAAAAGTGAGTGCGGTGGAGAAGGGTTACTGGTCTATCATGCGGCCGAGCAGAAAAAAGCGGGGCTAGATATTGAGGCGCTGGCGCAGTGGGTGGAAGGCGCCATTCAAAGCCATTGTCATTATTTTACGGTCAACGATTTGAATCATCTATACCGTGGCGGACGTGTAAGCCGTGGTGCTGCCGTTATGGGAACGCTGGTTGGGATTAAGCCTGTGATGTACACCAATAGCCGCGGCGAACTCTGCGTTGGCGCAAAGGTGCGCGGACGGATGCAGGCTGTAAAAATGTTAGCAGACAAGGTGGCGGCTAAGATCGTAAATCCGGAACGTCAGCTGGTGTTTATTAACCATGCCGATTGTCTGGAGGATGCTGAACGGTTGGCAGAAAATATTCGTGAGCGTGTTAAGCCGGCGGAAATTCGTATTTTAAATTTGGGACCGGTAATCGGCGCGCATGTAGGGCCCGGTTGTCTGGCTGTTTTCTTTGTGGGTGATAACCGGGACTGGTAATGTTTCGCGGCGGTTGAGGTGAACGAAAGATGAGGGTGGTTCGAAAGCAGAGAAACAGCCGTATGTGTGTCATCTGCGGAATGGATAATGTATTTGGCTTAAAAGCCCAATTTTATACGATGGAAGATGAGAGCGTTATGACTTTGTTCTCATATCGGGAAGAACATCAGAGTTATCCGGGCCGTGTACATGGCGGTTTGATTACCGCAATGTTGGATGAACTGGGGTTCCGGGCGTTTTGGGTGCATGATGAAAACACGCTTGGTGTTACGTTAAAGTTGGAGACCAAATACCGTAAGCCTGTGCCATATGGCGTGCAATTAAAAGGGGTAGGGCGAGTTATCAGACAAACCCCAAGGTTTGTGCATAGTCAGGCGGAAATTTTGGACTTGTCGGGAACCTTGCTGGCCAGCGCCGAGATCGAATATCTCAAGATGGATGCCAGCCGCATTACGGATGCGGATTTTCACGAAGAAATGTGTTATCTCCTGGAAGACGGGCTCGCTGAAATTGAATGACAGCGTATTGCTTAGGAGATGATGTAGAAAATTAAAAATACAATGAGACGCGGATGTTGTTGAAATTTTGACAACATTCGCGTCTTGTTTTTCAAGGAGAAGTCTTTAAAATTTAGTCAATACGATATAGCCCGTTTAATAAAAGAGGATCGTGATTTTTGCGGGTATAGTTTTGACTGGGAGGCATTTTATAGTATTTGATATTGTGTTTGTAAAAGGTTGTATAGTCATTAAATCCGCACATGGGAATGACATCTTTCATTTTGACATTGTTGCGCAATAAATCCCGTGCAAGATTGACACGTTTACGTGTGAGATAGTTGGTCAGCGTTGTGCCTGTCCATTTTTTAAAGTTTCGGCAAAATTGAGATTCCGACATGAAAAACTGCTGTGACAGCGTATCGTTTGATAAATCCTGTGCTAGATGACCATTGATGTAATCGATAATCTTTCGGGCTTCTGGATGTTCGTCCGAAGCACGATAGCTGACGCAACGATTAATTTCGTTAATCAGCAGCATAAGAGCTCCCAGAAGCGAAGTTCGCAATGCGGAACGATCCTGTTCCAACTCCATATGCGTCATGCAGTCCGAAAAAAGCCGCTTTTGACGATCGTCAAAGCGGATTACGTTGGATTCGCCCAATTTCCGCTGTGTAAATTTTGAAAGAAAAGAAAATTCCGGATCCAAATGCCGGAAGACGTAACGGCTGAAAAATAACAAGGTATATTCGGATGGCTCAGAAGGATCCTCATAAAAGATAAAAGCTTCTGATTCATTGAGGATCACCAATTCTCCTGGGTAAAGTGTATAAGTGCTGCCCTCAATGACAACTTTTTTAACGCCGCGGATATTAAAAAGAATTGCCATTGCTTCATTGATGGTTGTCATGGCGGTTTTTGGATTTGGCTGTGGGCTGGAGACCTGTTTGCAAAACAAATAGGAATCTTGATAATTCACACGGCTTACCACGTTAATCCTCCTTTTTGTTAAAATAATTCATGATGATATTATTATATTCTGCTAACTGACAGAAAGCAAGTATTGCCAAAAGACATGTCCAATTTCCCCTGAGCCAAGAGGAAATATTGTTGAAAAAGGAAAGTTTTTGCATGAATTTTAAAAATACCTTTCCAATCTGACTGGCGCTATGGTAAAAATGGAAAGAATATTAGCATATTCACCATATAAAGAGCAAATACTAGCATAATTTTAATATATTATTGACAAACAAATACCCTGTTTTAGAATAAAAGTAGATTCTATATATAGGAGGGTTATTATGAAAACGTTTCGGGTGCTTTCGTGGGGATTGGTACTACTTATGTTTTTGGCTCTCTTCAGCGCATGCAGCAACGCACAGATAGAAGAATCTCAAGATTTTTCACAGGAAGAGGTGGAAGATGAATCAAAAGTTACGCAAGCGGACGATGTTAAAAATGATCCAATAGAAAGAGAAATTAAAACCATTCGAATTATGAATTCTATGCAACTGGGTCGAAGTGAATATACCTTTGAGGAAGCGTTGGCAAGAGAGGATGCCTTGTTACTCCATTTGGAAGAAGCGGCACAAAAAGAATATGGTTTGATTCTGGAGCGAGAGAACGTGGACAGCGAGGCATATTTGACGACGTTAAATGGTTATGTTGCAGCCAATACGCTGCCGGACGTATTTCAATCCGGGAGCCTTACTGCGGAAACCCTGTTTACGATGGTTGATAACGGCAAACTGGCCAGTCTTGACGAGGTATTCGCTTATTCAGATGGAACGGCCTACCAAATTTATTACAATGATGGATGTATGGCGTTAAACCGACCGGCTAATTTGCTGGAAGACGGAAAGTGGTATTGGTTTAATCCGGCCAATTGCAATCCCTGGGAGCTCGATCTCAGTACAACCATTGACGGTGGATATTTTACGAATTTCGGCGTGTTTACTATTTATCCTCTGGCAATTCGGTATGATTGGTTGCAGGAGTCAGGTCTTGCAATTCCGGAGACAACGGAAGAATTATTTCAGGCCCTGTTGACCATGCAGGAACGGGACAGCAATCAGAACGGGACTGCTGATGAACGCGCGATGTTTGCGATGGGTACGGCGGAGCAGTATCGTGGCGGTATTTGCAATTATTTCGGTTTACATCAGAGATGGCAGGTGGATGTCAATACGGGAGAAGTGATGCTGCCGGAGCTGGAGCCGGGATTTATTGCCTATATGGACTATTGCAAGCAATTGTACGACACCAATCTTGCCTATCTACAGGAAGGTTCCTGCTGGAATTACGCGGTAGACCTTGCCGGAGATTTCTGCTCTGCGCATGTCCAGTATCCGAGCACGATGCAGTTTCCGGAAACAGGAGACGCTGATGCTACCTATTTGCCCGTTCCACCAATTCAGGCAATAGAGGGAATCAAACCGACCTATACGTCTCAGGCAATTGCAGCCAATTTGTCTGCACTTTCGTTCCGGGTCGATGCCGACTATGAAGCGTGCGGACGCTTTTTGGATTTTATCAATGGCCGAACATACTGCACTGGTCTGGCCTATGGCGTCGAGGGCGTTGCCTGGGACGTGGTAGACGGGCGTTATGTACAGTATGAATTGACGGAAGAACAAATCGACGCAGGTTATGGAAATGGGTATCGCTTTATGCTGGCGGGTTATGGTCCACAGGTGACACTGTCCAATTTGTATTTTGCAAACGCAACACAGGAAACCAGTATACAGGAGACGTTAGATAATGGTACGACCGAATCCGAATGGGGGAACCTGGAACCAACACATGAAGCGTGGGTAAATTATCGGAACAAGTTATACGAATGGGTGACGGAAGACACACCCAATGCTTACACGCTTGCCTATCAGCAAATTCTGGATTTCGGACCGGAAAACATTTTGTTTACTGCCTGTGATACCAATCAATATTTATCTTTTGCGACCCAGGATGAAACGGCTGTTATTTCCAAATACAGCACCGATTTGACGACATATCTGGACGAATTGAACAGCAATCTGATTTTGGGTATTGCGTCCGCAGATCAATATGAAGATTTGGTACAATATGCCTATGATCATCTGGGATTGCAGGAGGTTATAGCGGTTTACCAGGCAAGAGCAAATCGTACATTGGAAGCAATGGGTTTGGAACCAATAGAGTGACGATTGTTTTTTAGAAAGGAAAAGGAAAAACATGAGGCAAAATATGGATTATACGGCTGTTTTACCGGATGGGCAACTGTTCGAATTCTGGGAGCAGGAAGCTTACTATGAACGGGAGTTGCACGTTTGCGCAGTACGGGGCGACGATGTACACGGAAACGGTTCGCCAGATGCCCCATATGCCACAATTCAGGCTGCCGCGATCGTAGCAACACCTGGGACCCGAGTGGTTATTCACGCAGGAACATATCGAGAGTGCGTCAAACCGGCAAGGGGAGGAGAAAATGCAACCCGTTTCATTTCCTATGAAGCTGCCGGTGACGGAGACGTTATTGTGAAAGCGTCGGAAATTGTAACGGATTTTGCAAGAAGCGAAGACTACAGTATAGGAAAAGATGCGGATGGTACGGAACCGGTTATTTGGGAACATACGCTGGATTGGAAGCTGTTCCGGGACTATAATCCATTTGCTTTAATCAACTGCATTCACGAAAAAAACTGGCTTGTCTATTCCCGGACAGAAATGGAACCCTACCTGCTTCGGCGAGGTATGATTTTTGTGGATGGCGTACCGCTCCGGCAGGTTCAGCTATATCGATTTATGGTAGATACGCCCGGATCGTATTGGGTAGAGGAAAACGGGTTGCGCGTGCATTTTCGCATGCCGGATAATGGTTCCCCCGTGGGGCATACGATTGAGATCACTTGCCGGGAACAATGTTTTGTGCCCGATCAGCCGTTTTTGGGATATATCAAAGTGAAGGGTCTTACCTTTGCACATGCGGCGAATGGTGCGCCTGTTCCGCAGCATGGTGCCTTATCCTGCCACCGGGGACATCACTGGATTATTGAAAACTGTACGGTGCGTTGGGCCAATGCGGTAGGCTTTGACGTGGGAAATGAAGGCTGGAGCCTGAAAAAACGGCCGGGACAGATTCTCGGACACACGATTATACGCCACTGTGAGTTATATGACTGCGGCGTGTGTGGAATTGCGGGAGCGGGCGCAACCAGTATGCTGGTAGAAGACAATTTGATTGCAAGAACCGGATGGCAGCACATGGAATTTGCTTGGGAATCCGGCGCTTTGAAATTTCACAACTGCGCAGACAGTTTGTTCCGAAGAAATATTTTCCGCGACTGCGACCGCTGTGCAGGCGTTTGGCTGGACTGCAATAACAAAAATGACCGGTTCACGCAAAATCTGTTTCTTCATATTCGTTCGCCGCATGGGATGCTCTATATGGAGTGTAACCGTGGCGGGGAAACACTGGTTGATAATAATATTTTTTGGAACTCTCAATTTTATATGGCGCCGGAAGAGCCTAAAAAAGTTTCCATTGCGGAGGATAACGCCCATTGGAATGATCCCTTTGATGCCGGGACTGTATCCGGCGAGGGAATTCATGGAGACGGTACGGATGATTTGCATTTGGCGAATAATTTGATCGGCAATATTGACGGCGCTGGCTACAGTCAAAACGTAGTACAATTTCGTATGCATTCCGGTCGGGGCGGAACATCCCGTAATTCGATTGTACGCAATAACGTATTCTATGATTGCCGGCATAGCGCGCTGCGATTACCAAACCATGACAATGTCGTCGATGGAAATTATTATGCGCGAGTACCACAGGGGTTCCTGCGGATTACGTATCCAGCCCCTTCGGAGGCGCTGGATCTGGCTGCTTGGCGGCGCTTTGAGGGATATGATCTTAGGGGAGGGTATGCTGCTTTTCAGGTAGATTTGGATGAAACATCGTTGAAAATGACCATTCGAAAATCAGATCCTTGTATTTTCTGGGCGGATGAAAACACAGAATGTGCAGGGTATGCCGCTATGCAGGAGGTAGAGCCGGATGAAAATGTTTGTACGGACTATTTTGGCGTTGTCTGCAATGGTCCCAGAAAACCGGGACCTTTTGCAAAGACCTCCAATGAAATGACGTTTTTTGTTGATCCGCGCCGGTAAACATCATAATAAAAACTCCCCAACCGGATTCCGGTTGGGGAGTTTTTTAAAAAGTAGTCTTATTCGATCGGATCGCGACCAACAGCAACGAGATACCGGTTGCTGGCAGCCTGGATGCTGTCGATATACTCCTGTACATGCAGGTTGTCATACGCGAACTGAATGTCCTCGTCATAGGTGTCCGTCGATTTGGAACCAATGATGTAAGAAACGTTCAGCTCATCAAAATAGGTCTTGATATCAGTCTCATACAGACTGATCGTATCAATTTCCTCATTCGTATAAGCAGCCTTGAAGGTAGCAGCACAAGTCCAGTCGATGTTTTCAACGCCGAATTCAATCAGATCATTGAAGAAGCAGAACCAGTTGTCGCCTTCATCGGTGAAGTGCTTGGCAGCATTTGCCGGATTCTCAAGGAACTCTTCATAGGAAGCATAACCGCCGTTGGTGTACGGCTCGCCGTTATCAAGAGCATCCTGAATGGAATCGTATGTGACAGCAGCATAATGGTACACGATGGAGGTGTCAACCTGCGGGAAAGCCGTCCAAGTCATGTAGGTCCACATGCCGTTGTAATCAAGAGCTTCGTCCTCGGTCAGGTTGTACTTGAGGATCGTACCGTCGTCCTGCCAATCCCAAGCATAACCTTCCACGCCGAAGTACAGCATCAGGAAGTA
The DNA here is from genome assembly GCA_944376195.1 of uncultured Clostridia bacterium. Classification (GTDB taxonomy): domain Bacteria; phylum Bacillota; class Clostridia; order Oscillospirales; family QAMX01; genus Allobutyricicoccus. Next base: position 1,073 of record CALWBW010000054.1, on the reverse strand, counting down.
GTACTCACTGTGGATGAAGTCCATCCAGGAAGCACAAGCCTGCAGATCGGAATTGGCATCAAAACCATAAGCCGTGTAACCAACAACGCTGGCCTGGCCCTGAACGGTGGGATTCACGCCATCAATCGCCTGGATGATGGAAATCGGATAGTAGAAAGAATCTACACCGGTCGTGGTTTCATAATAGGTGCTGCTCGGATACTGCTGATAGGAAGAAACGCAGTTTGCGGCAACCTCAACAGAACGGTTCCACATGCTGCCTTCACCGTTTAACACGACGCCGGCGTCATAAAGCTCGTTCATGTAGTTGGCAAACTGAATGTACTGATCGCCCTGCATGATAGCGCTCTGCACGGAACCATCTGCAACGCTGACGATAAAGTTACCGTTGGTCAGACCAAACCATCCGCCCACGCCAACATAGACGGAGTCATCGCCGGAACCCAAGCAGAGGAACGCACGCTCGTCAGCTGTGCCGTTTTCGTTACAATCGTTTTCCTGCATGGCAACAAGAGCCTCTTTGTACTCCTGCGTAGTGGAAGGTACGGAAAGGCCGAGTTTCTGGAGCCAGTCATAACGAATCTGGACGTCATAGAAGCAGGCAATCGGGAAGTCGCAGACAAAATGCGTGTCTTCGTCATCCAGGTTAATGTTGGTATAAGCAGAAGCAGCAGTATGGCAGGTATACCAGTTACCGTCTTCTCTGATGTTCATACCCTTGATAAAGTTGAAGGTTGCGCCATCGGCAAACATGCCGGAAGCGGTTCCGTCAGAGTATGACAAAACATCTTCCATATTGGCCAAAAAACCCATACTTACGCAGTTGTTAACGATGTCGTCGCCGAGATAACCGGTATAGAAGATATCAGTCAGAGTGTGGCCGGAAATATAAGAGTTTAATGTGCTCTCATATACCGTCTCGTTGACAATGGTACGATCCATGGTGAGATTGTAATTGTCAAGCAAGTGCTGCGTCATGTCTTTATACGTGGTGTATTTGCTTATGTGTGATAAAGAAGTAATAGAAGTGTAAAAAATTTTGCCGTTCCTATCCGGCACTTGGCCATTGTGTC
>CALWBW010000053.1 GCA_944376195.1 uncultured Clostridia bacterium | reverse complement strand
ATTTCGGTATTCCACAGGAGACATACCGAAATATTCCGAGAAGAGAAGACGAAAACGGCTTTCTCGAAGGCCGCACAGAGCGGCGTACTGAGAAATGGTATTGTTTTGCAAAAACTGTGCTTCAAGCGCCGATACGCCCGGTATAATCTTTGCAAGCCCTCCCGGGGACTGCTGTGCAAATTCCGGCATACAGGCGGCAAGCAAATCAAAGAAAGCCGCTTTACGCCGCAGGTCACCGGAAACGCCTGCTTGCGGGACTAATTGCTCCAGACGGGAAAATTCCTGCTCCAGTGGTGCAGTAATGGATAATTCGTGCGGCGGACGGCATCTGTTATCATGGAGAAACAGGCGAAATGATACCAGAAGACAAGATGTTTTTTTGGGGAAAAACAGGCTATAATCGGTCGATTGAGGAAAACAGACAGTATGGGTATTGGTTACAAGCGGTACTCCTTGGAAACGAAGAACAGCTTCTCCGAATTTTACATGACAGAATAAATCTGGAAAATCTCCGGAATGAGATGAAAAGTCAAGCAGGAAACCAGGCTCCGTCGTATGGGAAAAGACACAGAGGTCTTCTACGCGAAGCCCATCAGTAGAATGAAAAAACACGCAATCACCTCCCATGACACTCCTATTTTACCGCATATTTCAGCGTATGTCAGTAGGAAATTCCATTATAAAAAAATTATAGAGTTGCGCGCCAGTCTTGCTATTTCTTCATAAATTTGCTATGATGAAAAAGGAGGAAACAACCATATAATTGCTTGTAAGGATAGGTGGCGTAATGATGAAAAGCCGGTATCAAAACAGCATTACAGAGGGAGTCATTTGGAAACAGCTCCTGATTTTTTTTGTGCCGATTTTGCTGGGTTCTTTGTTTCAGCAGCTTTATAACACGGTCGATGCTATGGTTGTCGGCCGTTTTGTTGGAAAAGAGGCGCTGGCTGCGGTCGACTCTACTTCCAGCTTTACCAGTCTTTTGGTGAACTTTTTTGTGGGTGCGGCATCCGGTACCTCGGTCATTGTTTCCCAGTATTATGGCGCCAGAAAGGATTTGCAGGTTTCACGCGCTGTGCACACCGGTATTGCGCTTTCTCTGGCAGGCGGTGTGATAGTCATGGTGCTGGGGATTACTACGGCGCCTCTCTGTTTTCGTGCGATGTCTGTCCCGGAAGAGATCATGGGCGATGCGCTGACCTATATTCGCATTTATTTTTTAGGGACGGTTGCACAGTTTTCCTATAATGTCGGCGCCGGTATCCTGCGTGCGGTTGGGGATTCGCGCCGGCCGCTTTATTTCCTGATCGTTGGCTGTGTCGTGAACATTGTGTTGGACCTCCTGTTTGTTGTGGTTTTTCAAATGGCGGTAGTCGGCGCGGCGCTGGCAACGGTCATTTCCCAAGTAGTCAGCATGGTGCTGGTCGGTGTGACATTGATGCGCGCGGAAGATACGTTTCAGCTGTTCCTGCGAAAAATCCGGTTTCATCGTGAAATGCTGTTTTCCATTATCCGCGTTGGAATCCCCATGGGATTGCAAAGCGCCATGTATTCGATTTCCAATATGATTATTCGCTCCGCTGTGAATACTTTCGGGACCAATGTGATTGCCGCATGGGCTGTGAGCGGGCGGATGGACTTTATTATCTGGACAGTGATGGATACCTTCGGAATCGCGGTTACAACATTCTCTGGGCAAAACTACGGCGCGCAAAAATATGACCGTGTTCGCAAAAGTGTACGCGTGTGTCTGGGGATGGGAATCGGTACCATCCTTGCCATCAGCGGAACACTCTATCTTGTTTGCCCATATTTCGGAAGGCTGTTTACCAGCGATGAAGAAGTTCTGGAGCTGGCGGCATATATTCTTCGGTTCTACACGCCGTTTTTTGTCACCTATATTGGCAGTGACGTCCTTTCCGGCGCGATTCGTGGGACCGGTGAGGCCTTTAAACCGATGATACTGACGATGTTTGGAACCTGTATTCTGCGTGTCCTGTGGATTTTTACGGCGGTTCGCATCAATCACACTATTGAAATGGTGATGTGGAGCTATCCTATGACCTGGGTTATTACAACCGCTATGTTTGTTGTGTATTATTTACGTGGAAAGTGGCTGAAAGATCGGATGCCGGAACTGAAAAAGGAGTAAACTGACAGCATTTAGGTAAAAAATTGAATAAAAGCTGCAATTGTCGAATTTTGTCGGTTGCGGTCGTTTAAATGAAATGATAAAATAGTAGAGAACGATACGCAAGAGATCTTGTGGGGCGAGGAAATACGGCCTGGTGTGACATCTATGAGGATAACGACAAAACGGCCTGCAGTTTATTTGGCAACCGGACTTGCGGTTGCCCTGTTTGCCGCCTGTTATTTACAGGCGGCTTTTTCGATTTACCTGGGTATACTTGCGGTGGTGGGTGGCGTTGCGGCGTTTTTATGCCGCAGGCGGAAACCGGAACTTTTGATTTCGGTATTTGTTGCATCCGGTATGTTGTTAGGGTTTGCTGCGTGGTATGTTGATACGGCGTTGAACTATATGCCGGTGGTACAGTATGCCGGGAAAAGCGGAACGTTTACTTGTACGGTATCGGAATATCCGGCGGTGTACGAGGATTATACCGCAGTAATCGTGCACGCAGCGGAGTTCTCCGGGGAACCGATGAAACGCACAAAGGTACTTCTTTATTTAGACGGCTGTCTGGATTCTCTGGAACCTGGCGATATCTTGTCTCTGCGTGTTTCGTTTTCCGTTCCGGAAAGTCGTTGGAATTATGATAAGTTCCGTTTTGAGCGCGCACAGCGGGTTTTCCTGACTGCGGATGCTTTGGGAGAACCTGAAATTACGACGGATAGCTTGAACTGGCGGTATTTCCCCATCAGAGTGACGAGATGGTGCGCCGACCGCCTGCGCGCGTGTATGCCTGCGGAAAATGCCGCCGTCCTCAGCGCGTTGATTTTTGGAGACGAGAGCGGTTTGACAGACGAATATGTGTCGGATTTGCGTGTAGCGGGACTCTCGCATATTACAGCGGTTTCCGGCATGAATCTTTCGTTTTTGGTAGGCCTCTTGTTATTGGTATTTCGCAGACGTATCGGTTCCTGTATTGCAGTGCCTGTAGTGCTGTTTTTCATCCTCATGACAGGAGGTAGTGCGTCCGTAGTGCGGGCGGGAATTATGCAGCTTCTCTGGTTGGCTGCGTACTTTATCAATCGGGAGACAGATTCTATCAATAGCCTGTTCGCTGCCTGCGGGTTGATTTTACTGACAAATCCGTTTGCCATTGCCGATGTGGGGTTGTGGCTGTCTTTCTCTGCAACATGGGGACTGATCTTGTTGGGTACACCCCTGCAAAAAGCGGTCATGTCCCGGATCAAAATCCAGGCTCGCCTTCCGCGTCGGATTTTCGAAACACTGATCAGTGCGTTTTGTACCACAATTGCTGCCCAAATTTTTGTATTGCCCATTCAAATTCTCGTTTTTGGAGATCTTTCACTCATTGCGCCGCTTTCCAATTTGTTGGTTGTGCCTGTTTCGGAATACGCTTTTACAGGCGGCGTGGTTACGTTGCTGTTCTCCTTAATCTGGCTTCCATTGGGAAGAGCGGCAGCACTGATTCCCAGGATTCTGACGGATTTTCAACTGGCTGTCGTCCCATATCTTTCAAGGTTACCGCTGGCCTCAATTTCTGCGGAAAATCATTATTTGACCTATTTTGTAACGTTCCTCTATCTTTCCGGATTGTTCCTGCTTTGGAAACGTCCCAAATATCCGACAATTCCGGTTGCCTGCATATTGGTTTCTCTGTGTGTTACGATTTTCTGCACGGTTTTAGAAAATGCGCTGCTCTTGCGGATTTCCGTAGTTGACACGGTGGGCGGTCAAAGCGTGGTGCTGTGTGATCCGGATGCAGCCGTCGTTGTCAATTGCGGAGGCGGATACGAATCCGCCTGTGCAACAGTGCTGGAGGAACTCCGCCGTTCTAATGTCCGCAAGGTTACACTATTGATTCTGACGGACTACCGTGGAGCCTCTGCGGGAAATGCGGAAACTTTACTTAAAAGCTTTTCAGTAGAAACGATTGTTTTGCCGGAACCGGCAGATGAATCATCGGTTGTACGTTATGAGGAAATTACAGCGGCGGCGCGTGAAGAGGGAACAGAAATCGTTTTTGCGTCGAAACGGGATTGTTATGCTTTTGGAAATGTAACGGTCCGGCTCCTTGAAAACCGGGAACCGGGCGGCGATTTTGGAAGACTGACAGTTTATCTCGAGGTGTCGGGGTACCATGTGCTGTGCCTCGGCAGCGTGTATCCGGAAAACGTGGGATATTTACTCTTAGAGGCCGGAATTGGCCGGGCGGATTTGGTTGCAGCGGGAGATTATTATGCCGCACGAATGGTACCGCCTGCGGCCTTGCGTTTTGAACCGGAACTCTGTGTGTTCTCTTCCTATTTTGGAGCCAATCGGGATGTGGTTGCACGTGTTTCGGCGTATGTGGAAGCCGTAGCGGAAACGGAACGCATGGGTTGCGTACGGGTAGATATACCTCGTTTGTATGGTATGGCAAAATAATTTTTTTCGAACGAATAAAGTTGAGAAGGTTTGAGCATTGACGAAAAATCATTCCTATTATAAAATAATTAAAATCAAAATATTATTTTGTGAGAAGGAGAATGAAGAATGGCGTACTATTTTCCCGAACCGTCGCGTACATTTAACGAGTATTTGTTGGTGCCGAATTATTCCTCGGCAGAATGCATGCCTTCCAACGTCTCCCTGAAAACCCCGATCGTCAAATATAAAAAGGGTGAAACGCCGGCAATTTCGGCAAATATTCCGCTCACTTCTGCCATTATGCAGTCGGTTTCCGATGATCGTATGGCGGTGGCTCTTGCGCTGGAGGGGGGGATTTCTTTCATCTATGGTTCGCAGACTATTGAGTCTGAAGCCGCAATGGTACGCCGTGTAAAGAACTACAAGGCTGGTTTTGTCATAAGCGATTCTAACATCCGTCCAGATCAGACGCTTGCGGATGTTCTGGCGCTCAAAGAGGAAAAGGGACATTCTACCATTGCCGTTACGGAGGATGGTACGGCAAACGGAAAGCTTTTGGGAATTGTGACTGGCCGAGATTATCGCGTTTCACGGATGTCTCCGGATGTGAAAGTCAGGGAATTCATGACGCCGTTTGAAAAACTGATTTATGCCGAAGAGGGCGTCAGTTTGAAGGAAGCAAATGACATCATCTGGGATCATAAACTGAACAGTCTCCCCGTAATTACCAAGGATGGACATCTCTCCGCGTTGGTATTCCGCAAGGACTACGATGAGAAAAAGGAACATCCGAACTCTCTTTTGGATGATCAGAAGCGTTATATTGTCGGCGCGGGTATTAACACACGGGATTATGCGGAGCGTGTTCCCGCTTTGGTGGATGCCGGTGTGGATATTTTGTGCATTGACTCGTCCGAGGGATTTACTGAGTGGCAGAAAATGACTATTCAGTGGATTCGTGAACACTATGGAGACAGTGTAAAAGTGGGTGCTGGCAATGTAGTGGATCGCGATGGATTCCTTTTCTTAGCGGATGCAGGCGCGGATTTCGTAAAAGTGGGAATCGGCGGAGGTTCTATTTGTATTACCCGGGAACAGAAGGGAATTGGGCGCGGACAGGCGAGCGCATTAATTGAGGTTGCCGCTGCGCGGGATGAATACTATGAGAGAACGGGCATCTATGTGCCGGTTTGTTCCGACGGTGGTATTGTATTTGATTATCACATGACACTTGCACTTGCTATGGGTGCGGACTTCTTAATGTTGGGCCGTTATTTTGCCCGTTTTGACGAAAGCCCCACGCGGCGTTTGAATGTCAACGGTACCTATGTCAAGGAATATTGGGGAGAAGGTTCCAGCCGTGCGCGAAATTGGCAGCGTTACGATATGGGAGGAGCGGCAAAGCTGAAGTTTGAAGAGGGTGTGGACTCTTATGTCCCGTATGCGGGTAAGCTTTCTGATAACCTTCAAATTTCGCTGGACAAGATTAAGGCAACGATGTGCAACTGCGGATCTCTGACGATTCCGGAGCTGCAACAGAAAGCACGTCTGACGCTTGTATCTGCGACCAGTCTTGTAGAAGGCGGCGCGCATGATGTTATTTTGAAAGATACATCGGCTGTTATCAAGTAGAAAACGTAGCTTTTCATTCTTTGTCAGACGTACCTATATGTCAAAACTTATTGTTACAAAATTCTTTCGGCAGGGCATAGCAGCTAGAATGGCTGCCATGCCCTGCTATTTGTTTTCAAATGATAAGCGGTTGCCGTTCGCAGAATATGGATTGAAATTTTATCGTCGTTCTGTTATGATAAAGAAAATGCCGCCTTATCGGCATAAGAAACGGCAAAAGGGGAAACGATTGTGAGAATTGTGGTAAAAGTAGGAACCTCAACGCTGGCGCACGCGAATGGTTTTTTAAATATTCGTCACATTGAAGGATTGTGCAAAGTACTCAGTGATTTAAAAAATGCCGGTCATGAAATTATCTTGGTTTCATCCGGAGCAATCGGTATGGGCGTGGGGAAGCTCTCGCTGAAATCCAGGCCGAAAGACATGCCGACCAAACAGGCTGCCGCGGCGGTGGGCCAGTGCGAACTGATGTATACGTACGATAAGCTGTTTTCTGAATATAACCATACGGTAGCGCAAATTTTGATTACCGGAGAGGATGTTGAAGACGCCGAACGTTTGCAGAATTTTCAAAATACCTTATTCCGCCTTTTGGAATTGGGCGCACTTCCCATTGTCAATGAAAACGACTCGGTGGCTACACATGAAATTGTCATCGGCGATAACGATACTTTGTCCGCTATTGTGGCGATTTGTGCAAAAGCGGACCTTCTGGTATTGCTCTCCGATATCGAAGGTCTTTATACTGCCGATCCTCATTGCGATAAGTCCGCGAGCCTGATCCCGGTTGTAGAGCATCTGACGCCGGAAATTTTTGCATTGGCAGGCGGCGCGGGCAGTGAACTTGGCAGCGGCGGGATGGAAACAAAGCTTCGTGCGGCGCAGATGGTGACGTTGCAGGGAATTGACATGGTTATTACAAACGGCGCCCGACCGGAAGTATTGTATGACATTCTGGATGGGAAGTCTGTGGGTACGCGTTTCGTGGGAAAGGTGGAAGAGCATGACGACAATTGAAATTTTACGTGCTGCGGCAAGGGAAAAAACGTTTTTGGCAAACGTGGGAAGCAAGGCCAAAAATGCCGCGCTTTGCGCAATGGCAGACAGCCTTCTGGAAAATGCGGATCGGATTTTGGCGGCAAATGCGAAGGATGTGGCTGCGGCGCGCGGCCGAATTTCCGATGTCATGATCGACCGTCTGCTTTTGACCGCCGCGCGAATTCAGGCGATGGCAGACGGAATTCGAGATGTTGTTGCGCTGCCGGATCCTGTGGGGCGTATTCTGTCCCGCAACGTCCGGCCAAATGGCCTGATTGTGGAAAAAACGTCTGTTCCGTTTGGTGTGGTAGCGGTGATTTATGAAAGCCGGCCCAATGTCACGTCGGATGCGGCGGCGCTTGCAATCAAAAGCGGGAATGCCTGTGTGCTGCGTGGTGGGCGCGATGCGTTTCAATCTGCGTTTGCGATTACCGAGGCCCTGCGTGCCGGACTCCGCCGTGTGGGATTTCCGGAGGCACTTGTCTCCATGGTGGAAGATACCGACCGCCGGAGCGCAGTGGAGTTGATGACGGCCGCGGGTCTGGTGGATTTGCTTGTGCCTCGCGGCGGTGCAGGGCTCATTCGCACCTGTGTTGAAAATGCAAAGGTACCGTGTATTGAAACAGGAACGGGAATTTGCCATATTTATGTAGATGCTGCGGCAGACTTGGATCAGGCGCTGGCAATTGTGGAAAATGCCAAGACGAGTCGCCCATCCGTTTGCAATGCGGCGGAGGTTTGTCTGGTACACAGCGCAGTGGCGGAAGCCTTCCTGCCGCGATTAAAGAAAACGTTGGTGGATGACCGCGCGGCGGCAGGGAAGACGCCGGTAGAATTGCGTCTTGATCCGCGTGCATTGTCTGTCATTGAGGGAACACCGGCCGGAGAGCAGGATTTTGATACGGAATTTTTGGACTACATTTTGGCAGTGCGTGTTGTAGACAGCGTGGAAGAGGCTACTGCACATATTGCCGCCCATTCGACTGGTCACAGCGAGGCGATTATTACGCGGGACGAACAGGCAGCGGCGGTATTCACCGGACGGGTAGATAGTGCGGCGGTTTATGTCAATGCGTCCACACGCTTTACAGATGGCGGAGAATTTGGTCTCGGCTGTGAGATGGGAATTTCTACACAGAAACTGCACGCCCGTGGCCCTATGGGATTGGAGGAGCTCAATACATATAAATATATTATCCGCGGAGAGGGACAAATCCGCTGAAAAGGAAGGATTTATACTGCCATGAAAAAGGTATTTGGTTTTATCGGCGTCGGTAACATGGGCGGCGCTCTGGCCTGTGCGGCCTGCCGTTCTGCAGGAGCGGAAAATGTATGGGTGACGGATTTACTGGTGGAAAAAGCGCAGACATTGGCAAAGCAGCAGGGGTGCCGCGCTGTGGAGGCAGAGGAGCTAATCTCCTGCGCGGATTATATTTTTTTAGGAGCCAAGCCGCAGGCGATGCGCGCGTTGTTTGATGGAATCAGGCCAGCTTTGGAAAAACGGCGTGGGGAAGTTGTGTTGGTCAGCATGGCGGCCGGCGTTTCTCTGGCGCGTGTTGAGGAACTTGCGGGCGGTGCGTATCCCATCATCCGCATTATGCCGAACATACCGGCGTCCGTTGGAGAGGGCATGATCCTTTACACAGCAAATGACAGTGTTACAGAAATAGAAATTGAGAATTTCCTGGCAGGTATGTCTGCTGCCGGCCGATTTGACCGCATTGAGGAAAAGCTGATTGATGCTGCGAGTGCAATCTCCGGATGTGGCCCGGCATTTGCGTATTTGTTTTTGGAAGCGCTGGCTGACGGCGGCGTGGAGTGCGGCCTGCCGTATGACAAAGCGCTTCAGTACGCAGCGCAAACTTTGGTTGGATCGGCGCGCATGGTGCTGGAAAGCGGACGCCATCCGGAAGCGTTGAAAAATGCTGTATGCAGTCCGGGAGGAACTACGATTGCCGGTGTGCACGCACTGGAGTCCGGTGCGTTCCGGGGCCTTGCAATGGATGCGGTCTGCCGGGCATATCAAAAAACATTGGATTTGGGCAAGTAACCACACGTTTTTCCAGGGTTGTCTGAATAGAAAACAAAATTACGGGAAAACCTGTAAAAAGGTGGGATATGAGGCTGAAAAAATTTTTTGTATCGCTGGAAGCGGTGTTTGGAGATCGGAATACACGTCTTCGCAGGCGCCGTTTTATTCAGGCATTTTATGAGAAGAACCATTTGATTTTTTTCATTGCCATGGTTACCATGCTGTTCCATTCCGCGCTGGATGTACTTTTGGCTTACATTATGCAGGAACTTCTCGATACGGCGACAGGTGGGAGTATTCGCCGGATTTTGGAATTGCTTTTCATGGCGGGCACGTATGCGGCGGTTTATTTTATGACAGTTTTATGTGCCAATTTTACGCGTAATCGTTTTGTGCGGCGTGCTTTGGTACAGTACAAAGCCTATGCGTTTCAGAAGATTACGGCGAAAAGTATTCGTTCCTTTTCCGAAGAAAACACGAGCCGCTATATTTCGGCGTTGACAAACGATGTCACCAGCATTGAACAGAACCGTCTCAGAGCAATTTTTACATTTGCCTCGCGTGCATTATGGTTTTTCGGCGCACTTGGCATGATGTTTTGGTATGATTGGTCAATGACGCTTGTGGTGATTGGACTTTGCATGTTACCGGTACTGGTCTCCGTAGCATTTGGCGGACGGCTGGTGCGTGAAGAGCAGGAAGTCAGCCGTCGAAATGAGGCGTTTGTCGGCATGGTCAAAGACTTGCTCTCTGGCTTTACAGTCATAAAGAGTTTTAAGGCGGAGCGGGAAGTAACGGCTTTATTCCGCGAAGAAAACGCGGAATTGGAACAGAAAAAGTATCGCCGTCAAATGACAGCCGCTACCATCGATGTGTTTTCTTATGGAGCGGGAGCTTTGGTGCAATTTGGCGTCTTTTTTTATGGTGCATATCTGGCTGTCAGTGGACGTATTACGGCGGGCGTGGTTGTGGCATTCGTACAGCTGATGAACTATGTCCTGGCTCCTGTGCAAACGCTTCCGAACCTGTTCGCCAGTTTTAAAGCGGCGGACGGCTTAATTGATAAACTTGCCGATGCGGTGGAATCCAATTCCGGACGGGATGGAATTCATTGCGAAAATGTTTTGCGTGAAGGAATCACCCTTCAAAACGTAACGTTTTCTTATGATGAAGGTACGCCCGTCCTGCAAAATATTAATATTACATTTTCCGCAGGAAAGAGTTACGCAATTGTCGGAGGTTCCGGAAGTGGAAAATCTACGCTTCTTCATTTAATATTGGGTAGCTTTGAAGACTATAAAGGGGAAGTCCTGTTTGATGGTTTGGAACTTCGAAAAATCAGTTCGGAATCCCTTTATGATCTGCTTTCCATCATTCAGCAGAATGTATTTGTGTTTGATAGTTCCATTCGGAATAACATCACCATGTTCCGTAATTTTGATCAGAAATTGGTACAGGATGCCATTGAAAAAGCGGGACTGACTGCTCTTTTAAAAGAGCGCGGCGAGGAGTATCAGTGTGGGGAAAACGGCGTGGGTCTTTCCGGCGGCGAACGCCAACGAATTTCCATTGCGCGTTGTCTGTTGCGGAAGACGCCCGTCCTTCTCATGGACGAGGCTACAGCTTCTTTGGATACGGAGACGGCGTTTGCCGTAACGTCTTCCATTCTGGAAATTGAGCAGCTGACCCGTATTGTGGTCACGCACCGGTTGGAAGAGAAGCTCTTGACCCAATATGATGAGATCATTGTCATGCGCGGGGGTTCTATTTGCGAACGTGGTACGTTTGCGGAACTGATGGCCCGCCGGGAATATTTTTATTCTCTTTTCATGGTTTCTAAAGCGGAACAGTAAAGATTAAGATTTTTGATATGTCAACATGAAAAAACCGGAGTGGATCGAATCCACTCCGGTTAAATTATAATATATTACGCAATTGCAGCCTTTGCCTGATCGCAAAGCGCAGCAAATGCAGCCTTATCAGATACTGCCAGCTCAGCAAGCATCTTGCGATTCATGGTAACGCCGGCTTTCTTGAGACCATACATGAAACGGGAATAATTCATGCCATTGACCTTTGCCTGTGCGCTGATGCGGGTAATCCAAAGCTTACGGAAATCGCGCTTTTTGAGCTTGCGTCCAACATAAGCATATTTCAAAGACTTCATGACAGCCTGATTAGCGGTCTTAAAGAGCTTAGATTTGCTGCCATAATAGCCCTTGGCGAGCTTTAAAATTTTATTTCTTCTCTTGCGCGTCATCATTGCGCCTTTTACTCTTGCCATTGTACACTACCTCCAACTAATTCTCTCGCCTTATGCGTAAGGCATCATTTTCTTGATGTTATTGCCCATGCTCTGATCGATATAAGCGCTCTTGCGGAGGGCTCTCTTACGCTTGGTGGTCTTGTTGGCCTTGACGAGTTTATGACGACGGCCTTCCTGTGTATGCTTTACTTTGCCGTTTTTTGTGATTTTAAAGCGTTTTGCAACGGTACTGCGGGTTTTAATCTTAGGCATAGTGGTTATCTCCTCTCATTATTGGACCATTATTTGGCGGGACGAGGCGCCAGAAACATCAGCATATGTCGACCCTCTAACTTCGGGGGCTTTTCAACTGTTCCCAATTCGCCGCATTGCTCGGCAAAATTCAGAAGCAATTCCTGACCGAGCTGCGTGTGCGCCATTTCCCTACCTCTGAAACGAATGGATACTTTGATTTTGTCGCCGTTTTGTAAGAACTTTTTGGCTTGATTGAGCCGTACGTTGAGATCATGAATGCCAATTCCAACGCTGAGCTGCAATTCCTTTGTCTCCACGATGCGCTGATTTTTACGGGCTTCCTTTTCGCGCTTTGCCTGTTCAAATCGATACTTGCCGTAGTCCATCACACGGCAAACGGGCGGGGTGGCCTGCGGGGCGATCTTGACGAGATCAAGTCCTTTATTTAACGCAATTTTCTGTGCGTCTTTTCCAGACATGATACCAAGCTGGGAACCGTCCTCATCAATCAGGCGGACTTCACGATCCTTGATTGCCTCATTGATCTGATGCTTTACGTTACTGATGCCAAAACACCTCCAATAAAAAAATAAACGGCCTTACAGCCGCCCACAAAAACATATCCACAACAAAGTTACTTGCCTGGATAAGTTTCAATGTTAACCCCTGTGCTGTGCTGGGGGTGGGGAACTATGTTCCCTCTTTATTGTCCAATCTATATTACCACATGATAGGGAATGTGTCAAGTATTATTTGAAAAAATTACTCTTATCGCGCCGTTTATCATTTATTGCGTAAGAGCTACACAGCTCGAGCGCAATATTTTTTTATCCACAAATGGGATTGGAG
>CALWBW010000052.1 GCA_944376195.1 uncultured Clostridia bacterium | reverse complement strand
ACGGAAGCGGAAACGCGCTACATCATTGACCAGCAACTCCGTCAAGTGGGCTGGGAGGCTGATACTGAGAATCTGCGTTTCTCTAATGGCACTCGCCCAGCCAAAGGTCGGAATCTGGCCATAGCTGAGTGGCCCACTGATTCCACCGTGGGAAATCATGGCCGTGCCGACTATGCCCTTTTTATCGGTCTACAGTTTATCGGTATCATTGAGGCAAAAGCAGAACACAAGGACATTCCCTCCGTGATCGACTATCAGGGGAAAGACTATCCCTGTAATGTTCGTATTGAGGATGCTCGGTACCAAGTGGGAATCTGGGGCAGCTATAAAGTGCCGTTTACTTTTGCCACCAATGGCAGACCGTACTTGGAGCAGTATAGAACAAAGTCTGGCATCTGGTTTTTGGATCTTAGGAAACCCTCAAATGTGCCGAAGGCTCTGCGGGGATGGATGAGTCCGGAAAATCTTCTGGATTTGTTGGGAAAGGACATCGACGCCGGCAATCGGGCGCTGGAGCAGATGCCCTTTGATCTGCTGCGGGATAAGGATGGACTGAACCTCCGCGATTATCAGCTGCGGGCTATTCAGGCAGCGGAGCAGACCATCATGGATGGGAAAAATACAGCTCTGTTGGCCATGGCCACCGGTACCGGCAAGACCCGGACGGTGCTGGGCATGATCTACCGTTTCTTGAAAACAGGCCGTTTCAAGCGCATTCTGTTTCTGGTGGACCGCACCGCTCTGGGAGAGCAGGCATTGGATGTATTCAAAGAGGTCAAGCTGGAGGATTTGATGCCCCTGGCGGACATCTATAACATCAAGGGGCTGGAAGATAAGGAGATTGAGCGGGAGTCCCGCATTCAGGTTGCCACCGTACAGGGAATGGTAAAGCGTATTCTCTACAATGATGGAGAGACCATGCCCGCAGTCAGCGACTATGACCTAATTATCGTGGACGAGGCCCACCGGGGTTACCTCCTGGACAAGGAGATGGGAGACACCGAACTTCTCTACCGGGACCAGCGGGACTACCAGAGCAAATACCGCAGCGTGATTGAGTACTTCGATGCGGTGAAAATCGCGCTGACCGCTACCCCCGCCCTCCAGACTACCGAGATTTTCGGCCAGCCGGTTTTCAAGTATACCTATCGGGAAGCAGTTATCGAGGGGTATCTGGTGGATCACGACGCCCCTCATGACCTTCACACCAAACTGCGGGATGAGGGCATCCACTATCAATCCGGCGATACCGTCACCATCTATGACCCGGTGACCGGAGAGATCACCAACAGTGAACTACTGAACGACGAACTGAATTTCGATGTGGAGCAGTTTAATAAGAAAGTCATTACCCGCTCCTTTAACGAGGCAGTGTTGGCGGAGATCGCCAAAGACATCGACCCGGAAAATCTGGAGGAGCAGGGCAAAACGCTCATCTATGCTGTGGATGACCAGCACGCCGACATGATCGTGGACATCCTCAAGAACTTCTACTCGGAATACGGCGTGGACAACGATGCGATCATGAAGATTACCGGAAGCGTGGGCGGCGGCAACCCCAAAAAGGTACAGGAAGCCATCAAAAGGTTTAAGAATGAGCGCTATCCCAGCATTGCTGTCACTGTGGACCTCCTGACTACCGGTATCGATGTGCCGGAGATCACCAATCTGGTATTCCTGCGCCGGGTGAAATCCCGCATCCTATTTGAGCAGATGCTGGGCCGTGCCACCCGTCTGTGCCCCAAGATTCATAAGACCCATTTTGAGATTTATGATCCTGTGGGCGTCTACGAATCTCTGGACGCGGTCAATACTATGAAGCCGGTGGTGGTAAATCCCACGGCTTCCTTTGGCCAGCTGCTGGATGGTCTCGAGGTGCTGGAGGATGAAAAGCAGATCGAGTACCAGATCGACCAGATCATTGCCAAGCTCCAGCGGAAAAAACGAAATTTGGACGGCAAGACCATGGAGCACTTTGTCAGCATGACTGGCGGCATGGACCCCACCCAGTTTATTCAGCGGTTGGAGCAGGAGCCGCCCCAGCAGGCCCGCAACCATATTTTGGCCCATCGGGATCTTTTTGAACTGCTTGGAGAGACCCGGGCCAACGGCGGCCGCCCGGTGGTTATCTCCGACGCGCCGGATGAGCTGATCAGCCACACCCGTGGTTATGGTACTGGCAGCCGCCCGGAGGACTACCTGGATGCCTTTGCTGACTATATAAAGACCCATATCAATGAAATTGCGGCGTTGAATATTGTCTGCACCCGGCCAAAGGAGCTGACCCGGGCGAGCTTGAAGGATCTGCGCCTGACGCTGGATCGAGAGGGCTTTACCACCCAGCAGCTCAACACCGCCATTTCGGAACTGACCAACGAGGAGATGGCAGCGGACATCATCAGTCTGATTCGCCGGTATGCCATCGGCTCCACCCTAATCAGCCACGAGGCCCGCATCCGCCGGGCGGTGGACAAGCTGAAAAAGGCTCACAAATTCACTGCCATTGAGCAGAAATGGATCGGTCGCATGGAAAAATATCTTATGGAGGAATCTGTCCTCAATGTAGGCGTGTTTGATGAGGATACCCGTTTCAGAAGTGAGGGCGGATTCAAGAAGATCGACCGGATTTTCCAGAACAAGTTAGAGAGCATCGTGCTGGAACTCAACGAATACCTGTACGATGATGGAGGAAGAAGCGCATGACCACACAGGAAATCGTATCCAAGCTCTGGAACCTCTGCAATGTGCTGCGGGATGATGGCATTACCTATCACCAGTATGTCACCGAGCTTACTTATATTTTATTTTTGAAGATGGCAAAGGAGACCGGTGCAGAAAGCCAGATTCCCGCTGCCTACCGCTGGGACCAGCTTACTGCCAAAAGCGGCATCGAGCTGAAGAAGTTCTATAAAGAGCTGCTGACCTATTTAGGAGAAAACTGTACCGGCCGGGTGCGGGAGATCTACCAGGGCTCCGCCACCAACATCGACGAGCCCAAGAACTTGGAAAAGATCATCACTACTATTGATGGCCTGGACTGGTACTCCGCCCGGGAAGAGGGGTTGGGCAATCTGTATGAAGGGCTGTTGGAGAAGAACGCCAACGAGAAGAAGTCCGGCGCGGGCCAGTACTTTACCCCTCGCGTTCTCATTGATGTGATGACCCGGCTGATGAAGCCCCAACCCGGCGAGCGGTGCAACGACCCCGCCTGCGGTACCTTCGGCTTTATGATCGCCGCCTTCCGGTACGTCCAGGACCAAACCGACGAGTTTTATGAGCTGGACGCTGACCTGGCCGCCTTTGAACGCAATGAGGCCTTCACCGGCTGCGAGCTGGTTCACGACACGCACCGTCTGGCACTGATGAACGCCATGCTGCACGGCATTGACGGCCAGATTCTGCTGGCCGACACCCTGTCTAACCAGGGCAAGGCGCTCCACGACTTTGATCTGGTTCTCACCAATCCGCCCTTCGGCACCAAGAAGGGCGGCGAGCGTGCAACACGGGATGATTTCACCTTCCCTACCAGCAACAAGCAGCTCAACTTCCTCCAGCATATCTACCGCAGTTTGAAGACCAATGGAAAAGCCCGGGCCGCCGTGGTGCTGCCGGACAATGTGCTTTTTGCCGACGGCGACGGTGAGAAAATTCGCTGTGACCTGATGGACAAGTGTGATCTGCACACCATCCTCCGCCTGCCCACCGGCATTTTCTACGCCCAGGGCGTCAAGACCAATGTGCTGTTCTTCACCCGGGGCAAGAGCGACAAGGGCAACACCAAAGAGGTCTGGTTCTACGACTTGCGCACCAATATGCCCAGCTTTGGCAAGACCACTCCGCTGAAAATCGAGCATTTTGCAGACTTTGAGAAGGCTTATGAAGCCGAGGACCGCCATGCCGTGCAAGACGAGCGGTGGAGCGTCTTTACCCGGGAGCAGATCGCGGAAAAGGGCAACAGCCTGGACCTGGGCCTCATCCGGGACGATTCGGTGCTGGACTACAACGACCTGCCCGACCCGGCGGAGAGCGCCGAGGAGGCCGCCGCCAATCTGGAGGAGGCTGTCGACCTGCTGATGAGCGTGGTGAAGGACCTGCGGGCGCTGGAGGTGCAAGACTGATGGCGAGAGGAAAGAAAAAGGAATCTCTGACGCCAGAGGAACGCTTACAAGCGGCATTGGTGCCAGAGAGTGAGCAGCCGTACAAGGTACCGGATAATTGGTGTTGGCTAACACAAAATAGTATAGCAACATTTTTAAACGGAAGAGCCTATAAGCAGGACGAGCTATTAGAGGATAGCACAAACACTCCTGTTTTGAGAGTGGGCAATCTATTTACAAATAGTTCATGGTATTATTCTAATTTAGAACTGGATTCCGATAAATATATTGACAATGGAGACCTAATCTATGCATGGTCGGCATCATTTGGTCCATTTATTTGGGATGGAAATAGGGTAATATACCATTATCATATTTGGAAAGTTCTTCTTTCATCTGCCATACGCAAAAAATACATGTATTTCTGGCTTTTGTACGATACAGAACGCCTGAAGCAAGGCGGACATGGGACGGGGATGATTCATGTTACAAAAGCAATGATGGAAGCTGCACCTACCCCACTCCCATCTATTTATGAACAACAACGCATTGTTAACCGCATAGAAAGCCTGTTCGCCAAGCTGGACGAGGCCAAGCAAAAGGCACAGGATGCACTGGATAGCTTTGAAACCCGCAAAGCCGCCATCCTTCACAAAGCCTTCACCGGCGAACTCACTGCCCAATGGAGAAAAGAACATGGCGTGGGGATGGAAAGTTGGAGTTCCTGTAAACTAATTGATATTCTTGTTGAGAAGCCGAGAAATGGTTATTCCCCTAAACCAGTTGACTATGTAACTGCGTGTAAAAGTATGACTCTTTCGGCAACGACAACCGGCGTATTTAAGCCTGAATTTTTCAAATATATTGATGAGGAAATTCCAGAAGATTCGCATTTGTGGTTAACACCTGGCGATATATTGATTCAGCGTGCAAACTCATTGGAAAAAGTAGGAATGAGTGCAATTTATACAGGTGCAGAGCATGAGTTTATATATCCCGATTTGATGATGAAATTGACTGTCAAGGAACCTAACAATAAACATTACATTGACTACTATTTGAAAACTGACGAAATCCTTAATCATTTCCGTTCAAATGCCACGGGAACGGCTGGGAATATGCCTAAGATTAATCAAAAGGTAGTTTCAGAGACTCCTCTTATTCTGCCAGAAACACAAGAGCAGGCTGAAATCGTCCGCATCCTGGACCACCTCCTGGCCCAAGAGCAGCAGGCCAAAGCGGCGGCGGAAGGGGTGCTGGAGCAGATCGACCTCATCAAAAAAGCTATCCTTGCCCGCGCCTTCCGCGGCGAGTTGGGTACCAACGACCCCAACGAAGAGAACGCGGTGGAGTTAGTAAAAAATATTATTTAACCGAAAAAAAGATGGCAAGATGCGCCGATTTATCTATCTCGACATAGATAGTCTTAATTCGTATTTGGCACAAATATTTGATGGGGTGATACAGTCTCAAGAAACAGAAAAAACGGTTGATAAGAAGCGGGAAAAACAGCATCGCTTCGCGGATAGTATTGGCGGAGAAATTGCATTCAAACTTTTTGGAAAAGGGGTAGATGCGAATGCACAAGCTGCCTATGAGCATTTAAAAACTGTTGCGAATGACGTGGTTGCGATTTATTATGACAATCAGCTGTGGTTACTGCTGGTTTTAATGGTTGATGAAAATGATGCGCCGTAAAACCTTATTCAATTTTATCACATAATAAAAATGCGATAATAATCATAGGCAATTTTCATGCATTTAACATTCCTTTTCATAATAAACCTTATTGCTAATATACATTTCATACATTGTTCTTTTTGCAGTATAATACAAAAAGGAAAAAATACAACGCGAAAACGAAACATGCAGGAAAAGACTGGTCTAACAATTTACCGATTCTTGTGTTTCTTCATCAATTTTTGTTTTTCCAAAAAACAAAGTATGGGAGTTCATTCATGAATAAGGATTTAACAGTCGGAAATCCGGAAAAAGTGTTATGGCTCTTTTGTATGCCTCTTTTTGGAAGCATTATTTTTCAGCAGTTATATAACATTGCCGATAGTTTTGTAGCAGGTAAGTTTATTAGTGAGAATGCGTTAGCGGCAGTGGGAAACAGCTATGAAATAACACTTATTTTTATTGCTTTCGCCTTTGGTTGTAACATCGGCTGTTCTGTTGTTGTATCCGAATTTTTTGGTGCGAAGCGATATGGCGCTGTAAAATCCGCCGTTTATACTTCTTTTATAGCAAGCGGAGTGGTTTGTGTCGCTTTAATGGCATTTGGTTTAATCGGCTGCCATACACTTTTACATCTTATCAATACCCCAGCGGAAATTTTTGAAGATTCAGCTTTATATCTCGATATTTACGTACTGGGACTTCCGTTTGTGTTTTTTTATAACGTCAGCACAGGAATATTTTCCGCTCTTGGCGATTCCAAAACACCGTTTTTGTTTTTGGCCGTTTCCTCGCTTTCCAATATTGCAGCAGATATTTGGTTTGTAAAAGGGTTTCACATGGGAGTTGACGGCGTTGCATGGGCAACGTTTATGTGTCAGGGCATCAGCTGTATCTTGGCAGTCTTATGCGTATTAAAACGATTGAAGAAAGTCGAAAATACAGAGATTTATAAAGTATTTGACAAAAATATACTTTATAAAATTTTAAGAATTGCCATTCCAAGCACATTACAACAGAGTTTTGTCTCAGTCGGAAACATTATTATTCAAGGTATAATCAATGGCTTTGGCCCTGCGGTTATCGCCGGTTACTCCGCATCTGTCAAATTAAACAATCTTGTCATTACCTCCTTTACCACTGTAGGCAATGGTATTTCCAATTACACTGCGCAAAATATCGGCGCAGACAAATTGGAGCGTGTCAAACAAGGATTTTCTGCCGGACTAAAAATGGTTTGGATTTTATCCGCACCACTTGTTTTGCTTTATTTTTTCGGCGGAAAATTACTTATTCCATTGTTTATTGAAAATCCCTCTGCTGATGCCCTAAACAGCGGCTGGATATTTTTGCGCATCCTATCTCCATTTTACTTTGTCATATCGGCAAAATTGGTAGCAGATGGAATTTTACGAGGTACAGGGCTGATGAAGCAGTTTATGCTATCGACTTTTACCGATTTAATATTGCGGGTTGTGTTGGCGTTTCTTTTGTCAGGCACCGCTTTGCAATCAACCGGCATTTGGTGTGCGTGGCCGATAGGATGGATTATAGCAGCAGCAATGTCCGTGTATTTTTATAAACGAAATATTGGTACGATAGTAAAATAAAATGCATGCAATAAAGTTGCATGTGGTTGGGCTCTGTGACTATAATTTGAAAAGAATCCCGAGGGAAGAACCCAAGCTTTCTTGACAAGAAAGAAAAAACGTAGTATACTGCATTTGTATTTTAATCGCCCTGCTCTGTCATTTGGCAGATGTAGAAAAGGGAAATTTTCTGTAATTGGAGCTGTTCTCATGAAAAGAATTAAAACTTTGGAAACCAGAAACCTTTGTGAAAGCGCCAAAAACGGCGGTTGCGGCGAATGCCAGACTTCCTGCCAGTCGGCTTGCAAAACGTCCTGCGGCGTTGCAAACCAGAAGTGCGAAAAAACAAAAGACTGAATCCGCAAAAAAGCCGCCGGAAAAACAGGCGGCTTTTTTATGCATAAATTTGGAGGATACCATGGTACATCAATACCAGCTCAACGGCTACAATATCGTGCTGGACACTTGTTCCGGCTCCATCCATGTTGTCGACGAGGTGGCTTATGCCCTCATTGCTGATTATAAAAAGAAACCGGAAGAGCAGTTGGTGCAGGATGTTCTATCGCAGTACCGTCATCTTGACGGTGTGACAGAGGAAGACGTACGTGACTGCCTGTCGGATATAAAAGAACTGGAGCAGGAAGGAAAACTCTTCAGTGAAGATACCTTTGCTGACCTTGCCGGGCGCTTTAAGAAAAAGGAGCCGGACGTAATCAAAGCCATGTGCCTGCATGTGGCACATACGTGCAATTTAAATTGTTCGTACTGCTTTGCAAGTCAGGGAAAATACCACGGAGAACGGGCGCT
The DNA here is from genome assembly GCA_944376195.1 of uncultured Clostridia bacterium. GTDB lineage: Bacteria > Bacillota > Clostridia > Oscillospirales > QAMX01 > Allobutyricicoccus. The sequence goes on along the minus strand of CALWBW010000052.1, from coordinate 5,911 downwards.
GATGTCCTTTGACGTAGGCAAGCAAGCGCTTGATTTCCTCATTGCCAATTCGGGTACCCGCCGCAATTTAGAGGTGGATTTTTTCGGCGGAGAACCGCTGATGAATTGGGAGGTAGTCAAAAAATTAGTTGCTTATGCGCGCGAACAGGAACCGATTCATCAGAAAAATTTCCGGTTTACCCTAACGACCAACGGTATGTTGATTGATGACGACGTAATCGAATTTTGTAATCGGGAAATGCATAATGTCGTATTAAGCCTGGACGGACGCAAAGAAATTCACGACCGGCTGCGGGTTGATTACGACGGGAAAGGCAGTTACGACCGGATCGTACCGAAATTTCAAAAGTTTGTAGCAGCCCGCGGAGATCGCGAATACTATATGCGCGGTACGTTTACACACGCCAATCCCGATTTTACAAAAGACGTCTTCCATATGGCAGATCTGGGATTTGACCGTTTGAGCATGGAACCGGTCGTCTGTGCCCCGGATGACCCGGCAGCTTTAACCGAAGAAGATATTCAGATCGTTCTCAAACAATACGAAATTCTCGCGCAGGAAATGCTCAAACGTAAGCGTGAAGGGCATCCTTTCGTTTTTTATCACTACATGCTGGATCTCACAGGAGGGCCCTGCATTTATAAGCGTCTTTCCGGCTGCGGAAGCGGTACGGAGTATGTAGCCGTCACACCGTGGGGTGATCTTTATCCGTGTCACCAATTTGTCGGTGAAGACAACTATAAACTGGGCGACGTTTGGCAGGGCATTACCAACGAATCCTGCCGGGACGCGTTCCGGGATTGCAACGCCTACTCCCGGGAAGAGTGCCGGGACTGTTGGGCCAGACTTTACTGTTCCGGCGGTTGCGCCGCAAATGCCTATCATGCCACAGGCAGTATTCAGGGCATTTACCGGCAGGGCTGCGAACTCTTTAAAAAACGGATTGAGTGCGCCATCATGCTGCAAATTGCTGAAAATGAATAATGGAAACACCTGTTTTTGATTTTGTAAAAGCTTATGCCGCAAGCGGTATATCCCGCCTGCATATGCCCGGGCACAAAGGCTGTGGACCCTTAGGCTGCGAACAATGGGATATTACGGAAATTAAGGGGGCCGATTCGCTTTACGAAGCAGATGGTATTTTAAAAAAAAGCGAGGAAAATGCCGCCTACTTGTTTGGTTCCCGTCAAACCTTTTTTGGAACCGAAGGTTCTTCCCAATGCATCAAGGCCATGCTTGCTCTTGCACTGCAGCACAGTCACAGTCACACCATTCTGGCTGCCCGAAACGTACATAAAGCTTTTATCCACGCGGCAGCGCTTTTGGATTTTGACGTTACGTGGCTATGGCCGGAAGAATCTTACCAACTTCTACACTGCGCTGTTACGGCACAGGCATTAGAGCGTGCCCTCCGTCAAGCCGATCCCCTGCCCGCGGCGGTTTATTTGACGTCGCCGGATTACCTGGGACATATCCAGCCGATCCGGGACCTTGCCGCAGTCTGTCATCATTTTGACGTCCCGCTCCTGGTAGACAATGCACACGGTGCATATCTGCATTTTTTGCCGGAATCATTACATCCGCTTGACGCAGGTGCAGATTTATGCTGTGATTCGGCGCATAAGACGTTGCCGGTCCTGACAGGAGGCGCGTATCTCCACGTTGCATCTGCACAGTTTGCCGCAAACGCCGACAACACGCGGCAAGCTCTGGGGCTATTTGGCTCGACCAGTCCTTCTTACCTGATTCTGCAATCGTTAGATCTCTGTAACGTTTACCTGGACGGGCCCTGTCGGGCTCTGCTTGCGCAAGCAATAGAGCAGGTTCGTTATCTGGCTGCCGATCTTTGTGCGCTTGGTTGGGATGCACGGCAGGCAGAACCTTTGAAATTGACAATAAACACATCTGTCTCCGGTTTCCGTGGTACGGAGGTTGCAGAACATCTTCGATCCGGCCTGGTAGAATGTGAATATTCGGATCCGGATTATGTCGTAATGATGTTCTCTCCGCAGAACAGCGTACACGATTACGACCGTGTCCGAAAAGCGTTTTCCAGCACTCACCCTCTGTCCCGGCAATGTACTAAAAACTCCTGTGCCATGTCTCCGCCCAAGCAAGTCATGCGAATTCGGGAAGCGCTGTTTTCTCCTTGGGAAGAAATTCCTGTTGCACAGGCTGTGGGGCGAATCTGCGCTGCTCCAACAGTTTCCTGTCCGCCGGCAGTTCCCATTGTGGTAAGCGGAGAAGTCATTCAAAAAGACGCCGTAGACGTTTTTTCTTACTACGGCAGGAAAACCGTCTGTGTTGTGCAAGAAAAGCGCCTCTGATTCCATATAAGCAACTTAAAAATCCCGTTTTCGCAGGAAGCCGTAAAAACGGCAGCCCGGAAAACGGGATTTCTTTTTTACAACTGTATTATAGAGCAATCTGATAACTCGGCTGGTCTTCAAAACCGTGAATCATGATCTCCTGTTCCCCAATTTCCATCACTGCGCAGGAACAATGATCCGGATAATATTTGTTCAAAATCGTTCCATGCAACGTGATATAGGGAATCCCATTCATGACACTTTTGCCGCCATAATGGTCGTGCCCCTGGAGCACCAGTTTCACATTTCCCGCTGCTTCCAGTACTTCGCGCACCTCAGCTGCGTTGGCAAGCCGGCAAATCTCCGCCAGAGGACTCTCGTGGACATCCAAGTTTCCATGCGTAAAAATAATAGTCGGCAATCCACTGGCCAGTTCCTTCTTGAGCCACGCGATCTGCGGCGGATTGAGATAGGATTCGCGGCAATCATAAGCAGTCTTTTCATAACTGTTGCCGTTTTTATCGTAATTGGTGTCTAAAACAATAAACTTCCAACCTTCCCGTTCAAAACTGTAGTACCAGGAATCCTTTGGCTCCACTTCAATTTGCGGTGCACTGCGGTGCCGGCCCATCGGGCGATTCATCCGTTTTGAGGGATCTTGCATAAATTCCAAAAATTCCGCCTTGGTATAATCCACGACATCATTATTTCCCAGTACATGTAAAAACGGTGCACGCGTCATCATCCTTGGAAATACCAGACGAAGGATGGCCTCCTCCGTTTTAGCCGGATCTCCAACGCTTTGGTACACGTCACCGAGGTTTACGACAAAATCCACATGATCCCGCAAAAAATAGGCACAAGAATCCTGAAATTTCACAAAAGAATGCGTATAATACTTATTATCTTCCGCCGGTTTCAACGCGGCATGGCAATCGGTGATGAGACCAATTTTCATGATATCATTCCTTTCCCTGATCGGGCAGTGTTTCAGCCCGCGAAGCATTTGATTTATTTTAACATAAATCAAAATGCCTGTAAAGAGAAAAAACCCGCAGGGTTTTGCACCTGCGGGAAATTTTTTAGGACTTAATAGTTCTCGTCCTGTTCAACAAGCGTCGTTTTCACCGTCACCATCTCACTGTTACGGTAAACTGTCACTTCTACCACATCTCCGACTTCCATCGGATAAACCACGGCCAAAATTTCTGCCGAAGTGGTCACTTCAACACCATTGATACTTACAATACAGTCGCCAATTTCCAGCTCCGAGCCATTTTCCGCTTCGCTGCTGACAAACCCAGTCACATATACGCCCAAACGTGGGAGTCTGTTATACATGGCCGTGTAGGCATCCTGAACCTCCATCGCGTTGATCCCCAACGCAGGACGTCCGGTTACATACCCATAATCCTTCAAATCCTGCACAACCGTACCGACTGTGGAAACAGGAATTGCAAAGCCCAGGCCTTCCACTTCGGTAGACGAAGTCTTCGCGCAAACAATACCAATCAGCGCGCCTGTGGAATCAAAAAGTCCGCCGCCAGAATTGCCAGGGTTGACTGCCGCATCCGTTTGAATCAAATTGTGCAATGTCGTACCGTCTGAGAAGTCAAGCGTACGACCCGTTGCACTGACAACACCGGTTGACACACTGCCGTCCAGATAACCTAACGGGTTGCCAATGATGATCGCTGTTTCACCCTTTCGGATAGCGTCGCTGTTGCCAAACTGCGCAGCCGTCAAACCAGTCGCTTCAATCTTAATTAACCCGAGATCTGTGAAATCGTCCGCGCCAATGATCGTAGCATCATAGCTCTCGCCGTTTGCCAATGTCACATAAACCTTTTTGGCATCCGCAATAACGTGGTTATTGGTGACAATATACCCATCCGGGCTAATAATGACACCGGATCCCTTTGCTTCCGACGTGTAGCTGTAATTCTGGTACATATACGTTGTGGTATTTTCAATTTCTACCGTAATGGCAACCACACTGTTTTCTACCAGAGCAACAACATCTTCGACCGGCATTTCCTGCGCGTTACTGCTCTCCGTATATAACAAGTTGGACGAACTTTGTCCGGCGCTCGGCGTCTGGGAAGGCTGCTGATCCGAATTTACATTGCCATCTGAATCTCCTGCATTTCCTACTGTCTCTGCAACAGATTCCTGCTCATCACCGGAAAACACAAACTCATTGAGCAGAATACCAAGTCCGCCTCCTAAAAGAAGCGCCAAAGCAACAGACACAGCAACCATGCGCGTCATAAGTTTTTTCAAATACGCATGGTCCACACTCTGATGAACTTCCTGTTGCGTCTGAACAGGGGTCACCTCCTGCGTTGCCTGTGCAGGCGTCTGCTCTAATCCTTCTACTTGAAATGTATAGCGGTTATTGTCGCTGTAATTATTATTCATGGGAATGCCTCCTTCTTTCTTTTTGACGGGTACAGTATACCGATTTATTGTGACACGAGTGTGTTACTTTTTTTGAATTCGTGTTATTTTTATCAAAATCAATTGTGTACAAAAAAACAACAAATTGTGAACATCGAAAAGGTATGGCATATACGGATGATTTTCGTATTTTTTCATTGTCAAAAGCAGTTCTTCTATTTTTGATAGGATTCCCATGCCGGTTCACTGCGATACACACGCTGCAAAAAACACTCTTGTCAAAATGTAAATAAATTTCAATAAATAGGTCAAACATCTTGACACAAACGACAAAGACGTGTATCATTCTATTTATACGAACGTTTCCGGCACTATGTTTTCTGTTTTCCGGTCGGAGAGATTCGGCTTGGATTCCTGCGTAAGCGCCAGGGGTCTTATATTTTAAGGAGGGTTAACATTGAGCACCGAGAAGAAAGTCGCGAAAATTGCCGTGTTGGGCGAGAAAAAGAAAGTAAAAAAGCTTTGCAAGCTGGCTTTAGACAAGGAGCCGGAAGTTAGAATCGCCGTTGCTACCGCACTTGGCCCCATCAAGCAGGATGAAGCCTTCAATACGCTGGTTGATCTGGTTCGTAATGGCGACATCAACGTACGCAAAGCTGCCGTTATCGCACTTGGCGTAAACGGAAGAAAAGCAGGCGCTGAACACATCCGCAACATTATGACACAGGAAGCAAATGCATCTATCGTTCCGATTTGCCAAGCTTCCATTGCCCAGATCATTGCAAGTGACGAAAGATAACTACATAAATGCCATTTTGGAAGCACTTTCAAAATGGCATTTTTTTCTATTTTTGTGCGTGATTGTTGGGTTCTCACGAAAAAAACATGGAAACGAAACAAACGCCGGGGCAAAGCTTAACTTTGCTCCGGCGTAGAACAGCATAACGGCAACGACGCTGTGAGCGGACGCCGTGACGGCATAGATGTCAAAGCTTCAGGTTGCACCCAAATCAAATCGAGGCCCAGCGCTGTGGGTTCGCTTTGAAAAGGAAGCGTGGCAGAGTACGATGAGTTTTACAACAAAACAAAAAACTCGTCGTAAGCGATGTATCCTTACGACGAGTTGGTGCCGGTGGCGGGGGTCGAACCCGCACCCTGTTGCCAGGACTGGATTTTGAGTCCAGCACGTCTGCCAATTCCA
>CALWBW010000051.1 GCA_944376195.1 uncultured Clostridia bacterium | reverse complement strand
CGGCGCTGCGGTGGGATCTAGTTCTATTTTGATTTTTTTTCCGTTTTCCATTTCAATGATGACCATACTATCACTCACTTTCTTTTTTTTTTACAAGACAACCGTCCGACCAGCGCCTCGTCGGGCTGAACGGAAAGCGTCTGATATTCCTGATAAAATACCATGCCGGTTTTTCCATCCGGCTGGCGGCGGACGTTGCGCGCACGGGTATAGTCGACCGCAACGCGGCCGGCGTTTCGCGCAGCACTGTGGTAAGCGGCGATGACGGCGGCCTCATAGAGCGTTGTGTCGTCCAAAGCAGCGGGACCACAGAGAATCAGCACATGCGATCCCGGGACTTTCTGTGCGTGCAGCCACACATCCGATTTCCCGGCAAGCTTGAGCGAAATCTGCTCATTTTGCCGGTTGTTGCGTCCTGCCAGAATGCGGAATCCGGATGAGGAGAGGTACTCCATAGGTTTTAAGGCGGGCAGTTTTTGCTTCTTTCCCCGTCCTGTTTTGGGCTGTCCCCAGCGCTGAGAGGCATAGCCGTTTTCCGAAAGTTCCGCCTTGATTTCCGCCAGCTCCCGTTCGCTGACGGCGCGCTCGAGTTCATCCGCAACGCTGTCAAGATAGAGAAGCTCCCGCTCACCACGCGCAAGGAGCTCCTGCAGCCTGGTTTCCGCGTTTTTTGCACGCCGGTATTGCTTGAAATACTGCTGGGCGTTATCCTGCGGGGAAAGCTGCGGATCAAGTTTGACCTCCACCATGGGATATTGCCCGGACGCATCCGGTTGAGCCTCATAATCGGGCAGGAGAACGCGGCTCATGCCACGCTCCACAAGATAAAGAGACGCTGTAATCAATTCCCCGGACCGGCGGAATGTCTCGCGTCCGCGCGAAGCGTCCAGCTCCCGCCTTTGGGCGTCCAGTTTCTGCGCCAGCTTTGCCCGCGCGCTGCGGACGGACTTCCGTACCGCCGCAGTACGCTGCTGCATATGGCCGATAGCCTCGCGCGTCACATAAAACTCGTCCAAAAGCCCGCAGTAATTTTCCACGCGGGCGCAGTCGCGCAGATTGCCGTACTGCAAGATGGGAATATAGGAAAAATCGACGGGACGGCGGATACGCCGCCCTTCGCTGTCCGTACGCGTTTCATAGAGAATATAGGGCGCGGTATCGCCGTCTTGGATACGCGCCGCGAGCGCAAGGATCGCGTTTTGCAAAACGGTACGGTCGGAAAGCGCGGAAAAGTGCGCGCCGCTGTCCGCACAGGCCAAATAAGCCATTTCCCGGCAAGTGATGGGGGAGAGCCACGCAAAGTGATCGAGCAAATATCGATCAATGGCGGCATCCTGAGGCGCTGCCTGAATGCGGGCGGAAACAGCTTCCGGCGTAGAATCCGCCAGCGACAGTTTTCCCTGCAACTCGGGATAGCGGTAGAAAAGCCCCGGCAGAATTTGACGCGCGGGACTCATCGACGCGTCCACGCGTTTGAGACATTCCATGATTCTCCCGTCGGAATCGACCAGAATCACATTGGAATACCGTCCCATCAGTTCCGCAATCAGGCGGCGGCGGGACGGATAACCGAATTCATCCGTACAATCGAGCGTCAATTCGGCAATGCGGTCGCCGCCCGGCTGGGAGACGTCGGAAATCAGCGCGCCAGTGAGGTATTTACGTAAAAACATGCAGAACATCGGCGCCTGCTGCGGATTCTCACGCGGTGCGTCCGTATATTGCAGACGCGGCGCAGAGGCATTTGCGCTGATGAGCAGACGGTGCGTACCGGTAGGCCCGTAGAGCGTAAAAAAGAGCTCGTCTCGCTCCGGTTGGTTAATTTTGTTGATGCGCGAGCCGGTCAGCCGCATTTCGCGCAGCAGCTCGCTTAAAAATATCGTGTCAAGCATAATGGTTCATTCAATCAAAAAAGTAAAAATTTCATGGGATCATCGTGCGCGGACACAGTCAACGAGACGCCGGGGAAACGCGCGGAAAGCAAGGCGCGCAGCGACTCCAGCACCGGATTTTCCGTATGAAAATGCCCGGCATCGACAACCGTCAGTCCGGCATGATCCAGTTCCAGCGAAACCGGATATTTTACTTCCGCCGTGACATAGGCGTCGCATCCGGATGCCAGAGCCGCCATGGCGTCTTCCTGCCCGCCTCCGGCGCCGCCGCAAACCGTAACGACGCGCACCGGACGCGTTCCTTCCAGATAGCGTACCCCGCGGCAGTAAAGACGCTGCCCGACGTATGCGGCAAAGTCTGCGGGCGGCATCTCCTGCGGGAGCACGCCGCGGCGCAGGATCCCTGCTCCGCCGTCGTCGACCAGCTCCACCTGGGAAAGCCCCAGAACCCGCGCCAGGGTGTCGTTCACCCCGCCGGCCGCGGCGTCAAGGTTGGTGTGCATACAAATGGCGGCAATCCGATGTTCTAAAAGCGTCGTTACAGCCGCGCCGTTATAGGATTGCGGCGTGACGGAGGAAAGCGGACGGAAAATGACGGGGTGATGGGAAACCACCAGCTCTGCGCCGGCCTCTGCCGCTTCCTGCGCGACGGCGGGCGTAATATCAAGCGTGAGCATGACGCGACGGACCTCACGCGCCGGATCGCCTACCAAAAGTCCGACATTATCCCCCTGCATACGGAGAAAAGAGGGGGCAAACCCCTCGAGCACGTCCAGAAAATCTGAAACTTTAGGCATACTGTGCCTCCCATTCCTGTAATCGCAGGAGCAGCGACGCGGTCTCCTTGTATGCGGCACTGTCCGGCGCCAGCCCCTTTTGCTCCCGCGCAAGCGATTGCATGACCCGCGCGACATACTGCCGCGCCGCTTCGTCGTGCTGTGTAAGAAGCGGTGCGCTGACGCGCGCATAGAGCGGATCGTCACGGTGCGGGTCAAGACCGCCGGCAACTTCCAGAATCGTATAAACACGGCCGCCGTCCAGCACGGCAATTTCGTTGCGGATGACATAGCCATGCCCATATAAAAATTCCCGCAGCCGCCGAGCCGCCGTCTCCGGCTGCAAAAGCAGCGTATAACGCGCGTCCCGGGTCCAGAGCGCGGCGGCCAAAATGGCGGAAATGGTGTCGCCGCCCATACCGCAGATCACCGCGTGTGTGAAACTGCCGGGCTGAATCCCGTCAAACCCCGCGCACTGGATTACCTGCACCATCTCGTCTACCCCCCAGCGCGTCACGTTTTCCCGTGCCCGGCTGATGGGGATGTCCGCAATGTCCGAGGCGGTGACGCGGGTGCAGCGCCCCGTTTTTACCAGCCAAATCGGAAGCCGGGCGTGGTCGGTTCCAATGTCCACGACAATAGCGCCCGGCGGAATCAAACCGGCGACGGTTTCAAGCCGCGCGCCAAGTGAAAAAAGTCTCATTCTCTGTACCCAAAAAGCAGATCAGGCGTCATGAAGCGGCTGCTCTATGACGCCTGGTCTTCGTTTTTCAGAACGCTTTCCTTCAAGCGTTCTTCTGTGCAAAGTGTGCGTTCAGCTTTGCGACAAGCTCTTCCGGATCCACGTTGTGCACCATGCAGGCCATTTCTATGGTCTCGCCGCGGGACGACGGGCAACCGACGCAGTGCATGCCGATTTCAAAGAAATATTGCGCGGTTTCCATATCAGCGCGAAGCACGTCAATAATCAGAGTATCTTTTGTGACAGTCATAGTGTTAACCTCCTGTTCTTTGCTACGCTTATTATATACAGAACTGCGGGAAAAAGCAATACCACATTTTTAGTAGAGAATGGTTGCGGCTGAGAAAATGTGCACGAAACAAAATCGTTTTTCTGCAAATCGTTTCTTGTATCCCTGGAAGCCCCCGACCTGTCTGCACGAAGAAACTTTAAAAACGGAAAATGTTGACAAATTTCCAATTATCCCATAGAATATTATCATATAAGCGGGAAAGGATGTGTGGGCTTATGAAAAAAGTGGGAGTCTGGATTCTTGCAGCGGTACTGCTGCTGGCAGCTTTGACCGCCTGCGCGGGGTCTGCGACTGCGGACAGCGCCAGTACGCCGGAGGAATATTGCGCGGCGATTGGGCTTACGCGCGAGGAAGCCCTTGCGGCGCTGGGTCTGACGGAAGATGACATTTCGCAGGAGCGTTCGCCGTACAGTCTGTTGGTTACTTCGTCGAAAATGGAGCTTGGCGGGATGCCGTTTGAAATTTGGCTGCAGCTGGACGCAGATTCAAATATCTTGTACGGCGTGACGTTCACGGCGCAGACGGAAGGCCAGAACGAGGCGTACTTTGACGCGGTAAAGGCCTATGCGGCGGAACTTCAGGAGGCGTATGGCGATCCGGTTACGGTAGACGGGCTGTCGTTTTATCTGACGGAGTTTGATTCCTACCCCGACGCGCCGAAGGAAGGCACGGGGATGCGGGACACCTGGGCCGTGGAGCCGGAGGGTGAACTGGCTGATCGGATGCCGCTGACATTTACGCAGAATGGCGAGAGCGTGGAGTTTGCAAACTTCTATGCCATTGTCTCGGCGACTTTTGACGAACGCGACGGCGCGGAAACGGCGGAATGCCGGATTGAGTACCGCGTGGCGCCGGAGGGAATGTATTATTAACGTGTGTCTTTCGCTTCCCAAAGACCACATAAAGACGAAAAATATCCCCGCCTGACAACAGGCGGGGATATTGTTTTTAAATATTCGGACTTACAGCGTCTTTGCGCGCTCCTTGATATACTCCCGCAGCCAGGGACCGACTGTGGGATGCCGCAGGGAAAGCTCAATCTGTGCCTGCAAATAGCCGCGCAGATTACCGGTATCAAAACGCTGGCCCTCAAAATCAACGGCGGTGATACGCTGGGTTCCGCACAGCGCGTTAATGGCGTCGGTCAGCTGGATTTCCCCGCCGTGCCCGGGCGGCAGATGCCGCAGTACGTCAAAAATTTCAGACGACAGAATATATCGTCCTAAAATTGCGTAATTGGTGTAAATTTCCTCTGGACGGGGCTTTTCCTTTACAGCACTGACGTCATAAAGACGGTCCCGCAAGGGAGACATCTTGACACTGTCGTACCGCGAAATCAGCTCGATCGGCACTTCCTGCACGCCGATCACCATGCCGCCGAACTCTCGATACGCGTCTTCCAGCTGGAGCGTGACGGGACGTTCGGACAAGATGATATCGTCGCCTAAGAGCACGGCAAACGGATCGTTGCCGACATAGGGTTGTGCGGTGAGAATGGCGTGCCCGAGGCCCAGCATTTCCTTTTGCCGCACACAGACGATGTTTGCCATATCGGCAAATTTACGGAGCTCCGCGGCTTTTTCTCCATAACCGGCCGCTTCCAGATGTGCTTCCAGTTCGGGAGAGTAATCAAAATAATCTTCAATTGCAGTTTTGGTCCGGCTTGTAATGATAATGATATCCTGAATTCCAGAATTTACAGCTTCCTCCACCAAATATTGAATTGCCGGCAGATCGGCCAGAGGCAACACCTCTTTTGGCACAACCTTGGTGGCCGGAAGCATACGCGTACCCAGTCCGGCGGCGGGTATGACGGCTTTTTTGATGTTCATGAGTCGAAACCTCCCGGCTCGTCAGGTATTTTGCGAAATATACCCACGTTCAATCGATGCGCGAATGATATGGTCAGCGAGATCCCAGAGTTTTGGAGCGCCTGTTTTTAAAGGCTCCATCCGCCGGTAAACCTGCTCCGGCTTGACGTGATGATCGCGCCAGGTACCGCCTTGATTCAGCCAATTGGAGAGAAGCGGCTGCAAACGGTCGAGTGAGGCGGCGTACCGCGATTCCGCGGTTTCCATGGCGTCGAATTCTTCCCACAGCGCACGGTAATACTGCCCTTGCGCTTCCGGTAACATGGCGTAGAGACGGTCGGCGGAAGCGCTTTCCCGCGCGGCCTTGTCGGCATTGCCCACTGTGTCGTAGGCAAAGGTATCCCCTGCGTAAATTTCCACCAGATCATGGACAGCCAGCATTTCTAAAACGCGGCCCATGTCAAAAGGCTCCGCTGCGTAGTCCCGCAGCACCATCGCCATCACAGCGATATGCCAGGAATGTTCCGCATCGTTTTCGCGCCGTTCTCCCGAATAAATGGGAGACTGACGTTCAATGGTTTTCATTCGGTCGATTGCAATTAAAAACGCAATCTGCGATTTTAAATTTTCGTCAACCATGAAGCAAAATATCCTTTTGATGTTTTTTCATACCGCTTCAGCAGTTTTAAAAGCGGAAGCCCGAGAACATAACAGGCGCCAAGCTGTCCAAGCCCGACTTCCAGCCCGAAGATCAGGAAGGAAATCCAGAATGTGGAGGGTGAAAGCGTATAGGCCAGTACCGCGCCGACAATGACCATGTTCAAAAGGACGGGAGGAAGCGGCGCGAGCCAGTCGCGGCGCATCTTTGACGTCCAGTATCCCGCCAACACTGTGGCAAGCGTACCAAACACAACGTCCAGCACACCGTTGCCGCCAATGAGATTGGCGATAAAACATCCTATGCCGAGACCCACCATACAGTGCGGATTCAAAAACGGTAAAATGGTCAGTGCTTCTGAAATCCGGAATTGGATATTCCCAAAAGCAATGGGATAAACAAGCAGCGTAAGCGCCGCATAGACTGCGGCAATCAAAGCTTGTGAGACAATCACCCTGGTATTCCAATGTTCCCGAAAACGCAAAGTTAACACATCCAATCTTTTTCAATTTCGTGTTTAGTGTAACACAATTGGTTCACTTAGTAAAGACAAACCGTGAAACACTATACAAAAATTAAGAATTGTTATATAATCTTACACAGTTCAAACGGAAAATTTGTTCAAAAAGGAATTGGTTCATCATATGAAATGTAAAATATTAGCAATTGGAGATGTCTGCGGCAACGCCGGGCTGGACATTCTCGGAAAAAAACTGTGGGGATTGCGACGGTATTACGGCGCGGATTTTGTCGTGGTAAATGGGGAAAACGCCGCGGGAAGCGGGATCACACCCGCGCAGGCAAGGGAGCTTTTTACCGCAGGTGCAGACGTCGTTACGCTGGGAAATCACGGGCTGAGAAGGCGGGAAATTGTGTCGTTTCTGGAGGATGAGGCGCGGATTATCCGGCCGGCAAACTGGCCGGCCGGCGCGCCGGGAAATGGTGCGACTGTGTACGATACGGGAAAAACGCGCATTTGTGTGATTAATCTGATTGGACGTGTTGATCTGGGGTTTGGCGCGCTGAACCCATTTGATACGGTAGACGTCCTGTTGAAGCAATACCGGGGGAAGGCAGATCTCTACGTCGTGGATTTTCACGCGGAAGCAACCAGCGAAAAATGCGCGATGGCCTATCATCTGGATGGACGGGTGAATGTGCTTTTTGGGACGCATACCCATGTACAGACGGCAGACGAACGTATTTTTCCCAAGGGTCTGGGATTTCTGACGGATTTGGGGATGACTGGCGCCGCAGACTCTGTAATTGGAGTCAAATGGGAGCAGAGCTTGGCTTATTTCCGGGGGGATATGCTGGTACGCTTCGAGGAATCGGCCCGCTGCCCGAGAATCCAGGGTGCGCTTTTCACTGTGGGAGAAAACGGAATGTGCGAAACGGTGGAGCGGATATCGGCGGAATAAGACCGCACAGGGCGGCTTGATAATTTCAAAAATGCTTTCCGACGGATTGCCGGTAAAAAACGATTTCCCCGGCCCATTTGGGCCGGGGAAATCGTTACTCAATGAACCTGTATCAAATCTTCGACGGGCAGGGAAAGAATCATGGCTTTTGCTTCATTGCGGAGCCCAAATTTTTCATTGATGGCGCGCATGATGGCAACGCGGTTTTCCGCCGGGGTGAGGATCGAGATAATTTCCTTCTCCGGCTGAATGGTGAGAGCGAGGAAGTGCTCTGCGGCCCCATGCCCAAATCCGCGCGCATGCAGGACTGTACCTCCGGTTGCGCCTGCGTCACGCGCTGCTTCCATGATCTGTTCCGTATATCCCGGTTCTGCAACGGCCAGAATCAGGCTGTAAGCGTTTTCATCGGATGTCATAACAGGTACCTGCTCCTTTCTAAGCGGTGCTTCGTGAGATTCATCTGTCAACAATGGGGCGGGAAAGTCGCCGCTTTGCATCAATGCGGTGTGCAAAAGACTGCCGATACCGGTTAACCGCATGGTAAAGGCAATGCCGCGGCCGGAAAACTTCATGAATTTTCGTCCGCTGAGTTCGTTGAGCATATCGGGAAGCGCTTCTGCATTTACAAAAGAAAAAATAACATCCTTGTCGGCACTATCCAGTCCCAGCATATCCATAATTGCCGTGCTTGCCGTTCCCACACCCATGGCAAGAAAGCTGGTATGCGGATATTTTTTGTTATAGTAGGTGGTAAGGCCTGTACCGCGTCCGCGGTCGACGATGGAAACCAGCAGTTTCACCGGGGATTGCATGGAATCAGACATGGATGTCCACCTCCTCTTCAGACTGCACGGGTTGTTGATAAAGCGCCTCGTAGTCTATAATATCATCAGGCAGGTTTTCCGCGGCCAAACGTACCGCTGTAAGCCGGTCGGCTTTGAGACGGGAGAACAGCCCAAGGATTTGTATGGTCAAAAGCGGCGTCATGGCAACCATCGCGACGACGCCGAATGCGTCTGTAAGGATGTTATGCCCCAATGCCTCACATGCGCCCATAGTAAAAGGAAGCAGGAAAGTTGCGGTCATGGTTCCGCTGGCGACACCGCCGGAGTCAAACGCGATGCCGGTAAAGAGTTTCGGTACAAAGAAACTCAGTGCGATGGCAACCAGATAGCCGGGGACAAGAAAGTAATAAATATTGATACCTGTGACAACCCGGATCATGCCAAGCCCTGCGGAAATGGCAACGCCGATGGAAAGACTCAGCTTCATGGCACGTTGCGTTACGGCGCCGTTTGTGATCTCTTCGACCTGCTTGTTTAGTACCTGCACAGAGGGCTCGGCAATGACAACGAAATACCCAATGAGCATGGCCAGCGGGATTAAAAGGAAGGAATAGGGGGAGTTTGCCAGGGCTTCACCCAAATAGGAACCAACCGGCATGAATCCAACATTAGCGCCGGTCAGGAACAGGACAAGGCCTATGTAGCCATAGACAAATCCGGCTGTCACGCGCACCAGTCTGCGATTGCGGAAACGGCGTGTGATCAGATTGAATAGAATAAAAACCAAAACAATGGGGAAAAGCGAAGACGCGACCTCGATTATATAGTCGGGGAATTCCTGTAAAAAGGAAAGGGCAATTTCCCGGGTGTTTTCCGCGTCCACAAGATAGCTGGATGAATAATCTGCGCCGGATGGACGGTAGAAAATGCCGAGCAGCAACACCATCAAAATAGGACCGATACTGCACAGCGCCACAAGGCCAAAGGAGTCGTCTTGACTGCTTCGGTCGCCGCGGATGGTGGCAATACCAATACCAAGCGCCAGGATAAAAGGTACCGTAATGGGTCCTGTCGTCACACCGCCTGAGTCAAAGGCGAGCGGGATAAAATCGTTTGGCGCGAAAATGGATACCAGAAAAATCAGCAGATAAAAGCCTAAAAGCATATATCTCAGGGAAATTCGAAATAAAATACGCAAAATTGCAATAACCAGGAAAAAACCAACGCCGAGGGCAATGGTCAAAATGAGCACCATATTCGGAATAGAAGATACCTGCTCAGCCAGGACCTGTAAGTCCGGCTCGGCAATGGTGATAATGGTGCCGATCAGGAAACAAACGCACAATACGAGCCAGACGCGTTTCGTCTTTGTCATATCCGAACCAATTGCCTCGCCCATCGGCGTCATGGCCAGATCAACGCCGGCGGAAAAAAGGCTCATGCCGCCTACTAAAAGGACGGCGCCTAACACAAATGTGAGCATAATATCATTGGGAATTGGGACAAAGGTGAAACTGAAAAACAAGACGATCAAGGTGATCGGTAATACGGATCTTGCAGATTCGGCCAACTTGTGCCGCAGGCTTTTTAACAAAACAGCTTCCCACCTTTCCCGAAAAAAGAAATTTTGAGGCAAACAAAAGGTAATATTATTTATAAGTATACTATATTTCTCATATTTGCGCAAGGAAAATTCCGGAAGAGAATTTTTCCCCTTTTGCAAACAATCTGAAAAAAAGACTTGACAAACGAAGAAAAATGCCTTATACTAAACAAGCTGTTTTTCCTAATTATCATTTGTGTGGCGGTATAGCTCAGCTGGCTAGAGCATCCGGTTCATACCCGGCAGGTCGTTGGTTCAAATCCGACTGCCGCTACCAGTATTGGAAACGGAGGATGCTCTCCGTTTCCAATACAATGAAAAAACGGCCCGGTGGTCAAGCGGTTAAGACACCGCCCTTTCACGGCGGTAACACGAGTTCGATTCTCGTCCGGGTCACCATCACCAGGAGGCTTAGCTCAGTTGGTTAGAGCGCCTGCTTCACACGCAGGAGGTCACTGATTCGAGTTCAGTAGTCTCCACCAGAAGAATAAACCCGAACCTGTCGCTTATGGTGCGTTGGTTCGGGTTTGTTTTTTGTCGTTTTTTATTGACAGAATTTTGTGGCTTTCTATCGCTGAAATTGTTGAGTACAGGGGCATGATTATGGATTTTTTTCGTCGGGTTGGAGTAGTCTGTAATAAGATACCGAAAGGAAAGGTGGCGACCTATGGACAGTTGGCGGACTTGTGCGGTGTTCCGCGGGGTGCGCGAGAAGTGGGGCGTGCGTTAAGCCGTGGAGCGGCAGAATCTGCGCATCGTGTGGTGAATAGCCGGGGATATTTGTCCGGCGCAAACGCATTTCTGTTTGACGGTATGCAGCGCGCCCTGTTGGAGGAGGAGGGCGTTGCCGTATCCGATACCAATATTGTGGATTTACAGCAATACGGATGGAATCCTACGGAAGACGAACTGCAGTGGCTGTCCGATTGTTTTACTGCGATGGGAATCTAACGGTGCTTGAAAAGCAACACGCTTTTTTAAAGGAAAGAAGACATTCCGTACAGGGCAAATCACGTGGTTTTTTGCGGCTTTTAACAAGTGGCGAAAAAGAATTTTATGGAAGTGAAAAGAACAATCGGTTTGGGGCTTGCGTTAAATCTGCGTTAAATAGAGGTGCGATTACTTTACATTCCTGTCGTATTATGTTAAAATTATAAACGAAAAGCAGATATTTGATTGGCAAAACTGCTTTTCCCGAAACTATAAAAAAGGACGGAAAAACGCAGCATGGATATGTCGTTTTCTTCCACATGGCAGCAGGTGACAACCAACCCGGCGTTGCTCATCACAGTATTATTGACGCTGGGGGTAATTTTTGTAAATGGTTGGACAGATGCGCCAAACGCCATTGCGACCTGTGTATCGACGCGTTCGATGGGCGTGACGGCGGCAATTATTATGTCCGCGGTCTTCAATTTCTTCGGAGTCCTTGTAATGACAATGGTGAATGCAACGGTGGCCATGACGATCAGCAACATGGTCAATTTTGCGGGTCACAGCGACGTAGCGTTAATTGCGTTGTGCGCGGCGCTTTTTGCCATTGTGATTTGGGCGGTGGCGGCGTGGTATTTCGGCATTCCTACGAGTGAGAGCCATGCGTTGATCGCCGGTATTTCGGGGGCTGCCATTGCATTGCAGGGTGGTTTTTCCGGAATTAACGGCGCAGAATGGGTGAAAGTACTGTATGGCCTGGCACTTTCCACGGTGTTGGGGTTCGGAAGCGGTTATCTGCTTTGCAAACTGGTTGTGCTGGTGTGCCGGAACATGGATCGCCGTCGGATTAACACCTTTTTCCGGGGAGCGCAAATCTTCGGCGGAGCCGCGATGTCGTTTATGCACGGTGCGCAGGATGGCCAGAAATTTATCGGCGTTTTGCTGCTGGGTGTCGTATTGGCAAACGGCGGAGAGAATACGTCCGGGATCCAACTTCCGGTTTGGATTATGCTGTTGTGTTCGCTTGTAATGGGTGTGGGAACATCTGTCGGCGGAAAGAAAATCATCAAGTCTGTCGGGATGGATATGGTACGTCTGGAAAAATACCAGGGCTTTTCCGCAGATATTGCATCTGCTTTCTGTCTGTTGCTTTCTTCTGTGTTTGGCATTCCCGTCAGCACAACTCATACGAAAACCACGGCGATTATGGGCGTTGGAGCGGTCAAGCGCATTTCGGCGGTCAACTTCAAGGTGGTGAAAGAGATGGTGCTGACCTGGGTTTTGACGTTCCCGGGATGCGGTCTGATTGGTTTTTTGATGGCAAAATTATTCATGTTGATATTTTAAGGAGAGCGGTTATGTCGAAAAAAGGCGAGCGTTATTATTTTGATAATTTTATCGCATGTGCGGCGTGTGCCAAAAAAGCTGCTGTAATGTTGGAGGAAACGCTGAGCAGCTTTGATGTGAAAGCATTGCCTGGAAAAATCGAACAGATGCATACGGTGGAGCATGAGGGCGATAGCTTGAAGCATGAAATGATGGCGGAACTGATGCGCGCTTTTATTACGCCGCTGGAGCGCGAGGATATCATCTTGTTGAACCAGAATATAGATGAGGTGACGGACTGCATTGAGGATGTGCTCTTGCGGGTGTATGTCAACAACGTGAAGCTGATTACGCCGGAGACGGTTCGCTTTACGAAACTGCTGATTCGCTGCTGCGAAGTGGTACACAATCTTTTGCAGAAATTTCCCGATTTCAAACGGGACCGCAGCCTCCACGAGCTGATCGTCGAGATCAATGCCTTAGAAGAGGAAGGAGACCGGTTGTTTATTTCTTCTATGCGGAAATTGCATACGGCGTCTTCCGACCCAATTGAGATTATTGTCTGGCGTGAAATTTATATTTATCTGGAAAAATGTCTGGATGCCTGCGAACATGTAGCGGATGTGGTCGAGAGCGTGATTATGAAAAACACCTGAGTCAAATAGAAAAAAGGTGCGGGAAACTTCCCGCACTTTTTTTCTATAAAAATTACATATTGCAAGAAAGGGTTATTTGTTTTTCCATCTCCATTTGAGTAGGAAAGCGGAATTGATGATAACCAGCACGGAGCCTGCGTTATGAACCAGCGCCCCGATCACCGGGTTTAAGATGCCGGGGAAAGCCAATCCGATGGCGACGAAATTCAAAGTCATGGAAAAGACCAGATTCCATTTGATGGTGTGCATCATCCGTCTGGAAAGCGCCAGCAAATGGGGAAGTTCCTTCACTTCGTCGTCCACCAGCGCGATGTCTGCGGCTTCCACGGCAATGTCACTCCCGATTCCACCCATGGCGATCCCGACGTTGGCCTGTTTCAGGGCGGGAGCGTCATTGATTCCATCCCCAATCATACAGACGGAGGCTCCCTGCTTTTGAAACTGTGCAATTACATCCAGTTTGTCTTCCGGCAGGCAGTTTGCGTGCACTTCGTCCAACTGCAATTGATCTGCGATGGCACCAGCGACGTTTTCATGGTCTCCCGTCAGCAAAACGGGCTGTACGCCAAGCTTGCGCAAGGCTTTCAGCATGGGCAAACTTTCGCTCCGCACCGTGTCGGCAAGCGCCACAAATCCGGCAAATGCCCCACTTACCGCGATGTGAATCACAGTGCTGCCCTGAGACAGGAGGCGTTCGGTTTCCTGCTGTGCTTCTGCCGGGATGGAAATACGGTTTTCAGAGAGAAGTTTAAAATTTCCGGCGAGTACTTGCGTGCCCTCCACGACGGCGGATACGCCCTTGCCGGGGAGCATTTGAAATTGTTCACACACCGGGAGTTCCCCGGTATGTTTCTGCCGATAACAACGTAAAACGGCTTTGCCAAGAGGATGTTCCGACCTCTGTTCCGCAGCAGCGGCCAGCGTGTAGATTTTTTCAATGTCATAGGAAGAAAAACTTTGTACTGCCATGACGCGCGGTGTACCGTAAGTAAGCGTTCCGGTTTTGTCAAAGGTTATTTTTCCAACGCGCGCCAGACGTTCCAGCGCGTCACCTTCCCGTACGAGAAAGCCATGCTTGGTTGCATTCCCGATCGCTGCCATAATGGCTGTGGGTGTGGCCAGCACCAACGCACAGGGACAGAAGACAACAAGAATGGTGACGGCACGGATGATTTCTCCCGACACAATCCAGGTGAGAATGGCGGCGGAAAGTGCAATTACGACAATCCAGGTGGCCCATCGGTCCGCAAGACCGACAATTTTTGCCTTTCCGGCGTCGGCGGATTGTACCAAGCGGATCATGCGTTGAATGGAGCTGTCTTCCCCCACTTTAGTTGCCTGCATTTCAAAGGCGCCGAATTGGTTGACGGTACCGCTGAAGACGTCGTCGCCTGCGTTTTTATCTACGGGGAGAGACTCCCCGGTCATGACAGCTT
>CALWBW010000050.1 GCA_944376195.1 uncultured Clostridia bacterium | reverse complement strand
TCAGCTGTTCACGACCATTGTGGTTACGGGGAAGCATACCGCGGACGGCCAGCTTCATAGCAAGTTCAGGCTTGTCCTGCATCAGAAGACGATATTTGGTTTCTTTCAGCCCTCCCGGATAACCCGAATGGGTACGATAGAACTTCTGTTCCATCTTGCGTCCGGTAAGGATTGCTTTTTCGACATTGATAACAATTACATAGTCGCCACAATCCTGATTGGGTGTGTACTCGGCTTTGTGTTTGCCACGCAAAAGATGCGCGGCAGCAGCAGCGGTACGGCCGAGCGGCTTATTTGCGGCGTCCAAAACGTACCAACTACGCTGAATGGTATCCGGTTTTGCCATATAAGTTGACATTCTGTTCCCTCCACAGTTTGTATGAATCTGACTCCGGGACCGGAATTTCTTGCTGATAAAAATCAAGACTGGAAAATGCCCGATCAACAGCAGTTTTTCTAGGAAAACTACCGATATCCGATAAAAATAGTTGCACAACCACATACTACATTTACCCGACAGGTATATTTTATATCATACTTCCTGCTGAATGTCAAGTACTTTTTTCAATTTTTTTAATTTATATTTTTCATGCTTTTATTTTCTCCTGTTATCTCGTAAATGCTCACGTTTTTAAATATGTCGTCTGCATTTTTCGTTTCTCTTTTGTTGTGAAGACCGTTATGAAATACAAGTTGATTGAAACCCGGTGTCTCTTTGTAGGAAAACCACTACACAAAAGCTGCCGGTTATGGTATACTAAACCTATATTATGCCGAAGGGAAAGCAGGGGAATCATGATGAAACGGAAAGAAGGCTCCTATTTAACCGCCGGTACAATCGGGCGTTTTGTGTTTACTGCTTTGATGGTTGCGGCTTATCTTGTAACATATGCGGTATTTGCCAAAAATTCACAGTATGCGGATCAATATTGTGAAGTTACCAAATCAATTGCAATGATTTTATCAGGGGCCATGTCGTATGTTTCCTTTACTGTTGCTGAATTGTCGGTATTTTTGCTGGTAACTGTCGCTCTCTTATATCTCGCCTTTGCGATCTACAAAATGTGTGCGACGAAGGAAATTCTTTCGCGCTTGCTCAGGATGTGTTCTACTTTATTGGCAGTTGGTTCTACATTGTTTCTCTTGTTTTTTGTATTGTACGGCGCCAATTATTTTTGTTCCCCTCTGTCGGAGCGCATGGGATTGGAAATCGGTGAAACCGACAATTCTCATTTAATTTCTTTAACGGAGCTGATGCGTGACCGTGCCAATGCTTATGCGGAGATCGTGCCGCGAGATCAAAACGGGAATTGCGAATTTGGAAATTTTGCAGGTATGGCTTCACTAATTTCGCTGGGATATGAGGCACTTGCTCAGGAA
Source organism: uncultured Clostridia bacterium (assembly GCA_944376195.1). GTDB lineage: Bacteria > Bacillota > Clostridia > Oscillospirales > QAMX01 > Allobutyricicoccus. The sequence goes on along the minus strand of CALWBW010000050.1, from coordinate 13,331 downwards.
TATAGTTTCCTTTCCAGCACTTATGCCCCGGTTAAGAGCATTTCTACTTGGAAAGTGTTGGCTTCCTTTGGCATTACCGGTATGTACGTTCCGTTTACCGGGGAATGCATCGTGGTACCAGATAGTCCGGACCAATCAATCATTTTTACTATGGCGCATGAAACAGCACATCGGTTGGCAATAGCGCCGGAGTCAGAAGCAAATTTTGTGGCGTTTTTGGCGTGTCGTGCCAATACAGACCGGCGTGTCGTGTACTCCGGATATTTTATGGCGTATATCTATTGCCTGAATGCCTTGTATGCGGTTGATGCAGATTCGGCGCGTACGATTCAATCCGGAGTCAATGACAGCTTAGCGTGGGATATCGCACAGCACAATGAGAGTGTACGGAAATATGACGGCGTTTTATCGAAAATTGGGACTCAAATTAATGATTCCTATTTAAAGGGATATGGGCAGTCTGCAGGCACAGATAGCTATGGTTTAATGGTTGATCTGCTTTTGGCGGAGTATGCTGACGAATTGTAAGGAGAATGAGATTCTATGATTACTTATCAGCTCATACGGCATGGAGATTATACGGAGGCATATCGAATTCGAATTGCGGTTTTTGTTGAAGAGCAGGGATTTGTCAATGAAATTGACGGCATGGATGACGAAGCCTGGCATGTTGTGATGTATAGTGATGGGGTGCCGGCTGCAACGGCGCGCGCATTTCTTGACGATAAAGGACTTTGTAAAATTGGACGGGTGGCGGTTTTGCCGATGTATCGTGGCCAGCATCTGGGAGAGCAGTTAATGCTTTATTTTGAAGAAGAGTTGAAAAAACGAGGCGCCAGACAATTTAAAGTCAGTGCGCAGGTGCGTGCATCCGGTTTTTATGAAAAACTTGGCTACGAACGGCATGGAGAGGAATATTTGGATGAGTATTGTCCGCATGTAGATATGTACAAACCTCCTTTTTCTGAATAAGAAGAAGGGAGTGAATACGGTAAGAAGCCGCCTTTTTAAAAGGCGGCTTCTTGATTGGAGCGTTTTGTTTCACAAACTGCGTGTGAAAAGAGTTTGGATACAAGGGGGAAGAGTGTACTGATTTTCAGCCTAGTCAGCCATGCATTTTCAGGTTTTCAGAAAAAAGCACCCGAAAAGTCACAACGGCTTTTCAGGTGCTTTTTACGTTGAAATTCGCATTGGAAGGCGAATCATACAACAAAAATTTGTTACGATTTTGCGCGCAATGCCTCGGCGCGTGCATGTGCTTTTTCCATTTGTTCCTCTAACATCATATCTTTGACTTTCATCAGACGGGAAAGATTTCCGCGCTCATTTTCATCCAGCTTCATGATGATATACCGAATGGTCTCCTGCATTTGCGGAATCATAACATATTCCAGCGCATTAACCCGGCGACGCGTTTTTTCAATTTCGAACGCCAGAAGCTGCGCGGATTTTTCCGCTTCCGCAAGACGCAGCATCAATTCCAAAGCACCGTTCAATTCGGAAACAGCAGCATCCAATTCCCCGGATGTTGTGGCAAAGCCATAGGGGAAAATTTCCGACGGCTCATCGTTTTTTAGCTGAATGGTATACTTCGGCACATCAACACTCATAACGTTTGTGAATGTCATTTCAAGAGAAACGGCCTGCTTGGGGTAGAGAAGCGCCTGTTCCAGCATTTCCGGGGACATAACTGCGGTGGCAACCGTAAAACGGCGATAAGCCTCCGTCAGCGCCTGTTCGACACGAATGCGCAGCGCACGATTTTCCCGGACGATATCCAGAAACTGCTTCATCATCTCGTCAAGCTTGTCCTTTAAGAGTTTATGGCCTCTGGTAGCGGTTTTCAGCCGCGTCTTGAGCCTTGTCAACTCCATACGCGTGGGATTAACATTCATGACAGCCATGGCGGCTCACCTCCTGAAAGGCCATGATTACCCTTCCTTTTTCTCAGGGAAATACTGGTCAATAAATTGCGGTTTGATACGCTTTAATTCGTTCTTCGGGAGAATGGAGAGCAATTCCCAACCGATAGAAAGTGTTTCTTCAATGGTACGGTTTGTCTCATATCCCTGGGAAACGTAACGGTTTTCAAACTCATCGGCAAATTTAGCATAGAGCTTATCAATATCCGTCAATGCAGCTTCACCCAGAATGGTCATCAACTCTTTTGCGTCTTTTCCGCGCGCATAAGCGGCAAAGAGCTGATTCATGACGCCGGAATGGTCGGCGCGAGTTTTACCTTCGCCGATTCCTTTATCCTTCAATCGGGATAGGGAAGGGAGTACGTCAACCGGCGGACGCAAACCTTTTCGATACAGTTCTCGAGAGAGAATGATCTGTCCTTCTGTGATGTAACCGGTCAGGTCTGGAATGGGATGCGTTTTATCATCTTCCGGCATAGTCAGAATCGGAATCAGCGTAATACTGCCCTCGCTGTCGGCACGGCGGCCGGCGCGTTCATACATGGAGGCGAGGTCGGTATACATATAACCCGGATAACCACGGCGTCCCGGTACTTCTTTACGTGCTGCGGATACCTCGCGCAAAGCCTCTGCATAGTTGGTGATATCCGTAATAATAACAAGAACATGCATTCCCTGGTCAAAAGCCAGATACTCAGCTGCCGTCAAAGCCATACGAGGAGTGGAGATACGTTCAATGGCAGGGTCGTTTGCCAGGTTCATAAACATCACCGTGCGGTCAATCGAACCCGTTTTGCGGAAATCGCTGATAAAGAAGTCTGCTTCCTCAAAGGTGATGCCTACTGCGGCAAATACCACCGCAAACTGACTGGAATTGTCCAACACCTTTGCCTGACGCGCAATCTGCGCGGCCAGGTCGGCGTGCGGAAGGCCGGAGCCGGAGAAAATGGGGAGCTTTTGTCCACGGACAAGTGTATTCAAACCATCAATCGCGGAAACTCCCGTCTGAATAAATTCGGACGGATAGGCACGTGCGGCGGGATTCATCGGCAAACCGTTGATATCAAGACGCTTTTCCGGTAAAAGTTCCGGGCCGCCGTCAATCGGCGTACCAAGGCCGTCAAACACGCGGCCAAGCATGTCAATAGAGACGCCGAGTTCAATCCCATGTCCCAAAAAGCGAACGCTGGAATTTGCCAGATTGATACCGGTGGAGGATTCAAACAGCTGTACCAACGCATTGTCGCCTTCCACTTCCAACACCTTGCAACGACGCGTCTCGCCGTTTTGCAGGCGGATTTCTGCCAGCTCACCGTATGTGACCCCTTCTACATTCTGTACGAGCATCAACGGGCCGGCGATTTCCTGTATGGTACGATATTCTTTCATCATAACTGCTCGCCTCCTTTGGCCGCCAGCTCGGCAATTTGTGAACGCATTTCTGCATCAATTTCCGCAAAGGCTTTTTGATAGTCCGCTTCATTTTTGGCACGACCAATATGATCGCGCGCGGAAATGGAAAAGAGTGCATTCATGTTGGCGCCATTTGCCAATGCTTCACGTCCCATGTCGTAATAAGACAGGATCAGTTTTAACAAAAGGAACTGCTTTTCCGAAGGACAGTAAGCGTCTGTATCGCTCATGGCGTCCTGCTGCAGGAAGTCTTCGCGCAGCATGCGTGCTTCCTCCAGAATCAGGCGGTCCTGGGGAGAGAGAGCATCGACGCCAACCAACTGAACAATTTCATTGAGTTCGGACTCCTGCTGCAATAGAGAAATCGCGGAAGCACGCAGCTTGGGAAAATCCGGACTGATGTGATCCATGTACCACTGCTGAAGCCGGTTTTCATAGAGGGAGTAACTGTTCAACCAGTTGATGGCAGGGAAGTGGCGCGCATAAGCCAGAGAGGAGTCCAGACTCCAGAAAACCTTTACGATACGAAGCGTTGCCTGCGAAACAGGCTCGGAAATATCGCCGCCGGGAGGAGAAACTGCGCCAATGGCGGTGAGGGAACCTTCCCGTTCCTCACTGCCCAGACAAATGACACGTCCTGCACGTTCATAGAATTGGGCGAGACGCGAGGTCAGATAAGCGGGATACCCCTCTTCACCCGGCATTTCTTCCAAACGTCCGGACATTTCACGCAACGCTTCTGCCCAGCGGGAAGTGGAGTCTGCAAGAATGGCGACAGCATATCCCATATCACGGAAATACTCCGCAATGGTGATGCCGGTATAGATTGACGCTTCGCGCGCCGCAACAGGCATATCGGAAGTATTTGCAATTAAAACCGTACGTTTCATAAGGCTTTCACCGGAACGCGGGTCTTTCAATTCCGGAAATTCGCGTAAAACATCCGTCATTTCGTTTCCGCGCTCGCCGCAGCCAATGTATACCACGATGTCAACATCCGACCATTTGGCAAGCTGATGCTGCACGACCGTTTTACCGCTGCCGAACGGACCGGGGATAGCTGCCGTACCGCCGCGCGCAATCGGGAAGAGCGTATCGACGTTTCGTTGTCCTGTAATCATGGGGACTGTCGGGGAGAGTTTTGTCTTATAAAGCCGGCCTTGACGAACCGGCCAGCGCTGCATCATCTGCAACAGGACCGTAGTACCGTCCGACGTTTTCAATTCCGCGACCGTCTCTTCTACGGTAAATTCGCCTGCCTTGATATTGGAAATGGTACCGGAGAGCGTAGGAGGAACCATAATCTTGGTATCCACCGCCGCTGTTTCCTGTACATGTCCGATAATGTCGCCGCCGATGACAGCGTCGCCGACTTTGGCAAGCGGTTCAAACTTCCATTTTTTCTTTCGGTCTAATGATGGCACATCAATACCGCGCTGGATTGAACTGCCTACCAGATCACGAATTGCCTCAAGGGGACGCTGGATGCCGTCGTATATCGTGGTAATGAGGCCGGGCCCCAATTCAACCGAGAGAGGCGCGCCTGTTGTGACGACTTCATCTCCCGGTCCCAGGCCGGCGGTCTCTTCATAAACCTGTATGGACGCCTGATCGCCGCGCATTTCAATGATTTCACCGATCAGACGGTCGCGACCAACGCGAACGACATCAAACATATTCGCGTCGGCGAGGCCTTCGGCGACAACGAGCGGGCCGGAGACCTTAATGACTTTTCCATTGCCCATGCTTTTTTCTTCCTTTCGAGTTAGTTCCCATCAACGGGGGAAATAATATCCGCGCCGACCGCGCGCTCAACGGATTTCCGCACTGCGTCAAGACCAATACCGAGACTCCCGGATTTCCCGGGAATGAGAATGACAGCAGGTGTAAGCCTGTCCTTATATACGGCGATTTCCTCCTGCATATACTGCGCCAGTTGTTCTGTAATATAAATGACCGCGTACTGGTCCCGTGCAAACCGGCGCAATTCCTGAATCGCTTCACTCGACGTATCGGCGAACGCAACTTCAACGCCCAGAGCACTGAACCCGAGCACGCTATCCCTGTCTCCAATTGCACCAATTTTATACATAAGAAGTCCTCAGCCTTTCCCGAATGGCCTCGGGGGAGAGCCCGGAGGATCGCCCGGCCATAATGATACGAATTTGCGTCATTTCGGATTCCCGCGCTGCAAGATACGCCGCAACCGGCTGCTCGCCATAGGTGACAAACTTTGCCTCGCGGATGTAGGCCATCAGGGCGTTATCACAGAGCCGGTCTATGGAAGACATCTGTTCACCGGCTGCTGCGGCTGCGGCAGCTGGCGCTAACCAGCTGAAAAACAGGGAAGGCAACGCTTCCGGGAGTACATCCAGCAGTTTTTCCGTCGCAACTGTTCCTTCAGAGGAAAGTGCAAAACGAAGAAGATCACGGCCCCGTCCCATTTTGCGAGCACGACAAACAGAACGAAGATTGGCTGCGTCGGCGGAGAGCGCTACATAACCGGAGAGAAATTCGCTGCCCGCCTCGTGAGCAGTTTTTGCCTGACAGGAAAACATGGCGCAGTCAAGCAGAAAATCGACAAGCTGCGGATCACTGGTGCGCGCGAGGAGATCGGAAGCGGAAGCAATTGCTTCGTTAATCTCCGCTGGTACAGTGGGATTTTTACCGTCCGGGATAGAAAGCAACAGGAGTTTTATCGGAACAGTGCCAGCGTCGATGTAAAGCGCTGCCGCGTCATAATTTCGAGCAGACGCTTTGATTGCGGTCTTGATATTATGGAAATCATAGCGGAGACGAAAGACGTTGATTACTGCCGGAACGGGGACGTACCGCTCCAGTGACGAATAAAGTTCACGGCGGAAACGGGAAAGCGCGTCTTCCAGATCCTGTTCTGAAGAAAGTGCGTCCTGATATCCACAATCGTGAAGAATTTTTAATGCTTCGTCATCTGTTTTAGCGTTTATCATTCGTTCCATGCGCTCGTGATTTAAAAGTTCACGCTCCAGGGAGCGGATACGTCCGGTGGTGAAGAGAAAGTCTTCCGTGCGAATTTTTGCCACCTGAACCCCTCCCATTAAAACAAAATTTTTGCAGTTTCTGCTGCAAGCGCTTCACGCTGGTCTCTAATTAAGGTATCAAAAGCGCAGTTTATCTCTACACGGCCGTTACAAATAATGACGCCGCCGGGAATATCCCGGGTCTCTTCAGAGAGAGAGACGGTAATTCCACGCTTTTTGGTCAGAGCGTTTACGCCGGAGACAACAGCAGCTCCATATTTTTCACGATCCTTTGCAGAAAAAACGAGTTCCGCGCCATTTTCTGCTGCACTTGACACGAGTGCAGTTAAGAACGTCTTATAGTCCGTTTCTGGCAGAGAAATCAACTGGGAGAGCGCCTGGTCAAAAGCCTGCTGCAACAGCTTTTGCTTCAATTCCAAACGCATTTTCCGTACTTCCAGTCCCGCCATACTGACGGCCCTGCGCTCAATCTCCTCGCGTTCTTCCTCTGCAGCCCGGATCACCTCCGCCGCAGAAGCACGGGCGGCAGCGGCCGCCTCAGAAAGCAGGCGATCGGCCTGTTTATCTGCCTCTTCGACGATACGCCGGGAATCTTCCACAGCATCTTCATGAATTTTCGCGACAATTTTTTCAATGCCCGTCATAGCAGCCACCGATCAGATAGCAATACCGTTGTAGATCAGGAAGGAAAGAAGCAGTGCGAGAACGGCATAGGTTTCAACCATAACGCCGTAAACGACACACTTGACAAGCTCTTCCGGTTTCTTTGCGATGCAGTTGATGCCACCTACGCAGACACGCGCCTGATGAATCGCGGACATCCAGCCGGCGCCGCCCATAATGAGACCCGCACAGAGGAACTGCAACCCGGCTGTTGTGGAAATCGCTGCCATGGATCCGGTGAGCAAACCGGTTTTCATGACGATCAGGAAGCCGATGAGAAGACCATAGACACCCTGGGTGGCGGGAAGTGCCTGCAGAATCAGGGTTTGTGAAAATTTGGACGAGTCTTCCGAAATTACGCCCGACGCGGCCGCGCCGACCATGCCGACACCTTTTGCGGAACCAAAGCCGGCCAGAGTTACGGCGCACGCTGCGCCTAAAATTGCGAGAAAGTTACCGTCAGCTAAGAAAGACATACTTGTTTCCTCCATTTACTGTGTAATTATTTTAAATTCACGTACTTTGTTTTGTTGACAGCCGGCTTAAACTGACGGCCGCCGGATTCATAAAAGCGCGAGAAAAACTCCACGTATTGTAAACGCAGCGCATGGACGGCACCGCCCAAAACATTGATGACCAGGTTGAAAACATGCCCAATCAGGAAGACTACGACGAACAATATGGTGCCGGGAATCGTAAAACCGCCAATTGTGGACATGATATTCATTACGCTGGCAACAACGCCGGTGGTAAGTCCCAACGCGAGCAGACGGGAGTAGGAGAGAATGTCGGAGAGGTAACCGGAGATATCATATAAAGACGCAAGTCCGCCGGTGATTTTTCCAATCAGGCTGGGTTTGTGGCGCCCACCGAAAATCAGGATTCCCACGACGCCTGCAATTGCGATATAATACCCGAAAGAAACGCCGATCAGACCGACAACCAGTCCAATGAGCACCAGATACCAAAATCCTTCGTCGCAAATGGCATCAAATACCTGTCCTTTTTTGATTTTACGCCAGGCAGAAAGTCCCATGCCTGTGAAGATATGCACAAAACCAAGCCCCATACTCATAATCAGCATGGGCATTGGATTGGAGAGCGGATCAAAAAACACAGGCGGAATCGAGTAGGCTGTTCCGGTAATTGCTTTGGAAATCTGCTGCACGGCATCGCCAAACCAGGAGCCCAGCAAAATACCCCATATTATCATGGAAATACCGCCATACATTACAAGGTGCAGGAGGTTTTCCAGCATCCCACGCGGTTTTGCCTTGCGAAGGATGACAAAACTGGCAATGGTGAAGATCAGACCATAGCCGACATCCGCCATCATGATCCCAAAGAACAATAGGAAAAACGGCGCGACAAAGGGGTTGGGATCAATGATACTGGAGTATTTCGGCATCCCGTAGAGTTCGGTGATAATGCTGAATCTTGAAACAAAACGGTTGTTTTTAAAGGCAACGGGAGGTTGCGTAGATTCATCCTCCTCATCGTAAACCGGATCAGTCATTTCATACGCGCATCCGTGCCGTTCCAAAACTTTGCAGGCGGCTGTTTCTTCCTCGGCGGGAATCCAGCCCTCCATCAAGGTGACGTGCTTCGTGGCAATTAGATTAGCGCGTAACTGTTCCCTGTTTTCGTCGAGCGATAAACGGTCGTAGTATCGCTCGAGATCCGGTAAAACATCGGCCATTTTTGACAGTTCCTGCTCCAGGGAGGCAATTTCCGACTCCTGGGCAAGATATCGGGTTTTCAATGCCGCGATATTCTCTGAGGCTGTACCTTCAAAATTGGGATATACGCGAAGTGCGCCGTAAGAACGGAGAATATCCCACATCTGCCCGGCTGCGGAACGATGAGCAAGCGCAACCAGATAATGGAGTTCCCGATCTGTTGAAGCCAACCGCACTTCAGCGGGAAGATCCGAAGATTCCAGCGCAGAGGTAACCACTTCCGGATCCAGCGTCGTCGGCAGCGTAAACAGCCCGGTTTCAAATGTGCGTCCGCCTTTATACTCCAGCGGGAGCGCAAGATCTTCCCAAGGTTTTAAAGAAGCAATATCCAATTGGATTTGCTTTTTGGCAGCTTCCGCAGCTGCAATTTTTACCGTAATATCGTTTGCGCGCTTTGCGCATTCATATTGCGGAGAGAAATCAGCATCCAGCAATTCGGATTCCGAAATCTCCGGTTTTTGCGCAAAGAGTGATTTTTTCGCACCAAAAGGGGAAATCGCGTCGATTGCTGCCTTTACCAGCGCTTTTTTTGCAGAGAGCTCCTGCGTATCCGGCTCACAAGGCAGAGCAAGCCCCGAAAAATCCGGATTTGCAACAGGTTCATTGAGCTCTACGCATCCGAGCGAGGTCAGGTCTTTAAGCAGCGCGTCGGTTTCGGTGGAAAGGGATATCACGCGCAAACGCTTCATTTGCACGATAGACATCAGTTCCCCACGATCCTTTCCACAATGTGATTTGCAGCATCCTGCATACGGGCGGCGGCGGTACGTTCAATTGACGCACATTCAATTTTTGCGTTCTCTAAAATGGCATCCGCCTGCGCCTGCGCCGCATTCCGCGCCGCATTTAGGATCTTTTCCGCTTCGAAACGGGCTTCTTTCTCCGCCTCGGCGGTGGCGTTTTTTGCGCGTTGCCGTGCTTCAGAGAGAATGCGTTCGGCTTTCTCACGCGCGTCAGCACGTTGCTTTACGGCAGATTCCTCTGCGGATGTTACCATTGAGATTCCATCCACTGTATCACCTCGCTTTACTTCTGATTGTTTATTTCGGCTCCGCTACAATCCTCTCGGGATGGGCAGCACTGACAATGTCCGCTGCACTCCGCGCCACGGCTCATAACAGAGATTCCCGCATCTTCATTGGTTTCTTCAAGGTCGGTTTCGCCGCATCCTGGACAGGGAATGCCGCCGGCCTGAAGTTCTCGTTCTAATAATGACAATTTAAATAAAAATCCACAGGCTTTGCACTTATATGTTTTCTCGATCATGCGACACGCTCCAATACGAATACATTCTTAATTATTATAATGCTTTGTGTATAAAAAGGCAAGTCAAATTTCACGTATTCGTAAAAAATAGGCTTTGTATTAGCAAATATTTTATGCTATAATTCCGATAGAATCTAAAAGACACGACTGCTGGGACTGGTTTCCAACGGAAAGGGAGATTTTTATGAAATCTAAACAAGCTGGACGATGGCTGGCTTTTTTCCTGGTTATTCTGATTGCCTTGCTTTCCGGGCATGCCGGCGCGGCGATTGTAAATGGGCAATGGGTTATCTTTACCATTGCAAACGACGAACTGCTTCCGCTTAGTTATAATACGATGCCATATATGTATAATAGCTCACTCTATGTACCGTACTCAGTTTTCACAGAATATTTGGGTTTACGATCGGTATACAATGCGGAAGAAGAAATTTTAATACTTGGCAATTCCGATCAGACACTTTTTTATGATATGAAAAACGGAAATGCCTATGATGACAACGACTATGGTTATGCAAGAGAAGCGTTGGTCTATAATGGATATCTCTATGTCCCCGCGAAATTTACGGCGGAGTTTTTTGGATTCAGTTATTATTATGATTACGAAATACCGGTTGTCCGGTTATATGATTCCACAGCGTCCATGACAGATACGTATATTAAGAATTATTACGAGCAGGAATTCCAGAAGAGACTGGAGGCTTATCAGGAAGCGCCGCCGGAAGAACCGGACCCTGAGACCGCAACGCCTGCACCGTTTTATTTGATGTTTGCCGGAAATTTAAACGATCACACGAATGCAATTTTGGATCTTTTGGATAAGGCGGGTATACGGGCGATCTTTTTCCTGAGCGTCGAGACAATTCTTGAAAATGAGGCGTTGGTACGGCGAATCTATGTGGATGGCCATTTACTTGGGCTGTCGGCGCCTTCCGCACTGCCGGAATCGCCGGAATCTCTGGTGAATGCATACGCAGAGGCAAACGCGGCGTTATTTCAAGTTTTGCGCCGTACAGAGCGCCGGGTCTATTTACCGGGTGGAAGCCTTCATGAAATTTATGATACATCATATTTTGATGCGCTAAAATCTGCCGGGTATGAATATTGGGATTTTACCGTGATCGCAAACGATTATCAGGATTATGCAAGCGGACCGGAAGTGTGTGATGCCATCATTGAGTCTCTGATCTCGGGTGAATTGGTGCAAACTGTCGTAATGCACAGTACCCAGGCGGCTGAAGATGCGTTACCATCGCTGCTTTCTTATATTGAGGAACGGGAAGGCGTGATCCTGTCTCCTGACGAATTGACTTCAACGATTACTTTTTGAGAAAAGGAATGTTTGAAACAGAGAAAGAGTGCCATGCAAAGCGCTACACTTTGCATGGCACTCTTTTAAAATTTCTGTGACAGGATGATTATAACATCGTACGCCGCAATTCCTCCGGCGTTTTGGGAGAAAGAAGCGCCGGGGCAATGTCAAAGACAGAATGTGCGCCGGTTTCACCTGCTGCGGCAAGACGTGCGGCGGCACGGGCATACGCCACCAAAACGCTTGCCGTAAACTGCGGGTTGGAACCAAGCTTCAAAGAATACTCTACCGTACAGGATTCCCCCTGTGCAGTTTTTCCGCTGCGGATTACAAAACCGCCGTGCGGCATTCCGCTATGATCGCGGCGAAGTTCTTCAAGGGAAATGAAATGAACGATGATATCATATTCGTCAAAATAATTGGGCATGGTAACAATCTGACGTTCAATTTCAGCCAGATCAGCGCCTTCTTCTGCAACGACCCAGCATTCCCGCAAATGCTTTTCCCGAACGGAAAGATCCGGATTTTGTCCAGATCGCACCGCGTCGACGGCTGATTCTATCGGGACCGTGTATTGTTTGGCATCGAGAACGCCCGAAATTCTGCGGATGGCATCGGAATGACCCTGGCTGACGCCGCGTCCCCAGAATGTATAGTCATGTCCGTCTGGAAGGATGGCGCCCGCCATCATACGGTTCAAAGAAAACAGGCCGGGATCCCAGCCAACGCTGATGATGCCGAAATGACCGGATTCTTTTAAGGCATGATCCATGGCAGAAAAATATTCCGGAATCCGTGCATGCGTATCGAAGCTATCAATGGTATTAAAAAGTTTTGCATAGGCAGGCCCTTGCACAGGCAAATCGGTTGCCGAACCGCCGCAGAGAATCATTACGTCAATTTGATCGGCGTAACCGGCGACCTCTGTCTCTGCGACAACCGGAACGCCGGGGGTTGCTATGGAAAGCGATTGCGGATTGCGGCGTGTGAAAACGGCAGTAAGTTTCATATCCGGGCAAAGCGTCAAGGCAGCCTCTACGCCGCGGCCCAAATTGCCATAACCTGAAATACCAACTCTAATCATTTGTACCTCCTGAAGAAAAAACAGCGTCTTGCTGTAAATAAAAATAAGCGATTTATTTGCCACAATGGTATTTTTTATATACCACGTATTATTTTATCAAAAAATGTTGTGTGATTCAAGTGTCAATTGTATGAGTAAAATAAGATGATTTTGAAGTCCTGGTTGCGAAAACTTTTGGTTCGTGATAAAATCGGGGAAAACCGGCGTTTAATCAGTCTGTCGCGAAAATCTGGAGGCTGTTTGTGAAAATAGGAAACGTGTCGATTGAGGGATATGGCGCTTTGGCACCGATGGCAGGTGTCGCAGATGCGGCGTTCCGGCGTGTTGCGCGGGAATTTGGTGCAGTTTATACTGTAACGGAGATGATCAGCGCAAAGGGCCTTTTATACGGAGATAAAAAGACTGCGGATTTAATGCGTCTGGCTCCTGGGGAGCACCCGGTTGCCGTTCAAATCTTCGGCTCGGATATAGACGCAATCAAAATTGCCGTGCCGATGGCGATAGAGGGATCCGGCGCGGATATTCTTGATATCAATATGGGTTGCCCTACGCCCAAAATTGTCAATAACGGCGACGGATGCGCCTTAATGCGTGATCCTGCACGCGCGGAGGCTGTAATCCGTGCGGCAGTTTCGGTATCTCGGCTGCCTGTCACGGTGAAGTTCCGCTTGGGGTGGGATGAGACAAGCCGGAATTGCGTGGAATTTGCAAAAATGGCGGAGGCGGCGGGCGCGGCTGCCATTTGTGTTCACGGCCGGACACGCGCACAACAGTATGCAGGCCGCGCGGACTGGGATATGCTGGCACGTGTGCGCGAGGCAGTTTCGATTCCGTTTATCGCTAATGGAGATGTGGGAACGGGTGCGGACGCTGTCGCGCTGCTGCGAAAAACAGGGGCAGATTTGGTGATGG
>CALWBW010000049.1 GCA_944376195.1 uncultured Clostridia bacterium | reverse complement strand
GCCACCCGATTTTTCTTTTCAAACTCAATAAATCGGGATTTGACGAGTGCTATCAATCTGCTATCAAATGGGGATTTTGAAAATCAAAAAGTCAGTATTTTCAAGGGTTTGCAGGCCCTCATATCCACTTTTTGCTTATTCCCACTCGATGGTAGCAGGGGGTTTTCCTGTAATATCGTAGACAACACGCGAAACACCGCTGCCGATTTTTACTTCATTGACAATACGTGTTGCCACACGAGATAAGAAAGAATGGGGGAAAGGCACATAAACGCCGGTCATAAAATCCGTTGTATAAATTGCGCGTAACGCCACTACGTTGCTGTAGGCACGAAAATCGCCCACTACGCCGACACTTTTTGTATCTGTTAAAACGGCAAAATATTGATCAGGTTTGCGGCCACGGTATTTTTTCACTTCTTCACGGAATATGGCGTCCGCTTCGCGCAGGATCTCCAACTTTTCTTTGGTCAATTCTCCAATAATTCGCACTGCAACACCGGGTCCAGGGAAAGGCTGGCGGTTAATGAGTGCTTTTGGAAGCTTGAGTTGACGACCGAGCGCCCGAACTTCATCTTTAAACAAGCCGCGCAAAGGTTCCACAAGGCCTGTAAACTCCATATCTTTCGGCAAACCGCCTACATTGTGATGGCTTTTAATGTTGGCGGAATTATTGGCGCCTGACTCAATGACATCCGGGTAAATGGTTCCCTGCGCCAGGAAGGAAATTTTCCCATATCTCTGTTTTAAAACTTTTGCTTCGTCTTCAAATATCCGGACAAACTCTGTCCCAATAATTTTCCGCTTTTGTTCCGGATCTGTGATACCGGCAAGCTTGGAAAGGAATCGATCGGCAGCATCGACGCGAATAAAGTCCAGCTCCCGATTTTGAAAGGCTGCTTCAACGGCGTCTCCCTCATTTTTTCGCATAAGTCCGTCGACAAAAATTGCATGCAGCTGCCCCGGTATGGCTTTGGCTAAAAGCGCGGCACAAACGGAGGAATCCACTCCGCCGGAAAGCCCCAGCACGACGTGCTCTTTGCCGACTTGGGAGCGAATCTGTTCCAGCAAACGCTGTTCTACATCACGCATGTTATAATCTCCTTGTGCCCCGCAGACCAGGTAAAGGAAATTGTGAATCATCTGCGTGCCATTCGGCGTGTTTTCCACTTCCGGATGAAATTGCGTCCCGAAAAGACGTTTTTCCGCGTTCCATATTGCTGCGTTTGGGCAATGGTCTGTATGCGCAATAGAAACAAAACCATGTGGAAGTGTGCTGATTTGATCCGTATGGCTCATCAGACCGATTTGCTCAGAGGCTAACCCTGTAAAAAGTGGGGCGGTTGGTTCTGCAATCATTGGTGTACGTCCATACTCGCTGACTGCACAAGGCGTAACGGTGCCGCCCAGAGAATATGCCATTAATTGAATGCCGTAACAAATGCCGAGCACGGGTATTCCAAGTTCAAAGAGTGCAGGATTGCAGTGAGGAGCCCCATCACGATATACGCTGTCCGGACCTCCCGTTAAAATAATACCGATGGGATCCAGTGCACGAATCTCTTCAAGCGGTAAATCGCCCGGTTTAATTTGTGACAAGACATTACATTCACGCACACGGCGGGCGATTAATTCCTTATATTGTCCGCCAAAGTCTAATACTAGTACCAACTGGTTCCCCATTTTATTGCCTCCGACAATCATTGTTTTGATCTAGTTCTATCAAATGAAAGATATAGGGCAGAAAACAAGCCAAAAATGTAAAAATCATGGAAAATGCGACACTTTTTGTCGATGTCATTTTAACATTACGACTAGAAGATTGTCAAGTGACGGCGAAGAGGAAGAGTCGTAAAAATGTTTTTTTTAGATGGTTTTCTAAAAAAAGGGATATAGTATACCTAAGACTTTGTCAAATGCTATGAAGATTGCCGCTTGAATTTTTTTCGGTTGACAAAAAAACCGCTGGTAAGATATAATAAAAAAGGATAAGGGCAAGGGTGCTCCGTCTTTGTACGGTGCCGCTTGCCTTTTTTTAGTATGTGGGAGGATTTTTATGAAGTTTACAAAAATGCAGGGGCTTGGAAACGATTACGTGTATATCGACTGCACGCAACAGGTACCTGACCACATTCCAGCACTTGCCAGGCGCGTTTCCGACCGGCATTTTGGTATCGGTTCGGATGGGCTGATTTGTATTTTAAAATCTGATTGCGCAGATTTTCGTATGGATATGTACAATGCGGATGGTTCCCAGGCGGAGATGTGTGGGAATGGGATTCGCTGTGTGGGGAAATTTGTATATGAAAAAGGGTTGACCCGAAAAACCCAAATTACCGTGGAAACACTGGTGGGCGTGAAAAAATTGACGCTACATAAGGAAAATGGAAATATTGCCGCGGTGACGGTGGATATGGGTGTGCCGGAACTGACGCCGGATAAAATTCCGGTATTGGCAGAGGGCGAACGATTCCTTGCGCAGCCATTGCATGTCGCCGGGCAAGATTGGACGGTTACCTGTGTTTCTATGGGGAACCCGCATTGCGTGACTTATGTGAAGGATCCCTCCGTGCTTGATCTGGAGACAATTGGCCCTGTATTTGAGAACCATCCCTTATTCCCGGCACGCATAAATACTGAATTTGTGCGGGTCGTGGATCGGAAGACCCTCCAGATGCGCGTATGGGAGCGTGGTTCCGGGGAAACCATGGCTTGTGGCACAGGCGCTTGTGCTGTCCTTGTGGCTTCTGTGCTGAATGGATATTGTGAGCGGGAAGCTCTTGTTCATCTTTCCGGAGGAGATCTTTCTATCCGGTGGGAAGAAAAAGATGGTCATGTATATATGACAGGGCCTGCTGTTATAGTATTTGACGGTGAATTTTACGGGGAGGAAATATAAATTATGGCGCGTATCAATGAAAATTTTCTAAAATTGCCGGGTAGTTATCTGTTTTCGGAGACAGCTAAACGGAAGAATACCTTCCTTTCAACGCATCCTGGAATTGATGTGATAAATATGGGAATCGGTGATGTGACGCGTCCATTGGCGCCATCCGTCGTACGTGCGATGCATGAGGCTGTTGATGAGATGGGAAACGCCGCTACGTTTCATGGCTATGGCCCGGAGCAGGGTTATGAATTTCTGCGTGAACAGATTGCCGCATGGGATTACAGAGAACGCGGCGTTGCCATTACGGCGGACGAAATTTTTGTCAGCGACGGTGCAAAGAGCGATTGCGGTAATATTGGCGACATTTTTGCAGTTGACAATGTTGTCGCGGTATGCGATCCGGTATATCCTGCCTATGTGGATACGAATGCTATGGCGGGTCGTGCCGGAGATTTCGGTCAAGACGGGCGTTGGAATCGCCTGGTTTATCTCCCTTGCATGGCTGAAACGGGATTTGTGCCGGCAATCCCACAAACACATGTAGATTTGATTTATCTTTGTTTTCCCAATAATCCAACCGGCGCCATGGCGACCCGCGAACAATTACGGGATTGGGTAGACTATGCCCGGGAGCATGAGGCTGTTATTCTTTACGATTCTGCTTACGAGGCGTTTATTCGAACGCCCGGACTTCCTCACACAATCTATGAAATTGAGGGCGCTGACGAATGTGCGATTGAGTTCCGCTCTTTTTCCAAGACGGCGGGTTTTACTGGTACCCGTTGCGCATACACGGTCGTGCCGAGCAAACTGATGCGCGGCGGCGTCAGTTTGCGGGACCTGTGGAACCGTCGGCAAAGCACCAAGTTTAACGGGGTGCCGTATGTGGTACAGCGAGGGGCTGCTGCTATTTACACAGAGCAGGGAAGGCAGGAAGTGCGGGAAACGATCGATTTCTACTTGCAAAACGCTGCGACGATCCTCCACGGTTTGCGCAGTGCGGGGATTCAGGTATCCGGAGGAGAAAATGCACCGTACATCTGGATGAAAGCGCCGGATGGAATGGATTCTTGGGCGCTTTTTGATAAACTTTTGCAGGAAGCCCATATCGTTTGTACGCCGGGCGTGGGGTTCGGCCCATGCGGAGAAGGGTATATTCGGTTGACGGCCTTTGGCACCGCTGAAGATGCCGCCGAAGGAGTGCGCAGAATTACCGCGGTATTGGAATAAAAAATTTTTCTTCTGTTGATGGTACTCGTTCTTTGAGTGGATAGAGTTTTGCTGTTTTTAACTTCAAATAGTTACCTAACAAAACCCCCGGCTTTCTTTGTGAAAGCCGGGAGTTATTTGCGGGGGAATTTATCATGAATTGCGTGAAAAAGAGCGAAAATTTCAACGAACTGCTTGTTAAAAATCCCAAAAAGAGAGTTGTCCCGTGCGATAGGAACGTACTTCTTTCATCTTTATGAGTTCTCCCTCTTGTACGGAGCCAAACAGCAGCGCAGACGAAGGATCGTGCTGTGCAAAACGACGGCGCGCAGTTGCGGCACTGCGATTTGCATAACAATATAGACAGCCGTTTGGACAGGTGTCGTAGGCGCCAATGTCAACGCTTTCCACACATCCGCATCCGGGACGTTGATTGGTGTCTCGAGGGATGTCAAGCGGCATACCGCAAAGGGAGGAAATCAATGCTCCGTCTATGCAGGCGGCAGGGCGAATCCCATAGGGAGTGAGGTCTGCGTTTTCACAGCAGGCACAGATGTCTATCCCATAAGCCTTTGCGGTTTTTCCCAAAAAACTTGCAAGTTCCGCCATCTCGGCGTTGGAAGGCGCATAAAATAGATCTTTACGTAATTTTGTGTACAGATCCACAAAGCTGACCGTTACGCGTTGGGTATAGGGAGAAAGTTCATCACATAGACGGGAAAATTGCTCCCGATGCCAAGCAACATCACAGGTATCATTGAAAAGGATCGGGTCATAACGCCATACAACGCGTGATTTTCCAAGCTGATTGGAAAGTGTGCGAAATGTTTGCAGGATTTCTTTTTTGTCGCGCAGTCCTGGTTCTAATTCATGGCCGTACGGCGTGAGCGTGAATTGAAAATAGTAATGATAGCCCAAATGATCCAGAAGAGGGAGGTGCGAAAGAAAATTTGCAGGGTCCTTGGTCCAGAACACAATACAGTCTACCACGTCCGGCGAAAGCGGAATACGAAAGAGTTGTGCGTGGTTCATGGGATTGCGCGTCAATGCATATCCGGCTTTTATTCTGGCGGTGAACCATGGAGCAAACCAACAGGGGATATCTGTGCGTCGAGATGCGGAAAGAATCATGGGATAACCTCAGCAGATTGAGCCGAATTATCTGTAAAAATACAGAAAGAGCGGCGTATGATAAATAAAGAAAACAATGCAGGCCCCCAAAAGGAAGATGAGGACCAAAGCCTTTAAAATCAGGACGGCTGCCGCAAAGTGGCGGCGGTTGGCGTTTGTGTTTTTCCCGGCGGCCCAAACAATCATCAAAATGAGGCCGACAACCGGAATACAGGTTAAAAGGATCATGCCGATGTATTGACCAATGGAAAGAGGCTCGTTTTGCGTTTGATTGATAAAGGCTTGATAAGATGCCTGATAGGGCGGTGGAGGAGGTACTTGCCGCGGCGTAGGGGAAGAATATGAAGCCCCGGGCATGGTCGATGAAAATGGTGTGGAAGCATAGGGCGCCGTATAGGTCTCGTCACCCTGTTTCGGCGTTTGGAATGTGAACCCGCAGTAAGGACAAACGGATGCGTCACTTCCCATTTCCCGGGAACATTTTGGGCATATCATAGAGAAACCTCCCTGTTTTGACATAGTATTCAATCATGCAGCTAAAATTTCACCGACAAAGTGAAATAGGATAATTCAGTATATCACAACGACGCCTATTCTGACAACCGTTTCTGCTCGGTTATAGTTGAAATGGCGATTTTTTTATGATATTATAAAACCCGAATGGGGGTTTGAAATGAAAAAGTCGAATCAGAATGTGTTTTGGGGATTTGAACCCTTTGATTATCGAGCCAGTGAGATCTATCTGGAACGGATGTCGAGACGGGGAAAAAAGCTGGAAAGCGTGTCCGGATATTTGGCGGAGTTTTCTGATTGCGAACCGGCTGAACGCGCTTACCGCGTCGGCATTTTCACGGAAGAGTTCTCCGAAAACGGGAAAAAAAAGCGGGAAGCATATTTGAACCGCTGGCGAAAAGAAGGCTGGGAGTTTTGTGCCCAAAGCGACTATCTCTATTATTTCTGCCGGGAAGGCTCGGATAAAACGTTGCCGTCCGGAGTACGGCAGCAGGAGGATTCCCTTTTGCGTGTTGCCGTTTGGCGCCGGGAATTTTACGCAGTACTGGTAATGGTTTTGATCTTGGCATTTGGTTTGATTAACCAGGTCCGTATGACGTATTTGAGCTTTTTGACCTATACGGATTTTTGCAAAACGTCATTGTTTGCCGTGTTTTTGATTCCGTGCTGTGCAATTATGCTGTATCACCTGTTTTATTATCTGCCGCGCAGAAGCCTGATTTTGAAGGGACAGCCGCTTCCTGTGCCGTCGCTCTCAGCGGCACGTGTGCGCAGCATACTGATTCATAGCATGACGGTTTTGTTTGTCCTGTATGTAGTGGGCTCTTTAATTGCGGATGCGCTTTCCGGTTATCCGCGTGTGATGCTCACAATGGCGCCTTTAATTTTGGCGGCCGGTGTTTTCTGGTTGGTGAGAAAGCGTCGCGCAAAAGGGAAAAAAGGATCTATCTTGATAGGATTATTGATTATTTTGGCAGTAAGCGTAACCGTTGCATTTGTTTCGATTGCGAACTTGGGCAACGCAACGGATGAATTGCCGGAAGGAAATTTTGCCCTGCATCTCTCTGATCTTGATCCTGAGATGACGCCGCAGCGCATTTCGTATACTCATACGCAGAGCCCGTTGGTCCGGCAGCACTATGTATATGTGGAAACGGCTGAGGACGGCACGGTGGCCAGCACGGAGTATCTGCGTTGCGCGGGGCCCTGGAGTACAGCCTTCTTATATGATCTGGTGCTGCAGGCGCTGGACGACGTTGATCCCGATACCTACACGCTGACGTGCGAAGGAAATGAAATTATTTATTGCGAACCGGCTTACTAATACAAAAGACCGCACTCCCGCGAGCGGGAATGCGGTCTTTTTAAGTTTTGAATAGGGCATTATTTCGCGTGCTTGCCGCGGCCTCGGGAGATCAGCCGACGGCGGCGCCTGCGCCGAATATTGATTTCCCGCATGACGATCGCCGTACCCAGAAACAGCAGGAAAATCCCTGCGGCAACGACAGCCAGTATAGTACCGATGGAGACCGGGGGATCCGCCGGTTCTTCACGGAGGGGCAGTTCCGGCTCCGAATCTTCTTCCGAGATAGAACTGTCCTCTGTTGGAGGAAGGGTTTCGGGAACTTCGTCTGCTCTGTAAAACGTCATGGAAGCGCCTTCCGTATCAAGAATGGTAAAAACACCGTTGTTACCAACTGCAGTGAAATTATCATGAAAATCAGCAGCATAGGCATAGGCGCAGGGAATTACTTCGGTTCCCAATGTGTCGATATATCCCCAAAGTCCTTCGCGACAAACGGCTGCCCGTCCGCCGGAAAAGGATTTTGCCTTCTCATATTCGCAGGAAACGACCTGCTCTCCGACGGAATTAATGAATCCATATTGATCAATGGCGTAACCGTCGGAAGATGTTGCAACCATGGCGTTTCCATCAGAAAAGGGCCAGACATAATCCCAGGCAAATTCAATGGCCAACTCTCCTTCATAATTGATGAAGCCCCATTTTCCCTCTTTTCGAACGCCAATCAGCCCTTCGGAGGGCAAGTCAACATCTTCCCATTCGCAGTCGATCACAATGTTCCCAAGGGCATCTACAAATCCCCAACCGTTTTCTCCTTGAATAATGGCAAAGCCATCTATTAGGCCGGAGTAGACGTTTTCACAAATCACATTTCCTTCCATATTGATTAAGAGCCCGGTTTGTCCCTGTTGGACATACGCTGCGCCACCGGAAAATTCTGCTGCGACATCATATTGCGGCGTAATGAATACATTTCCTGTATAATCAATATAACCGTAACCGTTTTCGTTTGCGACAGAAATAAATCCTTCCGAAGCATATCCAGCGTCAATCCAAACAGCTTCCGCAAGAACCTTGCCTTCTGCGTCTACAAAACCATAAAGGCCGTCTTTTTGGAATTTTGCAATTCCGTCGCGATAGGGAAAAGCTTTTTGGCAATCCAGAGAAAAAAGAACGGTTCCTTGCGTGTCAATACACGAAATTCCCTCGCTTGTCCCCACAAAGGCCTTACCCTCTGAAAAAATCCCGGCACTTTTATAGGTGAGATCAATTGCTACAATTCCATCTGTACTTACGTATCCCCATAATCCGTTTAAAGATACCGGTGCAAGACCATCGCTGAAAAGGGGAGGATCACTGCCATAGGCATCAACGTCATAATTGCTGTCAAACTCTGCATAATAAGAAGAACCGGTGTAGATGTTACAACCGGCGCTGTCAAAAGCGCCGATCCCGGCAGCCACAGCTTGTGATACTAGCAAAAATGTGGCAAGAATCAGGCAAAACAGGCGTTTTTTCATGAAGACCCCTCTCTTTCCTAACTTTTATTGTACCTGTAACAGGGATGGTTGTCAATCGGCAGAAAGCATTTGAATTGGACTCAGAAATAAGATATAATGAAAATGTCTAACTCTGAGCTGACATCAGGCATCAGGAAATATGGAATCGGAAGTGCATGTCATGAAGTGGATCGAAAAGATCAAAAAAAATCTGTTTGTCCGGACTGTTCGAGAGTTTGCCCTGCGTTTTTTTTCGGATGGTGTTGGCCGCGCAGGGGCGGAACTCGCCTACTTTTTCCTGCTCTCGTTTTTTCCTCTGATGATTTTTGCGAGCCTTTTGATCGGTACTTTTCATATTAATATCAGTTCGGTGCGCGAATTATTAACGGGTGTCATTCCGACGGATGTTTTAAATATTGCGCTCAATTATATTGCGTATTTTACAGGTCTGGAACAGGAAGGTTTGATGTATATTGGATTGGGTGCTTCGCTTTGGTCGGCATCCCGCGCTATAAGCAGTTTGTCCATAGCGGTTAATCGCGCTTATCGAATTGAAAATAGCCGAAATGTGGTGCTGCAATTCTTAATTAATATTGGTTTTTCTGCAGCAATGTTGATTGCAATCATTTTGACGATCGTCATTATCATTCTTGGACGCAGCGTTTTACAGTATGTCGCGCAGTTTATTCATATCGGTACGATGCAGATCAATATGTGGCATGTCCTGCGTTTTGTACCGATTACAGTCCTGTTTTTTTGCATTTTGCTTTTTCTGTATTCCGTGGTTCCCAATAAACGAATTGCTTTCCGACAAGTGATTCCCGGGGCTGTGACGGCGGCGATCAGCTGGTTGCTTGCATCAATCGGCTTTTCATTCTATGTAGAGAACATGGCCAGATATTCGCTTCTTTATGGATCCATTGGCGCAGTGATGGTATTGATGATCTGGCTTTATTTAACGGGCATAATCCTGATTATGGGAGCCGAGTTAAACCACGTACTTTTTATCGCGCGCGAACAACAGGATCGAGCGAGCCTGTTTGATTCAACCCATCCGCTTCCCAGAATTGCAGAAGATTGCAGGGCACGCAAAACAGAGGATAAATGGCGCCTGTTATCATCCGGACACTGTGAAAGCAGGACGGATTTGCCGGAATCCGGACAGGAAAAATTGCGGCCGAAACATCGCAAATAATTTGACGATAAGGAATCTAAGGCTTCTCCGGGGAGATGGAGTCCATTCGAAACCAGATGCGTTCCAAGATGCTGTAGTAATGTCCACCACGTATTACAGAAATAAAAGCTACTATGTCATCTACAAAGAGAAACCAGAACAAAGGAAAAATAATTACAATTAAGGGATTGAATGAAACAGCGCGGGAAAACGCAAAATGCATGGCATTCGAGAATGCGCGCGTCATGCCGCACATGAGGCATTGATATCCGGTTAAGTGGTAAATTATGCAGATTGAACCAAGTTCGACGATAGAAGTTGGAACGGCGGAAAATAGAAATGCTGCCAGAGAATAGAGCGTTAAGCGACTTAGAAGCGCAGATTTTCTGTTCATAACCCACCTCTTTTTCTTGATCTTACCATTTTTAATGAAAAAAATCAAGGATTCGCAGAATTTATTGGCTTCTATTTATTGACAAACTTTTCTGATGGGTGTATAGTTATTTAGGTTACAGGATGATAAATCGGTGGATGCCGGTATCTGTCATATGGAAAGGAGCAAAAAAGGAATGGAATTCAAAAATGCTTATTTGCAGGGCGTGTATAATACGGTTTCAAAACGAAACGCGAATGAGCCGGAGTTTTTGCAGGCAGTCGGTGAGGTGTTGGAATCGCTTACGCCGGTTGTCGAGCGTCGTCCGGATATCGTTGCGGCAGGTGTGATTGATCGAATCGTCGAGCCGGAGCGCATGATCATGTTCCGTGTGCCGTGGGTGGACGATCAGGGTAACGTACAGGTCAACCGTGGTTTCCGCGTTCAGTTTAACTCCGCAATCGGACCGTACAAGGGCGGCTTGCGTTTCCATCCTTCCGTCAATGCCTCGATTTTAAAATTCCTCGGTTTTGAGCAGATTTTCAAAAACTCTCTTACCGGTTTGCCTATGGGCGGCGGTAAGGGCGGTTGTGACTTTGACCCGAAGGGTAAGTCCGACGCAGAAGTTATGCGTTTTTGCCAGAGCTTTATGACGGAACTTTTCAAATACATTGGACCGGACACAGACGTTCCTGCCGGTGATATTGGCGTGGGCGCACGTGAAATTGGTTATATGTATGGTCAGTATAAGCGTTTGACCGATACCCATACCGGCGTTCTGACCGGAAAGGGTTTGACGTACGGCGGTTCTCTTGCTCGTAAAGAGGCGACTGGTTTTGGCCTTTGCTATTTTACGCGTGAGATGCTGGCTGGTGCAGGAAAGTCCTTTGAAGGGAAAAAGGTTGTAATTTCCGGTTCCGGTAATGTGGCAATTTATGCGACGCAGAAGGCGACCGAATTGGGCGGCAAAGTAATTGCCCTGAGCGATTCCAATGGATATATTTATGATCCGGATGGCATCAAGCTTGATGTCGTCAAGGAAATTAAGGAAGTTCGCCGCGGTCGTATCAAAGAGTATGTCGACGTGGTACCGACTGCAAAGTATACGGAAGGCTGCCGTGGCATCTGGACGATTCCGTGTGATGTGGCTCTGCCCTGTGCGACGCAGAACGAACTGGATCTTGATGGCGCAAAGGCTTTGATTGCAAATGGTTGTATTGCTGTTGCAGAAGGCGCCAACATGCCGTCCACTCCGGAGGCAGTTGAGGCGTTTAAGGCGGCTGGCGTTCTCTTTGGACCGGCGAAAGCCGCAAATGCCGGCGGTGTTGCAACGTCTGGTCTGGAAATGTCCCAGAATTCCATGCGCATGAGCTGGACTTTTGAAGAAGTCGACGCAAAGCTCGACAACATCATGGTCAATATTTATAAGAATGCTTATGCTGCTTCTGTTGAGTATGGTGACGCAGGGAATCTTGTCATGGGAGCCAATATTGCCGGTTTCCTGAAGGTTGCAGAATCCATGCTGGCATATGGGATTGCGTTCTAAAATTTGCAATTTTGATCAGAATAAAACCCGTCTCGTTATAGCGAGACGGGTTTTTGCATTTATCGTTAGAAATAGAGAAAATATTACGAAATCCGTTGCTTTAGGTGAAAATTGCAAAAATAACCGGAATTGTAATCAGAGAAAGTCCGTGGGAAATGAGTGCGATACCGGCTCCCAACTTTGTATCGCCGCCATATGAGGATGGAATAACGACCGTATTTAGTCCCATCGGCATACAGTAGGCACAAAGCGCACAAATTAGGATGCTTCCGGAAAACCCTAAAAGTTTCAGGATACCTGCAAATAGAAAAGGAATCGCAATTAAACGGAGAAAAATGGCGAAATAGATTCGTTTTCCCTTAAACAAAGAGGAAAAGTTGAATGTGCCGATAATAAACCCGGTTAAAAGCATGGCTGCGGGAGACATACAGGCCGCAGCGGAGGAGAGCGTTGTGGAGACAAAGGACGGCATTTGTAATCCGCTTAATCCCAATGCCGCACCTATGAAAAGCGAGAGGAACATTGGGGAACAGATTGTTTTCAAGGATAATTTTCCACTTGCACCCGGAGTGATCCAGGAAAGCCCGATTGTATAGACAAAAATAACCATGGGCAGCGTGAAAATGAGGTAATCAAAGAGCATGTCATCGCCAAAAACACCCTGAATCACAGCATTTCCCATAAATCCAAAGTTTGCGATCACAAAAGAATAGAGGTAAATGCGGCGAGAATAAGCGTCCTGTCCAAAACGCCGGGACAACAGAAATCCCAACCCAATTGCAAGAAGCAACAGAACGATGCTACAAAGTATCGATTGCCAGCGAGAAGAAATATTTTCTATGGTAAAATGCGTCATAAAGTTGTTGATGTTCAATGCAGGAATAAATATATACGTTTCCAATTTGGACAAAACAACCCCCGTATTATCTGGGGCGAGTTTTCGTTTACATAACACAAAGCCTGTGAGCATAAACAGAAACAGAACAGCCATCTGATTCAGCATCGGTGTAAAGACATCCATGATTCCCTGATTCCCTTTCAGTTTCTTTCTATAAGATCCGGCACAGTATACCATATTCCAAAGGGCTTTTCAACATCGTTTACCGGAATCAGTCTGTTCCTTGGCAGAAAAACCAAAATGATTTTATCTTTCACCTATATATAAAAAATGCAGAAACTGTGGAAAGCTTTTCGTTGTTTTCTCCAGCATAATTGACAAATAAAAAACAGCTGTTACAATAAACTTAGTAAAAAAGTATTAGGGGGGGAACGTGATGGCGCTTACAAACATTGCAGAATTTGAAAATGGACGCCGTATATTCCGGATTACAAAGGAACGTTTTGCGGACAGTCCGGTCAGTCCGATTCTTTGCTCCAATTTTATCGAAGTGGGCTTCGGTTGGCAGGTTGAATCCATGTGGTCGGAAATGTTTTATAACCGCAGTTTTGAAAAACCCTGTCCTTTTACGCCTGCGGCCTATTACTGGTATGGAGGATGGAATAAGCTTGGAAATGACTGGCGCGATCAGGAGTTTTATCATAGCGGATATGACCATCCGGATTGGTTCGCCTGTCCTGCGCAGGAGCGTCCTTCTTCAATGTCCCCGGATAGTGCATTTCTTGTAGAGAAGGCGCCTGGTTATGCCTTGACCGTTACACGGGAAGAGGGAGGAATTCACGGAGCGCATTGTTTGCAGATCCATAACTTTGAACCGGAGCGTATGTGCGGCGTTGCGCAGAGCAGTAAATTTTTGCGGCGTGGAGAAACCTATCGCTGGCGCGGCTGGCTGAAAAACGTCGGTGAGACCTCTGTGCATGCGGAGATCCGTTTTTATCCCGCTGGTCCGAACGCCTTCCGAAAGGAGCCGCTTGCGGTTCTTCCGCTCGGCGAGATTTCACGAGATGGAGAAATTTATCAGGAAACATGGAATTGTGCCAATTATGAGGGGTGGGCAGTCTTCAGCCTGTTCATTACGCCCGGCAAAGTACTTGCGGATGCTTTTTCTTTAAAACCCGAAAAAACCTGCATGGGTTGGAGGCCTGAGGTGGTGGAAGGATTGAAACGGGTGAACCCCGGTGTCATCCGCTTCCCGGGCGGCTGTTTTGCTTCGTTCCACGACTGGCGTAATGCCATCGGGCCCATGGACAGCCGCGTCCCTGAGGACTCCTATTTTTGGGGGGACGTCAACTATAATGATGTAGGAACCGATGAATTTTTGCAGCTGTGCGAGCTGCTGGAATGTCAGGCTATGCTGGTGGTCAATCTGTTCCACCCGGGGAAGAAACTTTATAATAATACGCGTCCGAATGGTGATGCGCTGGAGCCGGAGGCACATGGCGGCTATATCCCCGGTATTACCGATCCGGAGGCCGGTATTGAGTGTGCCAGGCAGCTGGTGGAATACTGTAATGGCAGCGTGACTACCCCCATGGGGAGAAAACGGGCGGAAAACGGACATCCGGAACCTTATGGCGTCCGGTATTTTGAAATGGACAATGAGGCGTTCCGCTGGTTTGCACCGGCTGATTATGCCGCGTTGGTTTCCCGTTATTCTCAGGCTATGAAATCTGTTGATCCTTCCATTCAAATCGGCATGACCTCTTATTATGAGTATGGAGAAAACGCGGAGTCCATGTTGGAAATCTGCGGAGAACAAATCGATTTTTTGGCGGACCGTGTCTGTGCGCCGGATAATATTGCGCGAAAAGTCGCAATTGTTCGGCAGTACAATGCAACCCACAAACACCAAATCTATTATTGCGACACGGAGGCTCATCAAGCTCGGCCCAATGCGATGGCGCCTTTTACCGCGCAGTATTATCAGGATCATGAGATTGATTTCTGCCGTTCCCGCCGTACGTGGCTTTACGCACTGACATTGGTAGGCAATTTGATGAACTATCATCGCTATGGCGGAATTGTTCAATTCATGTGCTTTAACAATCTTTGCAATACGACCGGGCAATCCTGCATCGAGGTGGATAAGGAAGGGTACCTGCTGCCCATGTGCGGGCAGATCTTTGAGCGGATGTCCCGTACGGAGGCGGCATGGGCTCTGAAAATTGACGGGTACGAGCCCGACAGTCTGAAAAGTGTGGAAATTCAAGCGGCGTGGAATCAGGACGAGAGCAAACTGATTTTGTATTTGCTGAACAAGTGCGATCAGGACACCTCGGTTACCTTGGATCTCTCCGGATTGGGCCGCACGTTTACCCGCCGCTTTTCTGCCAGAATGTCGGCAGAATCCGGCGCTGCGCAGGAAACCATGAAGTCACGAGGAAATGTCCACTATGATTACAGTTCCGGTCCTGTCTTCAGTGAAATTCCAAATACTTATGCAATTCCGGCGTTTTCCTTTACCGAGATTGTGCTGGAATAACGACCTTTCGTTATGCGGAAATTTTATAAAAACCTCAGGTCACCGGAAGTATATA
>CALWBW010000048.1 GCA_944376195.1 uncultured Clostridia bacterium | reverse complement strand
GAGCTGACCGCGTACCTTTGCAAGCTGTACGACCTCGACCCGGAGGCGGACGGGGTAGTCATTTGCCATAGCGAGGGGCACGCGCGAGGTATCGCCTCAAATCACGGGGACGTTATGCACTGGTTCCCACGGCACGGTAAAAACATGGATGATTTCCGGGCGGAAGTCGCCCGGCTTATCAAAAACCCTAACAAGGAGGATGAATTAGACATGACAAAAGAGGAACTCATTTCTTGCGCCGGTACGGGGGACAACCCCTCCGAGTGGGCCCGTGAGCACACGGAGTATTGCAAGCAAAAGGGGATTTTCGCCGGAGACGGAGCGGGAAATTACGGGTGGCAACAGCCGATTACCCGCGAGGCCGCCGCGACCATCATCCACCGCGCCCTTGAGGTCGCGGGGCTTGCGGACAGTATCCCGGACGCATAAACGGGGAAACAGAGAACGGGCGGGGGTGCAGACCCTCGCCCGTTTTTTCTTTTGCACGCATAAACGCAGAAATAACGCACGGCGAGCGATAGGTTATCGCGACCGTGCGTTATCGGCGTGTTATTCGATAGTCCAGCTATGCCCGCAGTTCTGGCACAAGCAGACCTTTTGACTTTTGATTTTCGATTTCTCCGTCCCCGTGGATTTCTTCCATACGAGGTTAGAGAGGCCGAGGGTAGAGACGGCAGTTATGCCGCGAGCGAGGTTATTCATGTGACCACCGAAACCGACCCCGCTCTTTTTCGCTTTGCTGGAAACTTGCTCCATAGAGATAGTTACGTTCTCGCCGCCGCATTTTGGACACGTCATAGGGAAACCCTCCTATTAAAATGTGCTTATAAAGCGCAGTTTGTAAATCTTAATTACAATAATAACGAGAAAACGTGATAAAGTCAAGAGGCAGACAGGAGGAGGCGAGGATTTGCGGGTATATGAGTACGAGGGAAAGCGGAACATATCGGGAGAGCGTATCCACCAACGCCGGACGACGCTCCGGCTCTCTCAAGCAGACCTCGCGGCCCGTATGCAAGTTCGCGGCGTGACCATTGAGCGGGAGGCTATCTCCAAAATAGAGACCGGCGACCGTTTTGTTACCGACTATGAGTTTATCATATTCGCGGAGGTTTTAGGCGTGTCTATGGAATGGCTCGCCGGAAAAGAATAGAGGAACAACGACCCCGGCGGGAGTTCCGCCGGGGATTTTTTCGCATAAATTCGCTCTTTCTTATTGACATACTAATATTAGTATGTTATAATAAGACCATCTTAAAGAAAGGAGGGCCGGGCTATGGACAACATAGAAAAAGCCTTGCAGGAATTGGCTAAGGCGGTTGAAAGTAACGACACGGTGGAACGAGTCAAGGTTACAATCACCCTCGTAAAGCCAAAACCGAGCAAGGCTAAACCCGACAAGTAAGTCGAGGCCGGGAGCGGACGGGAAACCGCCCCTCCCGTATGCCCTATTATAACACAGAGCGCGAAAAAATCAAGCGAGGAGGGCTAAATATGACGGTAAAAAAGGGCGAGCGGGAGTACACTGTAACAGAGCTCGCGCACGAGTGGAAAGTCGAGAGGAACGTCGGAGGGGTATCCGTAGAGTACAGAATACCGAAAGAGGCCGCGCCGGACGTGGAGGCGGTCGAGAGTTATATCGCGAAAAACGACAGCATATTTTAAGGGGTGGCGGATATGGCGGAAAAGCGAAAGACCCACACGTCTACCGACGTAAAACGACGGTACAATGAAAAGACCTATACTCTCATATCGGCAAGCATACCGAAAGAGACGGCGGCGGCGTTCAAGGCGAAGTGTGCCGCCGAGGGTATCCCGCAGGCGCAGATTATCAAGAGGGCGATAGAGGCGTTTTTGAACGAATAGCGCGGCGGGGGCGGGTATCCGCCCCTTTTCCGCACTCATGACAAAAAACGGAGGGGGAACTATGGCACGGGCGAAGTATAAGCAACTCGACAGAGACCGGCGGCTCAAAATGGAGGCGCTCTTTCGGGCCGGTCTAAAGCCTCGCGAAATTGCGGAGCAAATCGGGTGCCATATCTCGACCGTGTATAGAGAGTTCCGCCGGGGCGAGTATGAGCACCTAAACAGCGACTACACCACGGAGCGGCGGTACAGCGCAGACAAGGCCGAGGCTCTCCACCAACTCAACGCGACCGCGAAAGGGGCCCCGCTCAAGATAGGGAAAAACTTTGCCGTCGCCGAGTTCATCGAGGGGAAGATAAAGGACGACAAATACTCCCCGGCGGCGGTATGCGCCCTCTTGCGGACGGAGGAGTACGCTCATTTCGGTATCACCTTTTGCCGGGCCACGATTTACAAGTATATCGAGGACGGGAATATCTTCCCGAATATCACGAACAAAGACCTCCCGGAAAAGGGAGAGCGCAAGCGGGAGTATAACAAGGTGCGGGAGAAGAAAGAGCCGCGAGGCCGGAGTATCGAGGAGCGGGAGCCGGAGGTCGACGAGCGGAAAGAGCCGGGACATTGGGAAATGGATAGCGTCCTCGGGAAGAAAGGGACAAAGGCGCGGCTCCTTGTCCTCTCGGAGCGGGTGACGCGGAGCGAGATTATCATAAAAGTACAGGACGGGCGGGCGATTACGGTCGTCCGGGCCCTCGACCGACTCGAGCGGGAGCTCGGAGACCTTTTCCCCGTGATATTCAAGTCGATAACGTGCGACAACGGCTCCGAGTTCGCGAATTGGGCCGGTATCGAGCGTAGCGTATGGAAACGCAAGGGACAACGGACGACGGTTTATTTCTGCCATCCATACACCGCTTGCGAGCGGGGTACGAATGAGAACATAAACCGAATGATACGCCGCCACTTCCCGAAAGGTACGGATTTCGGGAAAGTGACGGCGGCGGAGGTAAAGCGGGTCGAGCGGTGGATTAACACCTATCCCCGCGAGATTTTAGGCTTTTCGTCCTCCGCTGATATGTTCGCGGAGGCGTTCGGGCGGGCCTCTTGACGTGTTTTATATTTTTTTATAGCTTTTTCGCAAAAAATACTTGACATTCGGGAAAATTACTCTTATCAAGTCGCGGGCAAAAATGATTTGCGATTATTCGGTTAACCCGGAAAAAGGAGCACGTCGGCCTGGACAATCCGGCATAGGACAGTGACTGCAGTTTTCGTAGTGTGAGTTGCTGGAAAATAAGATGCCGGAAGTGGATTTGGAAGGAATCATTAGATAGCTTTCCGATAAGGTGACGCCAAGAGTTCCTGCCACATCTCCCAAAATGGAAAATAAGACCGTCTGTTGGGAAATCGGCCATTGAGAGAGCGAACCGGGATTCATGTGGGAGAGATGGCCGGACCGCAAATAATGCTCTTTTACATATTGAAACAGATGACGTTGAATCGCACCAACATAATACAATTTTATGGCATCAGCCCAATAGGCAAGAAGCGGATCGTCAAGTGTTCGTGACCATTCCTCGAGCTCCAGTCCACAGGTGCATACATAGGGACAAACCTGGTCGGTTTCACGAAAGTTATGGGCCATCAGGGTGCAATCTACTCGGATACCGTCAATGGAAACGAAGTCAGAGCCATGTTCTAAAATTTTTGAAACACGAAAAAGGGCTTTTGGGTTAGCTATTGCTTTGGCAGAACGAATCAGCGCATTTGCTTCTGCAAGGTCTTCCGTATCTGTTTCCTCCGGGAGATGCAAAGCCTTCAAAATTTCCTCATCCGGGTAGTATAGCGGCAGCGATTGAAAAAGCATTTGCTCCATAGACCCACCCTTTCTTCATTTACTGCAAAAATGCTTCTGTCAGACAAAGAAAATCGTTGACATCAAGAGCCTCACCACGAATATCCTCTCGAAAACCGCAGGCACGGATTGCCGCCTGTACTCGCTCACGATCGCAGAAAGACGATGCTGAAAGCGCATTTTGCAAAGTTTTGCGCCTCTGCGCGAATGCAGCTTGGACAATTTTAAGAAATAGCTGTTCCTGCTCTTCCGAAAGCCCACGCTCATACGGTGTTAAAGATAAAACGGCGGAAGCAACTTTCGGCCGTGGCATAAAAGAATCCGGTGAGACTCGAAACAGAAGTTTGGGAGTCGCATAATAACGCACGATGACAGACGCGGCGCAATATGCCGGATCACCTGGATGCGCACAGAGCCGATCTACCGCTTCTTTTTGCAACAGAAGCGTAATTTGTAAAAACAATTTGGACTCCAAGAGACGAGTAACCGCCTGAGTTGTGATGTAATAGGGGAGATTGGCGCATACGACACGTTTTGATACAGGAAGTGCAACCTGACAAAACACGGGCAAATCCAGCTTCAGCGCATCTTCCCGGTAAACACGGACATTTTGATAATCGGAAAGCGTTTCTGCCAGAATGGGAAGCAAAGCGCGGTCAATTTCCACTGCTGCAACTAGTCCGGCATGCTCGGCAATTGCCTGTGTCAGCGTACCAATACCAGGTCCGATTTCTAAAACGCCGGTCTCGGAATCAATCCCGGACGCTGCAATCATTCGCTCAAGCGCATTGCGGGAAAGGATGAAATTTTGTCCAAGGGATTTGGTAAAAGAAAAACCGTGCCGTGTAATCAGTTCCCGGACGGTACCGGGTGAAGTTAAATCCATCATGAGGCTAAAATATAAACGCGGGCGTTTTGGCGCCCAAATGTGATGCATTCTGCTGTTGTGTCATAAAACAAATCAATGCGGTAGCCTTTGATAAAGCCACCTGTATCGCCTGCTACTGCATACCCATAAACCCAAGTCCCATCTGCCGCGACTACATACATTTTCGTCCCCAGCGGGATTACCTTTGGATCAACGGCAATAATTCCATATTGTGCGACTGCGCCGGATTTTGTGATATTAAAATCAGCGCCTTCTGTTGTATAAGCGGTCGCCACGACATCAATGTAACTTTCATAGGGGATTTGTGTTCCATCCTCCAGCGTCAATAATTGACTGGTCGTTGATACGGTAAAAGAAGAGGATGGCGGGATAGAAGTAGAGGTGCCTGCCACTACAATTTCATTAACCGGTTTTTCATACACAGAAGTACCGGCCAAAACTCGGTCTGTCATAACGCCATTTTTGTAAATCATGTCATACGTGTATTGCCGTATGCCATTTTCGCCTTTTTGTATGACAACTTCGCTGCCCTTTAAAAGAGAAGAACTGGATTGCACCACTGTTTCATAGGGGATATCCTCATAGCGGTAATCTTCTACAACGGAGACACGCGTGATGTAAATATCCATTCCATTGTGGATTTGCGCATCATGATCTACACTCAGTTCATCAAATTCGCCGAGCGTAATCCCTACGGTTTCCAGCGCATCTGCAACAGTGCCAGACGATACATAAATGGTATGCTCTTGTCCGTTATCATGGACGGTTAATTCCGTTGCAGAAACGTCCATATCCATCACTGCAAAGGCGTTTTCCCGGTTATCTCTCAACAAATCTTCCAGGGAAGTTATTTTTAATGCTGTATCCTTTGGAATGGGATGGCTATAAACCAATGCGGCAGCCAAACAGGCTAACGACGCAGTGAGCAATCCAATTACCTGCGTAATCCATTTGGTATCGAATGAAAGATTATGGAATTGTAGTTTGTTGTGCACCATAAAATCTCCGATTCTCCTTAAAACTCCACTTATTATAGCATAATTGATACAACTTGGCAAGTATATTGGCAATTATGAAGATTTTATGGGTTTTTATCGAAGTTTATGATAGAATAAAGAAAACAGAGTTTAAATGGAATTGAAATAAAAAGGATGCTGAAAACGCATAAAGTAGGGAGGAAAGATGGATGAGAACAGTCCTTTTCTGGGATTTTGATGGGACATTGGCAGAAGCGCCACATATCTGGAGCAATACGTTGCATCGTCTTCTTTTGCAGGCTGTTCCGGACTGTAGGGTCACAATTTCCGATATTCGCAAATTCACAGCGAAAATATTTCCCTGGGATACACCGGAGGAGGAGCATTTGGAGACAACATACGACATGTGGTGGGAGGAAATGAACCGACGATTTTTGGAAATGTATCGGCAATTGGGAATTGCCTACAGTCTAGCACGAGAGATTGTACAAGGAATACGTCCTATTTTGATTGATCCGGCGAGTTATTGCCTTTATCCAGACACGATAGAAACTTTGCACCGATGCAAGACTCTGGGATTTGTGAATGTTGTACTGTCCAATAATTATCCGGAATTACCCGACGTTGCAAAAGCCCTCGGACTTTCGGCGTTTATAAGGGATTATGCTGTTTCTGCGCATGTCGGATACGATAAGCCCCATCCGAATTTCTTTGCATATGCGAAAAAGTTAGCAGGACGAGCAGACAAGTACTATATGATTGGTGATAACCCCAAAGCAGATATAGAAGGGGGCCGGTTGGCGGGAATGCGAACGATCCTGGTTCATAAAGATGTACCGAATTGTGCTGACTATGTCTGTAAGAGTCTGCTGGAAATTGTGAAAATTTTGCGCGTTGATTTGTAAGGATGACGGTTGCTATACAAGTGATGCTAGAGAGAAAAAGAAATCCCCCTGAGGCAGTTTCCTTACCTAGGGGGGATTTCCAGTGACTAAGTAGGCATTACAAAAAAATATTAAAAGAATTGAATCAGGAGATAAATCAGGGTAACCAGAATGCCGATGCAGGTCATCATCATGGCGTACCCCATGCTGCGCGTAATAATACGGGTTTCCCCGGTGAGGATTTCGTAAGACTTTGAAAGCCGGTAAACAAATGGTTTTCCGCGCCGTTTTTTTTGCGTAATTGCGCAATAGGAATCGGCAATACGATCTAAAAGTCCGCCGATAGTATATGTGACTCGGTTCCCAAATTCAGGAGGACGTTTCCGTGTAATGTCACGATAGCAGGTCGCGCGCAAAAGAGCCAACAGAGCATCAAGCAAGGAGTCTGCAATACGTGCGAGCATACCGCCAATGCCCGCCAAAAGCCGCAGCAGGGGACGATAACCATATCGCTCTAAATCAAGCCACATAGGACGCGCATTGACATAGACACGACGTGCCCCTTTTTTGCGCACTGCTATGGTTCGGACAATCAGGAAATAAACGAAGATACCAATTAAAATGGAGATCCCAGCGCCTTTCAGGCTTTCAAGAGAGAAATAAGCGGCACCTTCAAAGTCGGTAAGGCGGAAAAACGGCAGAGAAAGCTTTACGAGTTGATTGGCCGTCAGCGTGGGAAGCAAGCCTAATATCGGGATGAGAAGCGCGGAAACGATAAAAGCCATGCCGGTTGTACGACTCATATAGGCTTTCTTTTGTGGTTTACGTTCTGCTTTTTCCAGGAAAAGCACTACAAATAATTTTGCCATATAGGCAAGTGTCAGTCCACCGGAAATCAGGAAAATCCACTCAGAAACGGCAAAAAAGGTAGATTGCGCTGCGACGGCGCCATATTCGGCCAAAGACTCATGAAGGAGCGTTTTGGAAATATATCCGCTGCCGCCGGGAATGCCCGTAATTCCCCAGGCACCGAGCAGAAAACCCAGGAAATACAGCGGCTTGCCACGTCCCCATCCACGGAGCTTTTCCAATTCCAGTGTATGCGTATTTTGATAGGCAATTCCGGCTGCCGTAAAAAGAACCAGTTTGCAGAGCGAATGATTCAACATATGAAGGACAACACCACCTGTGGCAAGCGAGGAACCTGGTTCTAAAACCAAAACGGCGCACCCGGTTGCAATGAAACCGATTTGGGAGACAGAGGAACAAGCAAGCGTACGTTTGATGTTGTTGTCTATCAATGCCAGAATGCCGCCTATCAGCATGGTAAGGACGGCAATGCAAAGGGTTAATATTCCCCAGGCATACTCACCAGCCATAACGTTGCAGGAGAGTACCAGAATGCCAAAGACTCCACCCTTGGTTAAAATACCGGAGAGAAGTGCAGAAGCGGGTGCGGGTGCGGCGGCGTGTGCTTTCGGGAGCCAGATATGCAGAGGGAAGAAGCCGGCTTTGGCGCCGAATCCGATGAAAAGGCAGATTGCCGCGGCCAGCAGCATTCCGCTGTGTTCCCCGGAAGTACGTACATTTGCAAGAGCAGCCGGTAGTTCCTGAATTACCAGCGCACCTCCAACGTGCCCCCCCCCCCAATGCCGTCAGTCCACTGATTACCGCAATTACCAAATAGGTAGTTGCAGCCTGTTGCGCTTCATCTGTCTCTTCATGTGCAACCCAGGGATACGAAGCAAAAGACATGATTTCAAAAAATACAAATGTTGTATAAAGATCAGCAGAGAGAAATACCCCTACCGTGCCGCTTAACGTGAGTAAAAGGAAAAAAGCGTAACGAGCGCGATTTTCGCCATTTTTCATGTAATCTGTTGTGAAAACAGCAGAAATAAACCAAGAAAATGCTGTGACAAGAACGTAAAGGGAACGGAACCCGCCGGCTTCAAACGTAAGGCCGAATCCGCAGACATCTGATAGCGCCACCTTTTGGAAAGATCCGGAGCAGGAGACAACGAACATAACAACAGCTGCGGCAAGCTCCAGAAAACAGACACTCACAGTCAATGCGTTTAAACGGTGGGTGTGATTTCTTCCCAGAAAAAATACTGCAAAAGCAAGCAAAAGAGGCGCAACTACAGAGAAAAGAACCAGGAATTCCATTTACACTCCACCTCCCACTATGCTGGACGCGATTGGATACAGGGCATTGTAAATTCCCTGAGAAAATACGCCGAAGAGTACGGTTGCCATACAGGTCAAAAGAATCGGAATGAGCATGTATGCATTGGGATCTCGGATGTCTTTTGATGGCAACGTCGCGCTTTTTTGCGGGAAGAAAGCACGTATGGCCGGATAGATAGCATAAATTGCTGTTAAAAGTGCAGATATTAATAACACGCCAGCACCGATAGCCCCCCAGATTCCACCATCGGAAACACCCGCAGAGCCAAGGGCAAATTTCGAATAAAAGCCTGAGAGCGGGGGAATGCCGGTTAGTGCAAGTGCGGAAATCGTATAGCATACAAAGACCACCGGCATTCGACGGCCTAATCCATCAAGCTCCGAAAGATATTCACGTCCGGATTGATAAAGAACAGCACCGGCACAATAAAAGAGCGTGATTTTCATAAATGCATGGAAGAGCATATGCATCATACCGGAAGTCAGACCGGCGGGGGATAGGAGCAAAATACCAAATAGGATGTAGCTTAAGTTTGCAACTGTGGACCAAGCCAGACGGCGTTTGAAATGCCGTTCTCGTACCGCTACGGAAGAACCGTAAAGAATTGTGAAGAGTACGATGGCAAGCGCGACATACTGTGCCCAGGTGCCACGTAAAAACGCAGCGCCAAAAGAAAAATAGGTAATTCTTGCAATGCCAAATACACCGGACTTGACAACGGCAACGGCGTGAAGCAGGGCGGTAACCGGCGTCGGTGCAACGGCCGCTTCCGGAAGCCAGGAGTGCACCGGGAAAATCGCTGCTTTTACGCCGAAACCACAAAACGTGAAAATATAAACAATTTGTAAGAGCCTGGCATTCCCGATATCGGAGGGGTTCAAAACTCCGCCGAGCTGAAAAATGTCAGACGAACCGTAGACAATGATAAATATCAGACCGATAAACGCAAATGCCGTGCCACCTAAAGAAAAATACATGTATTTCCGTGCAGCGTATTTGGCTTCTTCCGTCATGGTGAACATGACCAGAGGGACCGTGATAATAGTCAAAAGCTCATAAAAGAAA
Organism: uncultured Clostridia bacterium; assembly: GCA_944376195.1. Classification (GTDB taxonomy): domain Bacteria; phylum Bacillota; class Clostridia; order Oscillospirales; family QAMX01; genus Allobutyricicoccus. The sequence continues at coordinate 5,585 of CALWBW010000048.1, read as the reverse complement.
TACATGGAAAGAAAGCTGGAGGCAAAGGCAACGCCGAGAGTAACGCCATATGTCATGGTGTATAATGCGAGAAAAGCATCTTGACGTTTTTCCGGACTGATATACTCAAAAGCGTAGAGCGAGGCAAAAGGCCAGAGCGTTGCGATCAACGCGGCAAAAAAGGAACCAAAATCATCCAAACGCAAGGATATTGCCAGATTTTGCGTAAATTTAAACAGTGTAAACGTGCCTTCCGGACGATTGAGGATGAGAACCCATACCAAAACGGATGTAATACAGACAGGAATCATTAAAAAGATTTCACGCGCACGTCGTGTGCGGAATCTGATAAATTTTGAGAGCGCTCCCAATGCAATCGGCAAGAAGATCGGTAGAATTAACAGATACGAATTCATAAGGCGCCTCTTTTACAGTGAAATTTGTGTAATAAAGTGAATGAGCGGCGCAGCATATAGGCCAAGCAGCACAGCAACTGCCGCAAAGATGCAGACAGGAAGCGTAAATGCGCGCTCCGTATCCAGGTGTGGAACACTTTCCCGCTTAAAATCTCGTCCAGGGAAGAAGCCGTTGACGGAGAGGGGAAGAAGGTAACCAGCTGTCAGTAGCGCAGAGACCAGCAGGATGACCGGAGCCAGCCAGGAGAGTACTGCGGATATACCGCCTGTTGCAACCCCGGTAGAGGAGAGCGCGCCTGTTGCGATGTACCACTTGGAGAGGAAAGCGGAAGTTGGAGGAATTCCGATTAACGTCAGAGCAGCAAGCGTCCAGCACCAGAAGGTAACCGGCATGGAAATACCTAAACCTCGTACTTCGTCCGTACGGGTTTTCCCGGCCTTTACAATCATAGATCCCGCGCAAAGGAAAAGCGCACTCTTTGCAGCCATATGGAAGACGACATGCAACAGCGCTCCCGTGATGGCAGTCGGCGTCAGGAAAGAAAGTCCCAACAGGATATAACTTACCTGGCTGACGGTGGAATATGCCAGACGTTTTTTGATGCCATGTTCGCGATACGCCATCATGGAACCCATAAAAATGGTGATTAGAGCTAAAATCATCCACGCATACTGTACCCATGTCCCGGCAAGGCGTTCGGCACCGACGGCAAAAAATACGGTTCTGATTACACACAGAACACCCGCTTTTGTAATTACCGCAGAGAGTTGTGCGGAAGCAGGCGCGGGCGCGATGGGATGAGCTGTCGGCAACCAGCCGTGCATGGGAAACATACCTGCCTTTGTACAAAGCCCCAGTAAGGCAAAGAAAATCCCGACCAGAAATACCGGCTCATGCCCGGCAAGTAGTGTGGAATCCACGACGCCGCCTGGCATAAACTCCAGAGTGTTGGAATACGAAAAAATAAAAAAGAAGCCAAAAAGAGCCATGAAAGCGCCTGCAATGGAGTAAAAAAGATATTTTAAACCTGCGGAAATCGCTTCTTTTGACAGAGAGTGCAAGACAAGCGGAACAGAGCAGAGTGTCATGAATTCATAACATAAGTACATCGTGATGAGGTTGGACGCATAATCCAAAGCCTGAATCAAGCCAATGACAATGAGATAGAATGCATAAAACCGCGGATGAGCATCCTCATGTTTCATGTAGCGGTAGGAGTATACAGCAGTAATCAACCAGGCTAGAGCACTGATGACAGAAAAAAGACGAGAAATGTCATCGTTACGGAATGCTATGGAAAATTTCGTTCCATCTGCTAAAATGCCCAGACGAAGTTCCGGAAGAAAAGCAATCAACAAGACAGCGGCAGCGTTGATTGCCAACACAATTGTAACAAACGGATAAAGCGCGCGATCACGCCGTAGCGCGGGGAGTAATCCCGCGAAAAGACCTGCCAAAACAGGAAGTAAAATGGGAATCAGCAGGATTAGCTCATTCATAAACTTCCTCCAAACGAGTTCGATTTAAAATGAAGTATCAGGAAAACATGGTCAAACCGAGCTGTATCGCATCCGTAATATACTGCGATAAAAGCCCCAGAACCAAGTTTAATGCTACAAACACAACCAATACGACAACGTAAGAGCGTTGCTCATGCCATTTAATTCGTACAGGAACTTCCAACTCCCGTTCAGCAGGCGTGTAAATGCGAATGACCGTACGAAGGAAGTAAACTGCATTTAAAACTGTTGAGATTGCAAGGACAATCAGCGTGGGGAGCATTTTGCCAAGGGACACCTGTACAGAAGCAGAGGCAAACAGAATTTTTGAGATAAAGCCTGTAAACATAGGCATACCGACCATGGATAGGGCACCGACAGTAAAACCCAAACCAGCCCACCGGTTTCGGTATCCGGAACCTTGCAAATCCCGAAATAATTTACTTCCTTCAGAAGCATCCGAAAGACCGGATGCGGAAATAAAGAGCAGAGGTTTTGTGATGGCATGGCAGAGAACATGGAAACATGCCGCAGCAAGTCCCGCACTCGTTCCCAGTCCGACCCCCATGAAAATATAACCGATCTGGGCAGCCGAGGAGAAGGCAACCATACGACGGATATCATTTTGATGAATGGCGCTGATGGACCCCACTATGATGCCGGCTAGTCCGAATACAAAGAGTACGTCTGTGATGCCGGACTGCGTGACATTTTCCCAGCCGATGACACGACAATAAATCTTAATCAAAATCAGGATATACCCTTTTGAAACCAGCCCCGAGAGAATAGAGCCGGAAGCTGGGGTGGAGTAACCATATGTATCCGGAACCCAGAAATGAAAAGGAAAGAGTCCGCTTTTGATTGCCATACCAAGAGTCATGAGCGAAATGGCAACCGTCAAAGGAATGATAAATTGACCCTCTGACACCAGAAGTTCAACGGAATCCCGCATATTCTGCATCAACAGATGCCCGGTTAAATCGTACATTAAAACGATGCCGATCAGGAAAAGACCGGATCCCAGCAAACTGAAGATCATATACCGCAGAGCGGCGAGCGTGGTTCGACCAATTTCACGAATCATTAAAATTCCGCACGCTGCGATGGTGGAAATCTCGATAAAAACGTAGGCGGTAAAGATATCGTTGGTATAGATGAGCGCCAGAAGAGCACCCATCAGAAGATCTGTCATGACAAAATAGAAATTACGCTTGGATTCTTCAATATCAAGGATGAGATGTTTGGAGCCGCCTGTAATGGATAATAACATTACCAAACTGAAAAAACAGGCCATCAATCCTTCCAAAACGCCGGCACGAAGTTCGTTTCCCCACGGCGCGCCAATATGCCCCATGATGTACACAAAGCTCTCTCCGGTTTGCAGGGTATAAAACAACACCGCAGCTGCCAAAAGTGTTTCCACAGAAAACACAAACAGGGAGATCCGCTTTGCCATCTTTCCGTGCATCGGCAGGGAAATGATGGCGGCAAGCATAGTCAGCATAATCCCGAAAAATGGGAAGTTCTTAATAAAATCCACTTATTTGTCCTCCTTTTGGGCGAACATGTAGATTTCATCCAGATAAAGCGTATGATAACGCCGGTACAGCCGGATGGAAAGCGCCAACATCATGGCCGTTACGCTGACGGAAACGACGATACCGGTGAGCACAAGCCCGGAAGGAATCGGATTGATATACGCTTCTGAAGACGTTACGCCATTGACCACAATTGGTGCGGCGCGTCCCTCAATATATCCCATAGAAGCCAGGAAAAAGAAAACCGCCGTGTCCATAATATTAAAGCCAATGATCTTTTTTATGATGTTCCGGTTGAAGAGCAGCGTCGTGAATCCAATTCCGAAAAGAATAATCGCCACCATTTCGTCCAGATTCGCAAATAAATTCGCGCCAAACATGAGTTACATGCCTCCTTTTCGGAAAACTGCGTAGAATGAATACATGGTACAGGCGACAACAAAGCCAACGGCAATGTTTAAAGGCAGAATCAATCCCGCTGAAATCAAGTCTCCAGGGGTTCCTGTGCTGATAATCGAATGCAGACCGTTTGCGCCCGTATAAAAGGAGTAGCTTTTTGCAAGGCAATAGAAGGTAAGAGACGTGCAGACAATGACGTTAATGACTTTTTCGTTGAGAAAACGGGATGTCTTTGCAAATCCAAAAGCCAAAAGATACAGGATCATTCCCGCGCCCAGAACAGCGCCGCCCGCAAATCCGCCTCCTGCGGAAAGATGCCCGTTGAACATGATATAGACACCAAAAAGCATAATAAACGGGACAAGCACGGTGGTGATACGCTGGAGTATGACGTCATTTTTCGGCTCGTATATGCGGTCGTTTTCTTCAGCGGCGGCCGTTGCTCCATGCGAAGCATTTTTCAATAAAATAAACACACAGCAGACCGCGGAAAACAGTACGCAACTTTCGCCAAATGTATCAAACGCACGATAGTCCAGAATCATACCGGCAACAATATTAACGGCGCCGGTTTCTTCCATACCTTTTTCAATGTAACGTTCTGAAACTTCATTGTTGTTGGGGTTATAATCTGCGCCCATTCTAGGAAGCCAGGAAACGGTAATGAGCATGGAAACAATCATAACAATGCACACAAGAATTCCCGCAATGTTATAGGCGCGTTGAAATGCACGCATCTCAAAAGCATTTCGTAAATTGAAGGTATCCAGGTGCGGATCAGCCAATTCTTTGCGAGATGTGACAAGCGGCGGTTCTTCTTTTAAAAATACGGCGTCGTAAGGATCCATTTCGCCGAGAAGCCACGCGCGTATTTGCGAAAACGCTAATTGAATACGGCTTTTACGATTTTCCGTTTTCGTCGTCTTTTTCATCTTTGTGTCCTCCATCGACCATATGGATCTTTTTCAGTGTTACAAGAAGCATGACGCCGGATACGCCTGCGCCGACAGCCGCTTCTGTAATGGCAAGGTCGGGTGATTGCAGCAAGACCCAAATCAGAGACATAACGCAGCTGTACGACATGAAAATGACAATACAAGTCAGAAGATTTTTCACACGGCTGACCGTCAGGGCACAGATGATCAAAAAGAGCATCAATAGAATTTTTAAAACATCCATACTGCTTCCCTCAACGCTTTTCTATTTTGTAGTGTTTGGAACCGGGATTCATTGTCGTCTCCAATCGAGCAATTAAGTGAGACGATACCGGGCTTGCAAGCCAAAGGAAAAAAATGATGAGCAAAAATTTTAAAGAATCAAAACTGATTCCACGTAGTACCATCAGGCCGATTAAGACTGCGGAAATTCCCAAAGTATCTCCCATAGCGGCCGCATGCATCCGATTTAAAACGTAATTGAGCCGGTACACACCTAAAACGGAAATTAGCTCAAAGATAAGCCCGGCCAGAATGCTTATGTGCCATAAAGTAACACAATAGCAAAGACCAATGACAGCCACCACTATTCCTGAAATTTATTTTAATTTTCCTATTGACTTTAATTTTATTTATGGTATATTGAATATAATTAAAGTCAATAGGGAAGGAGAATTGAATTGGAGATAGATAAAATCCCTCAATGGATACTTGCATTAGACCCAGAGGACGCAACCTTTCTAAAGAACTTTGTTTTGAAATCAGGTTCACTGAAAGAAATTGCACGTTTGTACGAAGTTTCTTATCCGACAGTCCGA
>CALWBW010000047.1 GCA_944376195.1 uncultured Clostridia bacterium | reverse complement strand
GCTCGCTTTGTCAAGTACTTTTTTCGTTTTTTTCAAAACTTTTTTCTTGACTCGCTTCCGTCTGTCCGCCGCTCTCTCGAGCAGCTTGATTAGTTTATCACGCTTGATTTGATTTGTCAAGAGGTTTTTTCGACTTTTTTCTTTTGAAACCACTTTTTTCCGACGTCTCTCTCGAGCGCTCGGTTAGTATACTACTTCCTCTCTGCATTTGTCAACCCCTTTTTTTGATTTTTTGAAATTTCTATTTTTATCTTTATTTCAAGCAGTTTTTTCAAACTAGCGAACCCGCCTGTTTTTAAGCCTATCTTTTTTTCAAGCCACTTTTCGTTTTCTTTTTTCTATTTTCCTGTTATAATGGGAGTACACTAGAATACGATGTAGGGAGGATCCACACATATGAATAACTTCATTTTTCATTCCCCCACAAAGGTCTATTTTGGCCGTGGCTATGAGAAGCAGATTGGTTCCCTTTTAAAGGAGCACGGATTCAAAAAGCCGCTTCTCGTCTACGGCGGCGGCAGCATTAAGCGATCCGGGCTTTACGATGCTGTGACAGCTTCCTTAAAAGAAGCCGGTCTTACCTACGCTGAACTGGGCGGTGTTCAGCCGAACCCGCTCCTTTCCCTGGCCAAAAAAGGAATAGAACTGTTCCGTGCAGAAGGCTGCGACGTCCTTCTGGCCGTCGGCGGCGGAAGTTCTATTGACACCGCGAAAGTCATCGGCCTCGGCGTCCCGTATGACGGCGACGTCTGGGACTTCTGGTGCGGCAAAGCCGATCCGAAGACCGGCATTCCCACCGTCGTGATTCTCACCATTGCCGCAGCAGGTAGTGAAACCAGCGAATCGGCTGTCATTACTAACGAAGACGGAATGCTCAAGCGCGGACGCAACTCCATCTTTAACCGCCCGCTCTTCTCTATTATGAATCCTGAACTGACGTATACCCTTCCGGCTTACCAAACCGCCTGCGGTATTGTCGATATTATGATGCACACGCTTGAGCGTTATTTGACCTTGCCCGGCGAAGTGGAGCTGACGGACCGCATTGCGGAAGCCGTATTAAAGACTGTCCGTGAATATGGTCCTATTGCCATTGACCATCCGGATGATTACGAAGCGCGCGCCGAACTGATGTGGGCGGGCAGTCTCTCGCACAATGATCTGACCGGCTGCGGACACGCGAGCGTTTTCATCAATCACAAAATCGGCCATGAACTTTCCGCCAAATACGGCACGGCGCACGGTGCAAGCCTGGCAATTGCTTTCCCGGCCTGGGCAAAGTACTGCTATCGTTATAACATCCCGCGTTTTGCGCAGTATGCCGTCCGCGTTTGGGGATGTGAGATGGACTATGCCAATCCCGAAGCGACTGCATTGGCCGGCATTGTAGCAACCGAAGTCTTCTTCCGCTCCATCGGTATGCCGGTACGTCTTTCCGATATCGGTGTCGGGGAAGCGGAACTCGACGACCTGGCCAATCGCATTACCTCCGGCGGCACCGGCACCGTTCAAACGTATATTGACTGCGGTAAAAAGGAGTTTTTGGACATTCTCCGCCTTGCACTGTAACAACCTGTTTGCAAAAAATAAACAGCAAGGGCCTTCCGGTTACAACCGGGAGGCCCTTGTCTTTTCTTTCTCAAGTTCTATGCATGACGGCGCGTCACCATCTTGATGACAAACAAAGTTGCAACCATCAAAATAACCGCAATCGGCAAGGTAATCCAGGCGCTCTGGATAAAACCCGCCAAGATATAACAGACAAAGGAAACCAGCGCCACCGTAATCGCGTACGGCATCTGCGTGGAAACGTGGTTGATATGGTCGCAGCGCGCGCCCGCCGACGACATAATCGTCGTATCCGAAATCGGAGAGCAGTGATCGCCGCAGACAGCACCTGCCAGGCAGGCGGAAATTCCGATATAAAAGAGTTCATTGGAGGCCGGGAACATGCTCGTCACAATGGGGATGAGGATTCCAAACGTTCCCCACGACGTACCGGTCGAGAAGGAAAGGAAGCAGGCAACCAGGAAAATCACTGCCGGCAGGAAGGAAGCAAGCCCGGCAGCCGCGCCCTCCATCAGACCCGCGACAAACTCCGCCGAACCGAGTAAAACAGTGGTATTTTTCAATGCAGTAGCAAAAGTAAGGATCAAAATTGCCGGAACCATCGCCGTAAAGCCCTTCGGGATACACTCCATGGCCTCTTTAAAGGTAATCAAACGACGGCAGAGCATATAAACAATCGTGACGACCAAAGCGACCAAACTGCCCCAAGGCAAACCTACCGTCGCGTCCGTATCGGCAAACGCGTCTACAAAAGACACGCCGGAGAAGAAACCTCCCACATAAATCAGGCCGATGATGCAAATTGCAATCAGTACGATAATCGGAATCAACAAGTCACAGACATGGCCACGGGAGGAAGCAGATTCCTCCTCCAGCGCGTCGTGCTCACTTCCGGAGGTAAACAGATCGCCTTTTTCCATGGCATTGCGCTCATGGCGGGCCATCGGACCATAATCAAACTTCATCAGCGTCAGTGCTACGACAAAAACCAGCGTGAGCAGGGAATAAAAATTATAGGGGATGGCGCGAATAAAGAGAGAAAGGCCGGAATAACCGGTGCCTTCCGAAAACTGCGCGACCGCGGCAGCCCAGGAGGAAATCGGCGCAATCATACACACCGGCGCGGCGGTCGCGTCGATGATATAGGCCAACTTCGCACGGGAAATCCTGTGAGAATCTGTGACCGGCTGCATAACGGAGCCAACCGTCAGGCAGTTGAAATAATCATCGATAAAGATCAATACACCCAAGACAAAGGTGGCAAGCGTCGCACCGGTACGCGATTTAATATTTTTCTTCGCCCAGGCGCCAAATGCAGCAGAGGCGCCGGTCTTATGAATCAATGCGACCAAAACACCGAGGATCACCAAAAAGATAAAGATACCGGCACTTCCCGAGACGGCAGCAATAAAACCGTCGTCTACCAGTACATCGAGCGTACCGGCAAAAGAAAAGTTGGCGGCCAACAACCCACCGCAAAGCACGCCAATAAACAGGGACGAATACACTTCTTTCGTAATGAGCGCCAATCCGATGGCCACAACGGGCGGAATCAGCGACCAAAACGTGCCGTACAAGCTCCCAACTTCTTCCGTTTCCCCTTCCGCCGCGGCAAACGCGGGGATTGAGAACGCCAGAAGCAGCAACGCAGCCAGTACGAGGGTGAATACCAGTCTTTTTCGGGTTCTGTTCATAAAGCCCCTCCGGTTCAATGAATTGGCCCGGCAGCTCGAAAGGACGTACATACAGCCGAAACGACGAATAAAAAACGCCGTTTTCCGAGAGAAAAAGCCTTCTCCGAAAACAGCGCAATTTTCAAACGTTTCCGGTCCGCTATAGCTCTCCACTTTCGTGACAGTACGCAAGATCTTATCCCGCGTCCCGGCGTTCCGCCCGTCTCAGGCAAACAGGGCGTCGCCTCGGCGGCGGCCCCTTTCTCCGCCCTTTAAATGCCCTTATACCAAGACGGTTACTCCTGACGCGCCGCGCCTCTACCATGACCTGTATAAATATGAATTCATTATACTACCGGCTCACAAAATGTCAATATGAATAGAATATGAATGGTGAAAAAAATCCGAACGGCGCAGAATTTTTCGAAAAAAGAGAGTTCCAGCCGTCCGGCATCTCAACGCCTTGCAGGAGGCGAAGACACGAGCGCAACGTTCGGGTATTGAAATCCCAGTGTGACGCGTTCGTAAGTCACGCCATTTTTCTCATAATACGCCGCAATTTCATCCACAATGGCAAGAGAGTTCAGCTTTCGGCTTTTATCCCAAAAGTTGCAGCATGGGACGATGACGACCGGACGAAACAGGGCGCTTTCCGCAACAGGGCGTGTGGCGGCATCCGGGTGAAGCCCTACGATCAGATCGTAAAACGTCGCCATATCAGGCGTGTAAAGCGCTTCCCGATGCGCGACGCCACGCAAGGTATAGTGGCGCGGGTCAACCACCTCGGATTTATAATTATACCGTTTGGTTAATATCCGGGATAAAATCCCCTGCCCTCCCGCGATATCGGCAATATACGTAACATCGTTTCCAAAATACTCGTAAATAAAGGCAGCCAGCACTTCAAACCGGCTGTCGTCGCCGTGGCAACGAACCTGCGTCGTTCTGCCCATTTTCAAAACGCGCCGTGTGTTTGGGACGGCCCGTGGGGATGCCCCCGGGGGCCGCATGCTTCATTTCAGGAAAGCAAAAAATCGAACTTATGCCTCAAAACGCAGAACCGCAACAGAACAAGCCGGGAGCGTATACGTCACTTCCGTGCCGTTTACCGCCGCTTCCACACGGACGCCGTCAAACGTCACAGGACGCACGGTATCCGGCGTGTCGAACTCATTCTTATCGTGCATGTCGCCGGTCAGGATCCGCGCTTCTTTCAAACGGGCGCTGACTGCATCCAGACGCATTTCAATCGGCGCAGCAGTATCCGGTGAAAGGTTGCAGATCGTGACGGTGATGCTGCCGTCATCCGCGACGGAGGCAGATTCCGTAATATACGGGGTACGGTACGGCGCCAACGGCGCACGGCGTCCACGGGAGGCCGCAGCAGGCGCAACGTCGGTGCGCTCATAGTACGGAGCGGAAATGGCGCTCTCCACCAGATGCGCGCCCTGATGCTCTTTGAACATCTCAAAGACATGATAGGTCGGCGTCAGCAGCATACGGTCGCCGTCGGTGAGAATCACCGCCTGCAGCACGTTAATCAGCTGCGCGATATTCGCCATATGAACACGGCGGGCAGCTTTGTTAAAGATGTTCAGCGAAATGCCCGCAACCAGCGCGTCGCGCATGGTGCTCTGCTGATAGAGGAATCCGGGGTTCGTACCGGGTTCCACATCAAACCACGTGCCCCACTCGTCAACGATCAATCCAATATTGGCGTCCGGATCATAGAGGTCCATAACAGAGCCGGTATCCTGGACCAGTTTCTCCATGTAATGCGCTTTGGCCAACGTAAGCAGGTACTCGTCTACCGTAAAGTCGGTTGCGCTGCCCTTATGCCGCCAATCCGAGCCGGGGACGGTGTAATAATGCAGCGAGAGTCCGTTCATCATATGGCCGGCCTGCTCCATCAGCGTGCGGGTCCATGCATAATAGGGATGCTGTCCCGGGCCGCAGGCAATTTTATATACCTTCTGATCGGTATAATTGCGGACATAGGTCGCATAGCGGCGGAATTCATCCGCATAATGCTCGGCGGTCATATTCCCGCCGCAGCCCCAGTTTTCATTGCCCACGGCAAAATACTTGAGGCCCCAGGGTTCGTCCTGTCCGTTGGCACGGCGCAGGTTGGCCATCGGCGAAATAGCAGGGGAATTCATATATTCGATCCACTCCTGCATTTCCTGCACAGTCCCGGAACCCACGTTGCCGTTGATATAAGGCTGGCAGCCGATCTGGCGGCAGAGTTCAAAAAACTCATGCGTACCAAAGGAGTTGTCCTCCACGACGCCGCCCCAGTGGGTATTGATCATCTTCTTGCGGGATTCCTTCGGGCCAATGCCGTCGCGCCAATGATATTCATCCGCAAAGCAGCCGCCCGGCCAACGCAGAACGGGGAGTTTCATACGGCGCAGCGCCTCGACAATATCGGTACGCATTCCGTTGACATTCGGGATCTTGGAATTTTCGCCGACATAAATGCCATCGTAGATGCAGCGTCCGAGGTGCTCTGAGAAATTTCCGTAAACTTCGGGGTGGATATAAGCGCCTTTCATGGTGGGGTTGACTACGTAACGCATAAGTGACCTCCCTTTTGATTGTGCCGGTCTTGATTTGATCCCGGAATTGTGATTTAATAAACAGGGAATATCGCCGGACAACATTTTTTTACATCTAGTACTATATCATGTTCCTATTCTGAATGCAACAAAAAGGAGCTTAAAATACATGGAAGATATGGTCAAGTTGTATGACAGCGCGCCCGTATTATGCCGCAAATGCCTGGAAATTCCGATCAACGAACAAGAACTCGCGGAAACGCTTGATCGATATCTGGAGACGTTGCCGGATGAAATCCGCGTACCGCCGGAAATCTACGAGGCGCGGCTGGCACTTTGCGCGGACTGTCCGCACCGGCTTTTCTATACCTGTGTCAAATGCGGCTGCTATGTCCAGGCGCGCGCGGCAAAACGGGCAAATGCCTGTCCTGCGGAAGAGCGGGCTTGGGATCGATTTTCAGATTAAGATAAATTTGGGGGATGACATCAAATGAAAAATACGAGCCGCATGATAGAACTTGTATTAATCCGGCACGGGGAGCCAGATTATGCTCCTTGTGATAAACGCGGATTTATCGGTCAAGGCCGCGGGCTCGCACCGTTAACACCGGCAGGTCGTGCATGTGCTGAAAAACATGCACGTGATCCGGAACTTTTGGGATGTGAATTGATCCTCTCGTCCCCTTATACCAGAGCGCTGGAAACCGCGGCAATTTTATCACGCATAACAGGCCTTCCAATTGTCGTGGAAGTGGATCTGCACGAATGGTTGGTAGATAAAATGTTCCGTGACAGCACATCGGAAGAGTCCATAGCTGCCGCACAAGAGTTTGAACGCTATGGCGGCAGCTATCCGTCCGGCGAATCGAGGAATTGGGAAACATCTAAAGAAATAATTGCAAGGGTTGTTCCGGTCTTTGACCGGTATTTAGAAATGGGGTATCAAAAAGTTGCTGTGGTTTCTCACGGTATGGTGATGCGCCGTTTTACCGGTGGTACTTCAACTGCGTATTGCCAACCGTATGTACTTTCCTATTATAAAGGATTTCCGTGTTTTTATTAATATGAGCCGCTTAAAACAATATGAAAGAGAGGGGAGCATAACCATGAAACTCGTGATTGTCAACGGTGGGCCGCGCCTGCGCGGTTGGAACACCGCCGCCATGCTGGAAGCGGCGGCAAACGGTGCGCGCGCCGAGGGCGCGGAAGTAGAAACCATCTACCTGTATACGCTGGACTTCAAAGGCTGCCGGAGCTGTTTTGCCTGCCAGCGCGTAGGCGCCGCGGCGCGCTGTGCCGCGCGAGATGCGTTACAACCGGTCCTCGACCGCATTCTGGAGGCGGATGCACTGCTCGTCGGGTCTCCTATTTACTTTGGCGACGTAACGGGCGAAACGCGCGCTTTCTTTGAGCGGCTGTGGTTCCCGGGGCTTGCCTATGATAAAGCCCGCACTGTGAAATATGGAAAACGGATTCCCGTCGGCCTCGTGTTTACCATGAACGTCCCGTCAGACGCGCAGTATGCGCCGCTTTTCAACCAGATTTCCGGTACCATGGAGCGTTTTTTCGGTCCGACAGAAATCGTAACCGCAACCGACACCTTGCAGTTTGACGACTACAGCCGCTACGTTTCCGACATGTTTGACGCGGAAGCAAAACGCCGCCGTCACGAGACGGAATTTCCAAAGGACCTCGCCCGCGCGGAGGCGCTTGGACGCAGGCTGGCAGCGGGAATTTAAGTCTGCCCCGGAAATTTATAAAGAATCGTCAAAAGCGCCGCGGTTTTAAAAACCGCGGCGCTTTTTTTACATACTCGTTACAGCCCATATACTTCCGTTAATTTCTTTTCCAGATAATCCGTATAATAAGACGGGTCAAATTTCGCACCTGCCGCACGCTCAAAGAGTTCGCCCGGCTCGTACAGACATCCATACTGCCAGATATGTTCGCCCAACCAGGCATTGATGGGCGCAAGATCCCCGCGTGCAACGCAGGCATCCACATCCACCGTCTCGCGCATGCGGGCAAGCAGCTGCGCGCCATAGGCGGACCCCAGCGCATAAGAGGGGAAATACCCGATGCTGCCGCCTGACCAGTGGGAATCCTGCAAAACGCCGTGCGTATCGTCCGGTACGTCCACGCCGAGGTATTCTTTATAGAGGCGGTTCCACTCTGCCGGAAGTTCCTTTGTCGTCAGCTCCCGGCTCATGAGCCTGCGTTCGAGCTCATAACGCACCATGATGTGCAGCGCATAGGTCAGTTCGTCGGCCTCAATGCGGATGAGAGACGGCTCGACACGGTTGACCGCGCGGTAAAGTTCTTCCGGCGTACGCCCCGCAAACTGCTCCGGGAAAAGCTGGGCAAGCTTTGGAAAAACATAGGTGATAAATCCACGGCTGCGGCCAATCAGGTTCTCATAAAACCGCGACTGGCTCTCGTGGATGCCCATGGAAACCCCCGATCCCAGCACCGTATAGGCGTCCTCATCCGAAATGCCCATCTCATAGAGCGCGTGACCGCCCTCATGCACAACGCTGAACATCGAAGACGCGAACCTGTCCTCATAGTAATGCGTCGTAATACGCACATCATACTTGGAAAAATCAATGGTAAAGGGATGCTCCGTGGTGGAAATCCCACAGTGATCCCGGTCTAGACGCAGAAGTTCCATAAAATAATCGGAGAGCTTCTCCTGTGTGGCCTGCGGGAAGTGCTGGCGCAGGATGGAGTCGTCCACCTGCGGTACCTGTCCGATCCGGCGCACCAGCGGCACAATCCGTTCCCGCAGCGCGGCAAAAAACGCATCGCACTTTTCCATGGTCAGTCCGCCCTCATACTGATCCAGCCAGTAGTCATAAGGATGTTTGTCCGGCGCAATATACCCCGCAAACCGGATATTGGTCTCGATGATCTGTGCAAGATATGGTTCAAACGCCGCGTAATCATTTTCCTCTTTTGCCCGGTGCCACACGTCGTCCGCCTCATTTAAAAGTGTCTGATAGGCGACATACTCTTCCTGCGGAATACAGCGCGTCTCACGCAGGGATTTCAGCATCAAATCCACAATCCGGCAGGTCTTTCCATCCAGCATCTCGCGATGCGCGTCAAGCGTCGCCAGAATTTCAGACGTTTCGCGGCCCACCAGCAGTTCATATTGAATCCCGGACAAAATCGAAAGAGTTTCGCCGCGGTTTGCCGCGGTTCCACGCGGCGCGGTAGTTACGCCATCGTAGTAAAGCAAGGAAGTCGCATGTCGATAAGCGCGCTGTTTCCGCTGTAGTTCCGCCAGTTTCCGTTTGGCCTCATTCACCGTCATAAAAGTCACACATCCTCTCCGTCCGGCGCGTCATCCGCAGCAGCGCGCGACGCCTCACGGCGGGCAATCGCCTCACGGAGTTCCTCCGCCTCAAATTGATAAATCATTCCGCAAAATTCACATACGACTTCGGTAGGCAAGCCCTTTTCCACCCAGTCCAGGCTCTTTTTCCCGAGTCCCGCCAGCGTTTCCAACGTACGTTCACGCGAACAATCGCAGCGATAGGCGGTTGGAACCCGCTCTAAAATCTTGAGATCCATATCTCCCAAAACCTGCGTCAGGATATCTTCCGGCGTCATCCCGGATTCCAGCATGGAGGTGATGGACGTGATTGCGCGAAGGCGTTCTTCCAACCGGGCAATCACCTCTTCCGTCACACCCGGCATCAGCTGAATGATGAATCCTCCCGCCTGACGGACCGTATTGTTCTGGTTCATCAATACACCCAGCGCCACGGAAGACGGAGTCTGCTCGCTCGCGGCGTAATAATACGTCAAATCCTCGGCAATTTCTCCGGAAACCAGCTGGCAGGTCCCGGTAAACGGTTCCCCTACGCCGATTGCACGCGTAACGGAAATTGTTCCCGCACCCACAGCCCGGCCGACGTCCAGCTTTCCGGCCGGAGACGGCGGCAGCAGTACATCCGGCACAAACGCGTACCCTTTCACCTCCGCGCGCGCGTTGGAAACGGCGACCAGGCCCTGCACCGGACCGTCCCCGCTGATTTTCAAGGTCAGACGTTCGTCTTCTCCCTTGAGCATGCTTCCCATCATGGCGGCCGCCGTGAGCAAACGGCCCAGCGCCGCCGTCACGGTTGGACTCGTATTATGGCGCCGGCGCGCCGTTTCCACAAGCAACCTGGTCGAAGCCGCGTAAGCACGGATACGTCCGTCCGCGGCAATGGCTTTAATCAGATAATCACTCACAGTGAATCCCGCTCCTTTTTACTTCGCTGCATGTATTGTACCACAAATACGCAGGATTGCCATCCCTGCTCTATCAAAAAAAGACAGTTTAAGCATGGAGAATCACATTCCCTGCTTCTTCCGGCGTTTTTACAATATGCTCGGCGCCGGCACGTTCCAGTTCCTCGCGCGTACCATAGCCGTACAGCACGCCGATGGCAGGCATGCCCACCTCGTGCGCGCCCAGAATATCAAACTCCCGATCCCCCACCATAATGGCGCGGCCAGGATCGTCAATGCCCAGGGAAGAAAGCGCATACGTGATAATGGCCGCCTTGTCATTGCGCGCATTATCCAGGGATGCAGCCGCGATGCAGTCGAAATACTGGTCAATGCCGTAATGGTGCAAAAGCTTTTTGGCAAAAGGCTCCGCTTTGGCCGTCGCGACGGCCAGACGCTTCCCCGCGTCCTTCAGGCGCCGAAAGAGCGGCTCCATGCCGTCGAACACGTAACATTCATACATGCCATGCTCTCCATAATACTCTCGGAAATATGCGATGGCCTGCCGCGCCTCCTCTTTTGTCATATTACAATAACGCGTGAACGAATCCATCAGTGCCGGGCCGATAAACCGGCGGCAGATTTCCTCGGAAATCATCGGCCGGTTCATGGCAAACAACGCGCGGGCTATGGAGTTGACAATTCCTTCCGCAGGATCTGTAATCGTCCCGTCAAGATCAAAAATAACCAGATCAATCTGCTGCATAGCGAATACCTCTCGTATTTTAAAATCGAAAAAGACACCAGGATAGGATACGGAAAAGCAGCGCCCGTCCGACACAGGACGAGTGCTGCTTTTTTTCTTACTTCTTCGCGGCAAAACGCGCCTTGGCGCGCTGGTCGCAATCCAGAATCCGTTTCCGGATACGCAGATTTTGCGGCGTGACCTCAATCAGCTCGTCGTCCGCAATAAATTCAATACAGGCCTCCAGGCTCATACTACGCGGAGGCGTCAGCCGCAGCGCCTCGTCGGAGTTCGACGAACGCGTATTCGTCACATGTTTGCGTTTGCAGACATTGACGTTTAAATCTTCATCCTTCGGCGACTCGCCAACTACCATTCCCTCATAAACCGGAGTGCCGGGGCCGATAAACAGCACACCGCGCTCCTGCGCGTTGTAAAGACCGTATGTGACGGCTTCGCCCGTTTCAAAGGCAACCAGCGCGCCGGTCATCCGGCCGGGGATATCCCCCTTATAGGGGGTATAACTATCAAACACCGTGTTCATGATTCCCTCGCCGCGCGTATCGGTCAGCATTTCGCTGCGGTAACCAAAGAGCCCTCGCGACGGGACCAGGAACTCAATTTTCATGCGGTCGCCAACCGGCGACATCTGCACCAATTCGCCCTTCCGGGAAGAAAGCTTGCTCATAACGCTGCCGACCGCGTCCGCCGGGACGTCCAGTACGACACGTTCGACCGGCTCACAAAGTTTTCCGTCAATTTCCTTTAACAGTGCTTTCGGCGCGCCGACTGCAAACTCATACCCTTCGCGGCGCATATTTTCAATCAGAATGGAGAGATGCATCTCGCCGCGTCCGGACACTTTGAAGCTCTCCGTCGTATCCGTTTCCGCAACCCGTAAAGAGACGTCTTTTAAAAGTTCCCTCATGAGACGGTCGCGCAGATGACGAGAGGTCACATATTTTCCTTCGCGCCCGGCAAACGGGGAATCGTTTACAGAGAACGTCATCTCCACCGTCGGCTCAGAAATCTTGACAAACGGTACCGGCTCCTCCGTGCCGACTGCGCAGATGGTATCGCCGATGGTAATATTCGCGATACCCGACAGACACACAATATCGCCCGCTGCCGCCTCGTCGATAGGCGCTCGTTCCAGGCCGTTGATCGTATAGAGATTAACAACCTTCGCACGGTAAGGATCGTGGGAATGATGATAATCGCAAATCGTCACTTCCTGACCCTTGCGGATCACGCCCCGTTCCACTTTTCCGATGCACAGGCGGCCCACATAATCGTTATAGTCGACGCTCGACACCAGCATCTGCGTGGGACCTTCCAGGTCCACCTCCGGCGCGGGCATATGGTCAAGAATCGTATCAAGTAAAGGCGTCAGGTTTTCAAAAGGCCCTTCCGGTGTCAGCGACGCCGTGCCGTCACGCCCGGAGCAAAAGAGTACCGGGCTGTCAAGCTGCTCGTCCGAAGCATCCAGCGAAATCAGAAGATCAAGCACTTCGTCCACCACTTCAAAGATACGCTGATCCGGACGGTCAATTTTATTGATGGCGACAATCACGCGGTGTCCTATTTCAAGCGCCTTGGAAAGTACAAAACGCGTCTGCGGCATGGGGCCCTCCGCCGCATCCACAAGCAGCAAAACGCCGTCCACCATTTTCAGCACGCGCTCCACCTCACCGGAAAAGTCCGCATGTCCGGGTGTGTCAATGACGTTAATCTTGACATTTTTATAAAAAATAGAAGTGTTTTTTGCAAGAATCGTGATGCCGCGTTCCCGTTCCAGGTCGCCGGAGTCCATTACCCGTTCGGCCACCACCTGGTTTTCCCGGAAAATGCCGCTTTGCTTCAGCATTTCATCGACAAGCGTCGTTTTTCCGTGGTCAACATGCGCCACAATCGCGATATTACGTAAATCGGTTCTCAGCACGTTATTCATCCTGCCAATCTTGTATTTTTTGCCACAATTTTAAATTATACAGTACGCAATATCCCTTGTCAATGTGACTATCACCAAAATTTCGAACCGTTACGGCACTTTTGCAATGCGATTTGAAACGTTCGCGGCAATGTCCGGAAAACCGGAATTTAACAGCCTGAAAAAATCAGGGATAGCCGTGTCACTCCGCTAACAAAACTTTCAGCATCCGCTCCGGATAATCCAAAAAATTTTTGGCCGTTTTATAATGTTCCGTCTCCTGATAAGGGACGGAAGCAATTCCTTTTTGCGAAAGTTCCCACACTTCCGCATCAGGGAATGCCATCAGGATGGGCGAATGCGTGGAAATGATAAACTGTGAGTTTTGTTTGACCAAACGGTCCATGTGGCAGAGAAACTCCAATTGCCGCATTGGAGAGAGGGCGGCCTCCGGCTCGTCGAGGATATAAAGTCCGTTCCCGCCGAAGCGGTGCTCGACCAGCGCCAAAAAGCTCTCTCCGTGCGACCGTTTGTGCAGGGAAACGCCTCCGTAGCTGGGGAGCAGCGGAGCAGGCGAAGCTTTGTCCAGCTCGTCAATATTGGACGCGACATTGTAAAAGCTCTCTGCGCGGAGGAAAAAACCATCGCATGGACGGCGGATTCCCTTTGCCACTGTGAGGTACCGATCCAGGTCGGAGTGGGAATCCCGGGTAGAAAACCGAAAATTGATCGTGCCTCCTTCCGGGTTAAACCCCATGGAAACTGCCAACGCCTCTACAAGAGTCGATTTGCCGACGCCGTTTTCTCCAACGAAAAACGTGACCGGTTTCGAAAAAAGCAGCGATCCGCGTTCTTTTAAATGGCGGCACACCGGGAGATCACGGAGATAGTTTCCTTTCGGAATTTCCCGCGACAGGCGGAATTCCGATATATATAGTTCGCTGAACACGGCACACTCCTCCTATTACAGTATAATTTGGTTATTATAGCACAACGGTCCGCAAGAGGCAAACATCGTTCTCTCACCTGCCGGTTGTATCGAATTGAAAAGTATGTTATACTAAAGCAATAACGCTGGAAAAGAGTGAAGAGAAGAATCATGAGAGAGAGCAAAAACGATTTTACCAAAGGCAGTGTTGCCTCCAACATTCTGCGCATGGCGATTCCCATGACCATCGCACAGATTGTCAACGTACTCTATAACATCGTAGACCGCATGTACATCGGCCGTCTGCCGGACGAAGGGATGCTCGCCCTGACGGGGCTCGGCCTGACGTTCCCGGTCATTTCAATCGTCACGGCATTTGCCAATCTCTGTGGTTCCGGCGGCGCGCCGCTGTGTTCCATTGCGCGGGGCGAGGGGGATCACGAACAGGCGGAAAACATCATGGGCAACGCCTTCACGCTGTTGCTTATTCTGGGCGTATTGCTGACCGGCGTCGTGTTGGCGGTAAAGGAACCCCTTCTTTACGCCTTCGGCGCAAGCCCGGATACCTTTCCCTATGCCGACGCTTATCTCACCGTTTATACGTTGGGAAGCATTTTTGTCATGATCGGGCTCGGAATGAACGCCTTTATCAACTCTCAGGGCTTCGGAAATTTCGGGATGGTAACCGTATGTATCGGTGCCGCAACCAATATTGTGCTTGATCCGATTTTTATCTACCTGTTCCACATGGGCGTACAGGGTGCCGCGCTTGCCACCATCATTTCTCAGTTCCTATCCGCCGTGTGGGTGCTGAAATTTTTGGTGGGCCGGCGCGCCATTTTAAAGCTTCGCCTTCGTCACATGCGCCTGCGCTGGCGCATCGTGCGCCGGATCGTGGCGCTGGGGCTTTCCAACTTTACCATGGCCTGTACGAACAGCGCTGTGCAGGTGATGTGCAACTCTACCCTCCAATTCTATGGCGGCGACCTGTATGTTGGCGTCATGACGGTCATTAATTCTATCCGCGAAGTGGTTTTCATGCCGATTTCCGGCACAACGCAGGGTTCTCTCCCCGTTATGGGGTATAACTACGGCGCGCGCGACTATGCACGCGTGCGGCAGTGCATCAAATTCATCACCAAGCTCTGTGTCGTTTACGCGACGTTTGTGTGTGTGTTCCTGCAAATTTTCCCGGAGCTGATGATCCGGATTTTCAACGACGACCCTGCGTTAATCCAGGCCGGCGCGCGATGCGTACGGATTTACTCCTGTTGTTTTTTCATGATGTCTCTTCAAATGGCCGGACAAAACACCTTCCTGGCGCTGGGCCGTTCCAAACAGGCCATTTTCTTCTCCCTACTTCGTAAGGCGATCATTGTGGTTCCGCTGGTGTACATTTTGCCGCGTATCGGCGGACTGGGCGTGACGGGCGTGTTCCTCTCCGAACCCATTTCCGACGTCATCGGCGGCAGCGCCTGCTTCATTACGATGATGTGTACCGTCTGGCGGGAACTGGTAGCTCGGGAAAAGGCGGAGCGGGAACGCACTGCTATCCCAGAGCCGGCCACCGAAACTTCCAATTCGTAAAAACGTTTTTTCCCATAAAATTGAAAACCGGCGCCTCGGAGAAAAACCAAGGTGCCGGCCTTTTTATCGTTGCAGCTGAGTCTACGGTACTTACACATGGCTGCTGCCGTTCAAATAAAAAAGCGACGGAACACAGTTTTGTATTCCGTCGCTTTCCTTATTTTTTCATCAGCCGCAGCGCCCTGCATATTCCCGTTTTTGTGATTCGTCAGCGTTTGATTTCGCTTTGCGCGAACAACTCGTCTATATACAGCACCTCCCCTCATCCATATTAAAATTATATAATAGCATCTTTTAAGAATATCCACATTGGACTTTATACGAAAAGCAATTGGAACATCTCCATTTTCAATTGCTTGATTCAACGTCTTTTCATATGCTTGAAGTGTATCTTAAATGGTACAATTATAAAAAAATACCTGATAATAAAATCAGGTATTTTTCTGTCTTTGGTGACCGAAATTACTGGCGCCCAGTAACCATGCGGTTTCCGGTGTGTTTCAAAAATTTTTTTTGAAAATCTGATACCCTTTTTCGAACCACCGAAGCGTTTTTCCTGATGTTGATTATTATAATAGAATAAAGGAGTTTTTTCAACCCCATGGAATGTTTGCAAACACAAAAAAGCCGACCATTATTCCATCAATAATGATGAAGTAATGATCGGCTTTGTAAAGATAAAAATATCCCCTTCCGACAAAGTAATCTTTTTGTTTTTGAAGGTCTTGATCCGGTACTCAGGACCCTTTGTGTCCAGCATGATGGCAATCG
>CALWBW010000046.1 GCA_944376195.1 uncultured Clostridia bacterium | reverse complement strand
GAGCTGCTAAAAGCGGAACAGGCATGACCGAAATCATGCCTGTTCCAAGAAATTTGATTTTACTGTCTTACCAGCAGAGAACTAGACCTGTGCGTTTTTTTGTTAGGGGAACTTGTATAGAATTTTCCAGAAGAAATAAGAACAAATGTTCTTGACAAGAGATTCATCATCTGATACCATAGATTAGAACAAATGTTCTAATGCGTGGTGTGATATGAGCAGAAATATTTTACACGTGGATTTTAATAATTTCTATGCTTCCGTGGAATGTTTGCAGCATCCGGAATTGGCAAATGTACCTGTGGTAGTTGGCGGGGATGAGACAGCGAGGCATGGGATTGTGCTATCCAAAAATGAAATCGCGAAACGCCAGTATGGAATTAAAACCGGAGAAGTTCTTTGGAAAGTGCGGGAACGCTGCCCGAACGTTGTGATTTTAAGACCGCATATGGAGCGATATTTGGAATTCTCACAGCTTGCCCGCACGCTGTACGGTGAATATACCGACAGGGTGGAAAGCTTTGGTCTGGATGAAGCCTGGCTGGATGTGACTGGTTCCGGTATTTTTGGAACGCCCCGTCATATTGCAGACGAATTGCGTGACCGCATACGCCGGGAATTTGGCATCACTGTATCGGTCGGCGTTAGTTTTAACAAGGTATTTGCCAAATTGGGCAGCGATATGAAAAAACCGGATGCGACGACTGTCATTTCGGAAACGAACTTTCGAGACCGTGTCTGGAGATTACCGGTAGGAGAGCTTTTGTATGTCGGACGTGCAACACAAATGAAGTTTGCACGTCTGGGAATTGATACAATTGGAGACCTTGCGCGTTTTGACCGGAAATTGCTTGGAACGCTTTTAGGAAAGCACGGTACGATGTTATGGGCGTTTGCAAATGGTTTTGATGCTTCTCCCGTTGCTCTGGCAAACGAAAACGGCACGGTGAAATCGGTCGGCAATTCCACGACAATGCCGCACGACCTGCGGTGTGAAGCGGATGTTCGTTTGGTGTTGTACGCAATAGCGGATTCTGTTGCGGCACGGCTGCGCAGGCATGGACTCGCGGGCAGTACCATCAGCGTCAGCATCCGGGATTGCGATATGTTTACTTTTGAACGTCAGTGCAAAAATAATCACCCGACACAGTTGTCGGGTGAAATAGCTGAAATTGCATGGTCGCTGTTTCGTACGAATTATACCTGGATGAAACCGGTACGGGCGCTGGGCATTCAGGTTTCAGATTTGACGGAGGACACCGCATGTGAGCAGCTGGATATTTTCGGAGAAGTCTCTCGTCGTATGAAAAAAGGAGAACTGGAACATACGATCGATTCTATCAGGAACCGGTATGGACATGATATGGTGCTGCGAGCATCTCTGATGACGGCGCCTGAACTAACCGGTTTCCGCCCGGCACAGGGGAACTTTATGCACACAACCCCTATTATCAGAAATTAAGAACGCCGAGATGCTCTAAAAGAATCTTGAGACCGATTAAGATGAGGATCACACCGCCGGCAATTTCCGCCTTTGTCTTAAATTTCATCCCAAAAGTTACGCCGATTCGCATGCCGGCAATGGAAAAAAGAAATGTGGTAATTCCAATGAAGAGAACTGCGGAAACAATATCAACTGCGAGGAATGCAAAACTGATTCCTACCGCCAACGCATCGATGCTTGTGGCGACAGCCAATACCACCATGGCTTTAAAAGCCAGGGAATAAGAGCAGTCTTCCGGGTCCCCGCGCGATTCGCGGATCATATTGACGCCGATGATGCACAGCAAAAGGAACGCGATCCAATGATCCCACTTCGTCACAAAGTCGCTGAGCTGGATTCCAAATAAATAGCCCAAGAGCGGCATTCCAGCCTGAAATCCGCCGAAGAAAAGTCCTACAATCAACGCATCCTGCCAACGCCATTTTCCGCGCGCCAATCCTTTGCAGATTGCCACGGCGAAAGCGTCCATGGAGAGGCCGACGGCAGTGATAAACAGCTCTGTGATTCCCATATTGCACCTCGTTGCATTAAAATAAGCATTCTGTTTATTTTAATGCAATGAAGTGAACTTTGTCAAGCGTTGCTCTTGTACAGGATGAAAAAAGCGAGAATGGGACTAGGACAACAACCAGGACTCATTTCGAGTCCTGGCTGTTTGAAGAATTTCCCTCGTCCTGCTGTAGTTGTTTTAGCATGGCGATCAGTACCTGTGGCTTTTTCAGCCCACAGCGGCCGGCGTTTTCCAAAATACTGAGTCCCTCATTGGCTATCAGAAACCCGATCACAGCGTTTTGGCCCATACCGCCGAGACCGAGCAACGTATCCGCGATATTGGAAACACCGGCGAGAATAAAAAATAAAACCTTCTTTAAAATCCCGCGAAATCCTACGGCGCTGGAAAGTTCATGATTGATCATTGCTGCAATGACGCCGCTGATATAATCAAGTACAATCATGGCAATGAGTGCGTAGAGCCATTCATCTGCCGGGCCCCAGATGTAGACTGCTGCGCCTGCCAGCGCTGAACAGATGAATTTCCAGACGGTTGCAAAATGAATATCCACTTGCTCACCTCCTTTTTTTGATGGAGCCGCAGTCTCCTTATAAGATGAAACCATCGTACCATAGATTGGGTGGCCTGTCGTCCCGTCTTTTTCCCGAAAATTTCTTGAAGGGAAATAAAGAATTTTCAAATTTTCATCATGGGAAACCGGTTGACTTGATTTTTTATTGGGTGTAAAATAACATGATATTGTATAAGATGGAGTTAATATGTGGATAAGTGATAGCTGGAACGAATATGAGCTTTTAGATACATCAGACGGCGAACGTCTGGAGCGCTGGGGGACGTATGTTCTGGTACGTCCTGATCCGCAGGCAATTTGGAAAACGCCGAAGAAACATCCGGGCTGGAAAAAATTTGACGCGCGCTATTTGCGTTCCAATAAGGGCGGAGGCCAGTGGGAGAATGTCCGGCTTCCGGATGCATGGCAGATTCATTACCGAAAACTTTGTTTTAATATCAAGCCGATGTCTTTTAAACATACGGGGGTATTCCCGGAACAGGCGACAAACTGGGATTTTGCCGCGGAACGGATTCACGCGCGGGTGCGGGAAAAGCGGCCCGTCCGTGTATTGAATCTCTTTGCCTACACGGGAGCGGCTACAGTTAATGCTGCTGCTGCCGGCGCGGAAGTTTGTCATGTTGACGCTGCGCGGGGAATGGTCGCCTGGGCGCGGGAAAACGCGAAGTCTTCCGGGCTGGCGGACGCGCCGGTTCGCTGGATTGTAGACGACTGTGCCGCTTTTGTGGCGCGGGAATTGCGGCGTGGCCGGCAATATGACGCGATTATCATGGATCCCCCGTCTTATGGACGTGGTCCGACTGGTCAGGTCTGGAAAATTGAAGAGGATCTTTACGGCCTGGTCGAAATGACGTTGAAACTTCTGTCGGACGACCCCTGTTTTGTATTGATGAGTTCGTATTCAACAGGATTGTCGCCGTCAGTAATGGGATATGTGCTTGCTTCGTGTAATCCACGGGGCAGAGCGGAAATTCATTGTGAAGAACTGGGATTGCCTGTTTCCTCAACAGGTTATTCGCTCCCATGTGGAGCGAGCGCGAGGATGGTATGGTGACGGAAAAAAATTCGGTACGCACAGAAGGTTTGTGCTATGCCTATAAAAACCAGGACCTGACGCAGGTTTATGCGTTGCAGGGATTAGACATTACGATTTCCCGCGGGGAATTTGTCGCAGTTGTGGGCCACAACGGCTCTGGAAAGTCGACGTTTGCCAAACATTTAAATGCAATTTTGACGCCGGACATGGGCCGTGTACTGGTTTGGGGGATGGATACGCGGGAAGAAAACTTGCTTTATGATATCCGCCGCAGTACGGGAATGGTGTTTCAGAATCCCGATAACCAGATTGTAGCGACCGTAGTGGAAGAAGATGTTGCGTTTGCGCCGGAGAATCTGAGCGTGCCTCCCGCTGAAATTCGAAAGAGAGTGGATGCGGCGCTGGAAGCGGTGGGAATGACGAAATTCAAGCATCACGCGACCTATCAGCTTTCGGGCGGACAAAAGCAGCGCGTAGCGATTGCAGGGATTATTGCAATGCAGCCGGATTGCATTGTGCTGGACGAACCAACTGCGATGCTTGATCCAGTCGGCCGTCGGGAAATTATGCGAACGGTGCGTAAATTAAATCGGGAACTGGGCATCACGGTTGTACTGATTACCCATCACATGAACGAGGCGGCAGATGCGGACCGCGTAATTGTCATGGCGGAAGGACGTGTACTGATGGATGGTACGCCGCGCGAGATTTTTCATCGTGCGGACGAGCTGATTGCCGCCGGATTGACCGTTCCGCAGCCGGTGGAACTGCTGCGTCTTTTAAAAGCGGCCGGGATCGCGGTGGAAGAAGAGGCTCTGACGCCGGAAGAATGCGCGCGGGTACTTTATAAACTGTTACAAAAAAGGTAAGAGGTAAAGCGCTTTGATTGAAGTCAGAAACCTGAGTTATACTTACAGTAAAAATACGCCTTTTGAACATAAGGCGCTAGACAATGTTAGCTTTCAAGCAGACAATGGTGAATTTATCGGGGTAATCGGGCATACCGGTTCCGGGAAATCCACATTGATGCAGCAGTTAAACGGACTGTTAAAGCCGGATTCCGGAACCGTATTACTGGATGGGCAGGATATTTTTGCAAAAGGCGTTAATCTGCGTAATGTTCGTGCGCGTGTCGGCCTGGTTTTTCAATATCCGGAGTATCAACTTTTTGAGGAAACGGTTTATCGTGATATTGCCTTTGGCCCGAAAAATATGGGGCTTTCTGAGGAAGAAATTGAAGAGCGTGTCAGGGAAGCTGCCCGTTTTGTCGATTTTGATGAGGAGCTTTTGCAAAAATCCCCGTTTGAGCTTTCCGGAGGGCAAAAACGTCGCGCGGCCATTGCAGGCGTGCTTGCGATGCAGCCGGATGTTTTGGTGCTTGATGAACCGACGGCGGGCCTGGACCCCTATAGCCGGGAGCGATTACTTGCGCAGATTCGGGATTATCACGACAGAAAAAACGCCACCATTCTTTTGGTCACGCACAGCATGGAGGATATTGCCGCGACGGTCGGACGTATTATTGTCATGAACGATTCTCATATCATGATGGACGGTACGCCGGAACAGGTGTTTGCACGGGCGGAGGAACTGATTGCAATCGGGTTGGATGTGCCGCAGATTACTCGGGTATTTATGGAGCTGGAACGGATGGGCGTTTCCGTCGGCACGTCGATTTATACCGTAAAATATGCCGCGCGCCTGGTTACGGAACTTCTTAAAAAGGAGGACGGCGCATGTTGAGGGACATTACGCTGGGCCAGTATTTCCCGGGCGAATCGGTGATTCACCGGTTAGACCCGCGTATGAAAATTATCTTGACGTTTGGCTATATTGTTGTGCTCTTTCTGGCAAGAGGTGTTGCCGGGTATGCGTTAATGCTGGCAGTGCTTTGTGCAGTGATTGCTGTTTCCGGAATTAAAGTGCGTGTGGTGCTGCGCAGTATGAAGCCGATTCTCTTCATCATTGTGTTCACTGCTGTGCTGAATATGTTTTATACTCCCGGCGAGGAACTCTGGCGTTTCTGGATTTTCCGTATTACGCGGGAGGGAATCGAAACGGCTGTCTATATGGCATTACGCATCGCCATGCTGATCGCCGGAACGTTTGTGCTTTTGACATATACCACGTCTCCCATTATGTTAACGGACGGGATAGAAAGCCTTTTGCGGCCCTTACAGAAAGTCCATCTCCCTGTCCATGAACTTGCAATGATGATGACCATTGCCCTGCGCTTTATCCCGACTTTGATAGAGGAGACGGATAAAATTATTTCTGCGCAAAAAGCGCGCGGCGCGGATTTTGAATCCGGCAGCTTATTACAGCGCGCGCGGGCGCTGGCTCCGATTCTTGTTCCGCTGTTTGTCAGTGCATTCCGTCGTGCGGATGAACTGGCAATTGCCATGGAGTGCCGCTGCTATCGGGGAGGGGAAAGCCGTACGCGATTGAAAGAACTGCGGATGACGTCTTTGGATTATATTGCAATCATCTGCGCGGCCGTCATCTGTGCACTGGTAATTCTGTTTCGAGTTTTTCCGTTATGAATATTCGACTGACACTTCATTACATGGGTACGGCGTACCATGGGTGGCAGCGGCAGCAGAATGCTGTGACGGTGCAGCAGACGCTGGAAGACGCGTTTGCCTCTTTAACCGGCGTTCATACGCCGTTTATCGGGTGCGGCCGGACAGATGCCGGCGTTCATGCGCGCGGTTACGTGGCAAATACCCACGCGCAAACCGGGATTCCTATGGAGAAACTGCCTCTTGCGCTGAACGCGCGTCTGCCGCGTGATATCTCCGTCTGTGCTGCGGAACTGGCACCGGAGGACTTTCACGCTGTATTTTCCTGCACGGCAAAAGAATACACGTACACGATTCAAAACGGCCGTGTTAGAGATCCTTTTTTTAATGACCGCGCGATGTTTATTCCCGCTCCACTCGATGTGGAAAAAATGCAAATTTGTGCGGTAGAATTTTTGGGCGAACATGATTTTTCCGCAGTGCGTTCTCTTGGAAGTAATGTTTCCACGACGGTACGTACTGTATATGACTGTGAAGTCTCCACAGGAAACGAAAGCTTGATTCAAATTCGCATAAGGGCAAATGGGTTTCTTTATAATATGGCGCGTGCCATGGCGGGGACACTTGTATATGCAGGGCTTGGCAAACTTGCGCCCGGAGATATTTTGGAAATTCTACAAAAAGGGGACCGGCGGCTTGCGGGACCGACGCTTGAAGCCGGGGGCTTATGTATGACCGGCGTTTGGTATTAGGGGGCGATTATGAAACTCTCTGTGCAAAAGAATTTAATTGAGACTTCCGGAGACGACCGGCGCGTTTCCGTGACGCGGGTGGCGCAGCGAATTGTGATTCTTCTGGCGATAGCTGCCATGGTATTGGGCGTTTACTATTTTCGCGGCGATATATCGGCATGGTTTCGAGAGATTCAGTCGCGTCAACGGGAAAATGAATCCGAAACGGTTTCCCCTTACAGCAGGATTGCTTTTGAGCCGGACAGCGATAATGTCTATGCGCTGCTTGGAGAAAATCTTGTTGTGATGAATAAGGGAAATTTTAAAATTTATGATACAGACGGCGCGGAACTGCTTTCTTTACAACTTAGCTATAGCCGTCCGGCACTTTGTACCACCAACGAGCGGGTGATTGCCTATGATCGGGGCGGCACAAATTTAACGATTGCAGGACAGGATGGACTGATTGACTCGCTGGAATTACCAGGCGCTATCATCTCAGTGGAAATGAACCCCGAAGGTCTTTTTGCTGTGACACATGAAGACGAACGGTATCGCGCCGTCGTTTCGGTTTATGATAGTCGTCAGAACTTGGTTTATCAGTGGCAGACTTCCGAGTATTATGTCCTTCGTGCGGCGCTTTCACCGGATGGTACTTCTATGACCGCAATTGCCTACACGCAGCATGATGGGAACTTCGTATCTCGTATTTTTTTCTTTGATTTGTCGCGCAGTGACGATTATCGTGCGACGGCAGATATTGAAGGTACGATTGTAACCAATCTATATTATATTTCGGACGAGGTGGTATGTCTCGTAGGAGATGACCGGACGATTGTGATGGACGTTGACGGCAATCAGTGTTATGAATACGAATACGGAAACGATATGATTAAAACGGGTGCCGCTGCGGAAGGGTATGTGGTGTTGTCTATGCTGGACCGTACGTCCGGTCTCGGCGCAAAAGTAGTACTTTTCGCACCGGACGCGTCGGAAGCCTATGTTGCCAACGCTAGTGATGATATCCGCAAAATGGCAGCATGTGGAGACTATATTGCCGTTCTTTATACGCAGGGAGTACAGCTTTTAAACAGTACTTTGGAGCCTTTGAGTGATGAAGTGAGTCTCTCTCAGGTGCGAGATATTTTAGTCAACGAAGAGGGAAAAGTGTTGCTGATCTATGCATCGGACGCAGGATATCTGGATCTACTGTCCGCTTTTGCGAACGGGCCGGGTACATCGGCTGATGCGGGGAGTGCTGAAACGGAGGGCGAATGAATTACGGACTTCTGATCGATGTGATCCTCATTGCGTTATTTTTGGGATGTGTGTATCTGTGCGCAAGGACGGGTCTGATTAAAACCGTTGCAACACTTGTTGCCGTTGTGGTTGCGGTGGGTTCATCTTATTTCATTACGCAATACACAGCTCCCTTTGTGGCGCGTACTGTGGTAAATCCAATGGTGGAACGCGCTTTGGAAAGTTCCTTTGAAAAATATCTGACGGAAGATATGCTGGGTGCGCTGGATTCGGCGGCGGATATGGCGGAGAGCTTGATGGGGAAAATTCGTGATGAATTCCTTCCGGAGGAGGAAACGGCATCTGCTGCGGAGGAGACAACGGATGCTGCTCCGGCAAGCGACAGCCTTTTCAGCGACAATGCGCTTGTCGCCCAGAAGGTGACGGACATGATCGGCGGAGCTTTGACGGCGACGATATTGTTTTTCGTTTTTTATGCATTAATCTTTGCTATTTTGCGTGTTTTGATCGATTTGTTATCCTTTTTTCAACGAATTCCAATTGTTGGACCTGTTAATACGCTTTTAGGATTGGTGCTGGGCATTTTGGTCGGTTATGCACTCATCGCGCTTCCCGTATGGGCGCTCTTTCGTCTGCTTCCGTCTGTGGTGGGGGATGCGGCGTTGTTCAGTCCGGAAACGCTGGGAAAAAGCCGAGTGATTGCATTTTTAATTGGCAGAATCGGATAAAGATGATTTTAATCGGTAGACCTCGTGGAGGGACAGATACGCCGGGAGGTGTGTATGGATAATCCATTTTACAAATTGGCGCCTTTTATTCAGGAATATATTTATGATCATGGCTGGACTCAGCTTCGTGCTGTCCAAGCCGCGGCCTGTTATGTCGTGTTCGAGACCGACGACCATCTTTTGCTGTCGGCCGGGACTGCGTCCGGAAAAACAGAGGCAGCTTTTTTCCCGATTCTTTCGCTTTTTGATGAAGACCCGCCCGCTTCGGTGGGCGCATTGTATATTGGGCCGTTAAAGGCACTGATTAACGATCAGTTTTTGCGTTTAAATGATTTATGCGAGGAAGCGGATATCCCCGTCTGGCATTGGCATGGCGATGTCAATCGTTCGCATAAGGATAAGCTGGTGAAGCACCCTTCCGGAATTTTGCAAATTACGCCGGAATCTTTAGAAGCCATGCTGCGTCACCGGCATCAGGATCTGGTCCGTTTGTTCGGTGATTTGCGTTTTGTCGTCATTGACGAGGTGCACTCTCTCATGCGGGGAGATCGAGGCGCCCAGGTTCTTTGCCTGCTGGAGCGCCTGCAACGGATGACCGGCGTGATTCCGCGCAGGATAGGTTTGTCGGCTACCATCGGTGATTTGGAAAAGGCGGGGGAGTGGCTGGCGTCCGGTACGGGAAGAAAAACGCAAACGCCGAGGATAGAGGCAAAAGGGACCCGTTGGCGCATCAGTATGGAGCATTTCCCCATGACGGAAACGACGGGGTTTCAGTATAAGCCTACGGTTAAAAAGAATCCTCTTTCGCCAAAAATGCCGCATACCGTGCCCCCGCAGTATCAGGAGGTTTTTGAAGATCCGGAACCACCGACCGATCGTGCCCCGGCAGATGCGGATCCCGGAATTGGGTACATTTTCGAGCATACAGCAGGACACAAATGCCTCGTTTTTTCCAACAGCAGGGAGGAGTGCGAAGTCGTTACGTCCACGCTGCGCCATTATTGTGACGTGCGTGGGGAACCGGACCGTTTTTTGATCCATCATGGGAATCTGTCTGCCTCTTTGCGGGAAACGGCAGAAGCGGATATGCGTGATGACAGTTTGTGCCTGACGACTTGTACCACTGCCACGCTGGAATTGGGGATCGATATTGGTCGGTTGGAACGTGCGTTTCAAATAGACGCCCCGTTTACCGTCAGTTCCTTTTTACAGCGAATGGGAAGAACGGGTCGCCGCGATATGCCGCCGGAAATGTGGTTTGTAATACGTGAGGAAATGCCGCTGCCGACAGCTCCATTTCCGCAATTGATCCCATGGAAACTTTTGCAGGCTATCTCTCTGGTGCAGATTTATTTGGAGGAACGGTGGGTAGAACCGCCGAAAACCGATCGTTTGCCCTATAGTTTGCTTTATCATCAAACCATGTCGGTGTTGGCAACCTCCGGAGAACTTCGTCCAAACGAATTGGCTGGCCGGGTTCTGACGCTTTCTCCCTTCCGAAACATTCCGTCGGAGGATTTTCGTCAGCTTCTGCTGCATTTGCTGGAAATTGATCACATACAGAGAACGGCGGAAGGTGGATTAATCGTTGGGCTGGCGGGCGAACGTGTGGTGAATTCCTATAAATTTTACGCCGTATTTCAGGAGGACGAGCTTTTTACAGTGCGTTGTGGCTCCCAGGAACTCGGCACAATTGTTCAGCCTCCTCCCCTTGGGGAACGGATCGCGTTGGCCGGGCATGTGTGGATCAATATTGAAATTGATTATAAGAAAAAATTAATTTTTGTTGAGCCGGTAGACGGTACGGTGCCTGCGTTTTTTGGTCTGTGTCCGGGTGATTTACACACAAAAATCTTAAAACGTATGGAACGTTTGCTCAATGAACAGGATACGTTCCCCTACATGCGTCCGGCGGCGCTGCGCAGGCTCGCGGAAGTTCGGAACCTGGTGAAAAATACGGGAGGACTGCGGCCGTTGATGAACTTGGGCGGAGACATGTGGGCGTTGATGCCGTGGGTCGGGACCTATGCGTTTTTGGCAGTCGAACGATTTTTAAAAATCAAATGTGCAGCAGAATTACAGATTTCCGGGTTGGAAAGTGCGCGCCCGTATTATATACAATTCCGTATGAAAGCAGATGAAGCAACGTTCTGGGAAGTAACGGCTCGTAACGCGGCGCAGGACTTCGATCCGCTGGAGTTGGTTTATCAAAAGGAAGTCCCATACTTCGAAAAATATGATGAATTTGTTCCAGAGGAATTGATTCGAAAGGGATTTGCTTATGACATTCTGGGGGTTGCAGAAATGCGTGCATATTTTTTAGAAGCGGCGCAACGCAGGATTTCAGAAAAAAGAATTTGCCTAACGGAAAATTCATGAATTTTCAATTGATTTCATATTCTGTCGATGGTATAATAAAAACATCGGTTTTTTGTTGATAAATTTGCTATAAATTTAAAAGAAAATGCAAATTTTCAGCATTTTTATTTTCATTCCCGCAAAAAACTGCTTTTGGGAGGAAAAGAACATGAATACGATCAGCTTCCCCGGGTTGGGTATATCTGTCGAGGTGAAACGTCTGGCATTCAGTGTGTTTGGGTTGGATGTCTATTGGTATGGAATTATCATAGCAGTGGGTTTTTTACTCGCAGTTCTTTATTGTAACCATCGTACGAAGGATTTCGGCATTAAGAAAGATGATCTTTTGGACATGCTGATTTTTGCCGTTCCGCTTGCCATTATCGGCGCACGCGCTTACTATGTACTCTTTATGTATGATGAGTATTATTACGGCAATCCGCAGCTGATGTTTCAAATTTGGGATGGCGGCGTAGCCATTTATGGTGCGATTATTGCCGGCGTGTTAACGGTTCTTGTCTTCTGCCTGATTAAACGGATTCGCGTCGGCACAATGTTGGATTTGTGCGTACTGGGACTTTTGATTGGACAGGCAATCGGTCGTTGGGGCAATTTTGTCAATCAGGAGGCCTACGGCACAGCGACAAATCTTCCCTGGGCTATGCAGCTTTCCAACGGCGCGCTGGTACACCCCTGTTTCCTGTATGAATCTCTTTGGAATGTCGTGGGTTTTGTAATTTTGCATTTTTATTCGAAAAAGCGCCGTTACAGCGGTGAAATTTTCCTGATTTATACGGCTTGGTATGGATTTGGCCGTGGGCTGATCGAAGGCCTGCGGACGGACAGCCTGTATTTGTTCGGTACCGGTTTGCGTGTTTCCCAATTCTTCGGGTTCTTCACTTGTATTGTAGCGTTGGGCGTACTGGTATATCTCTATCTGTTCCGTGAACAAGATGCGGAAGCGCTTGCAAATCCCTATTTGCCGAAGCGTGTTCGTAAATCCAAGCGCGGTGACGAGGATCTTCCGGAAGAGGAGGATGAGGACGGCACGCCTGATTACGTCGGTATGGAAAACGGAGAAGAGAACGCTGGCTATATGAAAGGTGACGAAGGTTCGGAAGAGGATGACGCTTCGTTCTATGGAGAGGAAGAGGAGAAGCCGTCAACTGTGTCCGAACAGTCAGAAGAAAATGGGGAACTTTCTGATCAGGTAAAAGAGCAAAAGGTTTCCGAGCAGGAGGAACAGAAATGAGCGCGCAGATTCTGGATGGACGTGAGATTTCAAAACGTGTGCGTCGCCGCGTAAAGGCGGAGGTGGGAGCGTTTGTGCAGGAAACGGGCATTACACCGTGTCTTGCGGTAATTATTGTAGGGGAGGATCCTGCTTCGCAGGTTTACGTGCGGAATAAAAAGATCGCATGTGAAAAATGCGGGATTCTTTCACGAGAATATGCTTTACCGGAGAGCACGACCCAGGAGGAACTGATTGCTCTTCTGCAGGAATTGAATGCAGATGCTTCCGTGCACGGGATTTTGGTGCAGCATCCATTACCTGCGCATATCGAAGAATCGATAATCAATCATACGATTGATCCTGTCAAGGATGTCGACGCTTTTCACACGGAAAACGTCGGAAGTCTCTTCGTTGGGGATGCAAAATTTTTGCCTTGCACACCGGCCGGTGTCATGGAACTGCTGGATGCATACGAAATCCCGATTGCAGGGCGTGAGTGCGTTGTAGTAGGCCGTTCAAATTTAGTGGGAAAGCCGCAGGCAATGCTGTTGCTGGCTCGAAATGGAACGGTTACGATTTGCCATTCTCGTACACGGGATCTCGGTGAGGTTACGCGACGCGCGGATATTTTGGTGGTTGCAATCGGAAAGCCGCGATTTGTAACGGCAGATATGGTGAAAGATGGCGCAGTTGTGATCGACGTGGGCGTCAACCGTTTGCCTGAGGGAATCTGTGGTGATGTGGACTTTGATCCGGTGGCGGAAAAGGCCTCTTATATTACGCCGGTTCCGGGAGGCGTGGGACGTATGACGATTGCAATGTTGATGCAGAACACGTTGACGGCCGCACGGCTTCAGGCGAAGATGTAATTCTCACAACTTGGGGGACACAATAATGAGCGGAAAAATGAAAAAACTCAGAAAATTTGTCGCGATCCTTGGCGTATTGGCAATTTGTCTGTTGTTGCCGGGCTGCGCGGAAAAGGTACGAGTCATTACAAATCCCAATGATCTTGAAATTCCATATGACACTTCCCGCTTGATCAAATTTGAGATTGTCATGGAAGATGATTCTGTTATTGAAGGGGAGTTGTATCCTTTGGTGGCACCCATTACAGTACGGAATTTTGTTACCCTGGCGGAGAGCGGATATTATAACGGCACAACATTTAACCGCGTGATTGCTGATAAAATTATTCAGTGTTCCGGTACTGGAGAGGAAGCACCGTATAAAATTCGTGGCGAATTTGAAGAAAACGGATGGAAGAATACGCTTTCCCATCTGCGCGGAACGCTTTCCATGTCTCACGTAGATGGTGATAATGATTCCGGCTATGGCACGTTCTTTATTTTGTTGGAGAACCGTACTTATTACGACGGAGATTATGCGGCTTTTGGAAAGATCACGTCTGGTTTAATCAATTGTGATTTGATTTCCCGTGTGGAGGTGGATGGAACCTCTCCGGTGGAACCGCAGACAATCCGGGAGATTAATATTTTGGGCAACTAATTGCGAAAAAAGGCGAAAGCGTGTAGCTTTCGCCTTTTTAGTACGGTAAATTTTTATTGTTTTATATGCTTGAATTCCAATGATATTTTTTATGAAACAGGATTGCGGTTATTGTGATTTCTTGTTATAATATTATGTACAATATTGTGATAGATGTTTTTGTGTGGTAGTTTTTTGCAATCCCCTTGTTTTTTATTGCGGTAATTAGTTTGCGAATACGCTAATTGCTGTTTCTTTAAAAATCGGGAAAGGACGGTGAGCTGTTTGACGGATAAGAAAATCAGAAGATTGGCCGAACCGGGATACGACATATTTTTCCTTTTTATGCTGATTTTCAGTATTATCGGATTTTTCTTTCATGGAATCCTCGTCGGAGTGGCGGAGGTAGCCGTCGTCGTTGTCTTGTGGTTGTTCTATCGTTATTTTAGCCATCGTCGTAGGCGCGAAATTATTCAGTATATGGAATCTGTCACGATGGAGGTAAACTCTGCCGGAAGCTTGGCTGTTGCGGATTTTCCATTGCCTCTTGCTGTGGTTCATATTGATGATGGCGAAATTATCTGGGGAAATGAACATTTCAATGAGTTGATTATCAAGTATACCAACATTGAAAATCTCCGAATTACAGAAGCATTTGATGATTTTCAATTGGCCGATTTGCATGAGTTGGCAGCGGGAAATCGTGAAAGTATTACGGTGACGTGCGGTGACGCTGCGTTTCGGATTTATGGTGATGCATCTCGTACGGAAGGATACGAGAATATCTGCACACTGACATTCATTGATGTGTCGCATGAAATGGAATTGGTGAAAGAGTTAAATTTGATTCGCCCGGTCGTTGCGTTGGTTCAAGTAGATAATTTTGAGGAACTCTCGAAAAATCTTTCCAGTTATGAGAGCACGCTGATGATGGCAAATATTGAATCCTGCATTACAAAACTTTGCGAAATGGCGCATGCCATCAGTCTGCGTAATGACGAGCATTATACCCTGGTTTTTGAAGAGCGCTACCTTCCGGACTGCGTAAAAACGCGGTTTGATGTTTTGGATGAAGTTCGTAAGATTAAGACCCCGGCAGGAATGGCCGCCACGCTTTCGATCGGTATTGGCTGCGAGGGAGATACTTATACGGAAAATCTCGCGGCAGCAAGGCTTGCAATGGATATGGCGTTATCCAGAGGCGGCGATCAGGCGGTTATTAAGAATCCGCAGACTTATGAATTCTTTGGTGGAAGCACGCGGGAGATTGAAAAACGTACAAAAGTGCGTTCTCGTGTGATTTCCAATGCTGTTGCAGATTTGATTCGCAGTTCTTCCCAAGTCATTGCGATGGGGCATCGGTATTCGGATATGGACAGCCTGGGTTCCTGTGTGGGCGTAGCCTGTATTTGCAGAAAGTTGGGAATTCCCGTACATATTGTCTATGATCCGCGTACGACTTCTGCTTCTGTGTTGTATGATAAGCTGCGGGAAGTAGCGGAATATCAAAGTATGTTTATCAGCGGGGAACGTGCAATGGAGTTGATGACAGAGGATGCACTGCTTGTCGTCACGGACGTGAGCCGTCCCGGCTTTGTCGATGCACCGCAGGTGCTGGAAGCGGCGCAGCGCATCGTGGTGATCGATCACCATAGACGCGCCTCTGATTTTATTTCCAATTCCATGATTAGCCTGCACGAACCCTATGCTTCATCGGCAAGCGAATTGGTTTCAGAAATGATGCAGTATGTATTGACGCCAAGCGATGTCCTGCGGCAGGAAGCAGAATGCATGTTAGCTGGAATTATGCTGGATACGAAAAATTTCACCATGAAAACCGGTGTTCGTACTTTTGAAGCAGCTGCATTTCTGCGTCGTGCCGGAGCAGACACGATTGAAGTGAAATGTCTGTTTGCGGATAACATGAATGATTATTTTGACCGTTGTGACATTATAAAAACAGCGGAGAAATATCGTTCAGGCATTGCCATTGCGTATTCGGAAAAGGAAGTGCCGAAAGCAATTGCCGCGCAGGCTGCCGATGAACTTTTGTGCATTGAAGGAATTCAGGGGTCTTTCGTTGTCTATCGATTCGGTGGATCTACGCATATCAGTGGACGTTCGCTTGGGAAAATCAATGTTCAGATCGTCCTGGAACGGATGGGCGGCGGAGGCAGCATGATGGAAGCGGGGGCTCAGCCGGGCGATCGTCCTGTTCCCGAAGTGATAGACGAATTAAAAGCTTCCATTAACGCTTATTATAGCATGATTTAAAGAAAGGAGAGCGGCTTTGCCGCGATTTGACTGATGAAAGTAGTATTGTTACAGGATGTACGGGGACAAGGAAAAAAAGGACAACTTTTGAATGTTTCCGATGGATATGCTCGAAATTATTTGCTTCCGAGAAAACTGGCAGCAGAAGCGACGCGTGATATTTTAAACGCGATGGAACAGCATGACGAAGCGGTTCGCCGCCGTGCTGAGGAAGATCTTGCTCGCGCACGCCTTTTAGCAAAGGATCTGGAGGGGATTACGGTCCGGATTCAGGTGAAGGCCGGCGCAAACGGGAAGCTTTATGGGGCCGTAACGGCACGTGAAATTGCGGAAGCAATGCTGGAACAGAAAAATATTGAAATTGATCATCGGAAAATAGCCCTGGATGAACCGATCAAAAATTTCGGCAATTATGAGGTAAAGGTAAAGCTCTTCCCGCAAGTGACGGGGAAATTTTATTTGACTGTCACAGAATAAAAGTTGGATCGGACGACGGGGGAGTGAAGGCGTTTGGAGGAATGGAATACCCGTGCGATGCCTTCCAGTGCGGAGGCAGAGCAGGCGGTGATTGGATCCATGCTGATCGATGCCGAGTGTATTGCACTTGTAATCGAACAGCTTCGGGCAAACGATTTTTATTATCCGCAGAATCGTGCGATATTTGAAACTTTTGTCTCCATGTTCCTTTCGGGAGAAACGATTGACCCGGTTACTGTGTTGGAAAAACTGAAGGAGAACGGGCTTTTTGATGATGCAAATGGCCGCTCATACCTTATGCAGTTGATGGAGGTTACGCCGACGGCTGCACATGTGGAAGAATATATGCGGATTCTGCGTGATAAAACTCTATTGCGGGAGACCGCTGAAGCTGCAGGG